>CAZNSM010000477.1:0-1500 GCA_964575615.1 uncultured Pirellulales bacterium | reverse complement strand
AGCTTCGCACTGGATTTGTGACCAGGCTTCTCCGCCTGCTTCGTGCTGCCCGCCACCGCCCTGAAGCAGCGTCCCGCCCGTCGCCCCCGTCCCCCTTCGCACCCTTCACACTCTTCGCACGTCAGCGGTCTTCCGCCGAACCAGGAAGCAGTGACCCGGCTGCGACGACGAAGTCGAAGCCGCCAAGCCCCTCCAAATGAGTATGCTGTCCCCCGAGTTGCCTGGCCCGATTGGCCGGATGGCAGCCGCAGAGCCCTTAATTCGTATTTTAAGGGCTTCTCTGAAAGGCATTGTCAAGCGCGTTCCCCTTATGGGTTCCCTTCCTTCTCGTCCGCTCGAACGATTCAGAATCAGTCTTCTCTCAGTCGCTCACCGACACACGAACGGTCAGATCCCCGGCCCTCTAAACTGACCCAAGACGCTTGCCGTCACCCCTTACGGAGAGCAGCCGGGGAAAAGGGAAGCTCCTTGTACATTCGGTCTTCTGTCAACAACTGGTACGCAATACGGCACGTCCGTCGGGCCACAATCGTGATCGCCGTGTTCGCCTGCTTGCCGCGGTCGCGGTGGTGACGGTACAGACCTCCGAAGTAGGCTGAGCAGCCCACCGCCACCCAGGCGGCCTCGATGTACGCCCATTTGAGCCAGCGATTGCACTGCGGGACCATGCGGCCGGTACGGGTCTTGCCGCCGGAACTGTGGACCGTCGGGGACAGGCCGCTGTAGCTGGTGTAGTGCTGAGCGTCGCCGAACCGCGCGATCCCGTCGGTCTCCGTCGCGATCACATTGGCCAGGATCAAGGCGATCCCCGGCATGCTGGAGAGAACCTTGACCGCGCGATCCGTCTTGCCCTCTTTGCGGATCAGTCGCTCGTCGCCGGCAATCTGCTCGTCGAGGGCGTCCAGGACCTTGAGGTTCTGCTGAAGCAGGCTCTGGTCGGGTTCGGGCAGGAGGGCCTTCTCCAGGGCGGTCTTTCCCTTTCGACCGAACAGGTCCGTCACCTGCGGCATCGACAGATCGTGTTGATTGCCGAGAATCTTGTGCACGCGACATCGTAGGGCGGTTCGCGTCTTGACCCAGTACGACCGCTGACGGAGCACCTCCTTGCGACGCCGCGTTTCGGGATCGGGAATATGACAGGCCGGCACGACGACGTTCAGTCGCAGCAGCGTCGCCAGCGCGCGGGCGCTGATCTTGTCGGTCTTGATCTGGGCCTCGGCGATCAGCCGCACCTTGAAGGGATTGGCCAGCGTGATCGACGAGACGTTCTCGAGCGGCCCGAGGATGTCGTAGAGCCAACTCCAGTTCACCGTGGATTCATAGACTACGGCCACCGGCTCGCGATACTCCCTGAACAGCCTCTCAAACAACTCCGGGAAGGCATGGTCCACCCGTTGCTCCTGAACCGTCAGACCCTTCTCGTCCTGGATGCTGATCACCGAATAGGAGGATGTCCCATCGGTAGTTGAAGGTTAGAAAAGCCATGGCTACTCCGACCCG
>CAZNSM010000476.1:0-1500 GCA_964575615.1 uncultured Pirellulales bacterium | reverse complement strand
CCCACCTTGCGGCACAGCGCGATGAATTCGTCCGTGCCCAGGCTGTTGATGTCCAGGTCGTCCCACAGCTCGCGGGGCGTGACGCCGCGCTTGCTCTGCGGGCCGATGCCGTCCTTCCAGCGGTAGGGGGAGGCAAAGCAGCCGCCGGGCCAGCGGATGATCGGCGGCCGGATCTCCGCGACGGCCTTCAGCAGGTCGGGACGGAAGCCCCCCGCTGTCTGCCACGATTGCGGCATCATGCTCACCTGATCGATCCAGACCTCGCCGCCGGATACATAGACCTGGAACGTCGCGTTGGCGTCGGAGACCTTCGGATGTAACTCAAACCTCAGCTCCTTCCAGGCACTTCCCGGCGCGTCGAGCTTCTGCTCGGCGATGGTTCTGTCGGCATCATCAGCGAGTCGCACGATCAGGCCGGCCGACGCCTGGCCACGAGCCCACAGCGAGCCGGTGTAGACTTCGTCCTTGCGGATGTTGAACTCATCCTGCGCCAGAATCGTTTCGCCCATCGAGGCGTCAATCCGGACGCAGTAGTGGCTGTTGAGCGGATCGTCGGATTCGATGCTGGCTTTGCCGCCGCCGACGATGCTCCAGTGCTTGGCGCCGAAGGCCTCATCGCCCAGTGAAGGCAGACCTTCGTACAGCATCTTACCGTCGAGCGTCGTGACCTTGAAGTTGCGGAACCTCGCCTGCGTGGACCATGTGCTGACGCCCACCTGGCCGGACAGGTGCGGAGAGCGCTCGTCGGTATAGTCGAGCACCTGCTGGCCGTCGAGCCAGACCTGGAAGTGGTTGCCCTCGCAACGGACGCGAATCGAGTACCATCTGCCCGTCTCGATCTTGCCTTCGACGGCCCGGCCTACGGTGCGGCGGCCGCCGCCGACGCCTTTTTCCAACTGGTGCCTGAGGTTGCCCCAGCCGCCGAGGTTGTACCAGTAATACGCCCGGTCGCTGGCGGCGCGGAACAGGATGAGAAAACCTTCGGCCCCGCCGGTCTTCATGGCTTCGAGCGTGTACTCGTAGTCGGTCCACGTCCGGTCGCCGAAGACCAGCCGCAGGTCCGTGCCGGAGCCGGCCTGGACGAGCTGGCCGTCTTCGACCGACCAGCGGCCCGCCGTGTTCTCCTCGAAGCTGCGATTCCAGACCAGCTCGCCCCACAGCCCGCCGTTGGCCGAGTGGTAGATGTGCTCGAAGAAGTGCCCGTAGACCTTCGCGTCGATCCCGTTCAGCACCTGCCCCGGATCGACCGTATACGAAACCTCCCTGACGCCATCGCCTTGGCCAAAAGTCGCCGCGCCGAGTATCGCCAATACCGCACAGCCCAAAACGCCGCACCCGATCAGGTTCCTGCCTCGTCCACTCATCTCTTTCACCTTTCCTTGACCGTTCCGATCCGCCCGTGCGTTACAGGCCGGAGACTGTAGGCGGCAGACCGGAGGAATCCCTCCAGCCTCCAGCCTATGGCCTACAGCCTTACGTGCGTCCCACCCTAAACCAATC
>CAZNSM010000475.1:0-1510 GCA_964575615.1 uncultured Pirellulales bacterium | reverse complement strand
GCACTGCGTAGCAGGACCATCCGACTGCGTGTCCGTGTCTGGTTCTGCCATCGGCCGTTCGATGGAGCATGAGATCAGGAGTCGGAGATGTCGGAGACAGCGAGCTATATCGCCGTGGACCTCGGCGCCGAAAGCGGGCGCGTCATGCTCGGGACGATGGCCGCCGGGAAGTTGCACCTCGAAGAGCTGCATCGCTTCAGCAACGGGCCTGTTGACGTGAATGGCTCGCTGCGATGGGATTTCGATCGCCTGCTGAACGAGGTCAAGACGGGCATCGGTCTGGCCACCAGGAAGGCGGGAGGCGAGCCGCTGGGCATCGGCGTCGACACCTGGGGCGTTGACTTCGGCCTGATCGGAGACGACGGCCGGCTCATCGAGGCCCCTTATCACTACCGCGACAGCCGCACCAACGGCATGATGGACAAGGCCTTTGAGCTGATGCCCAAGCGGGACGTCTACCAAAACACCGGCATTCAGTTCATGCAGTTGAACTCGCTGTATCAGGTTCTGTCCATGCGTCTGGCCGGCTCGGCCGCCCTGGCCAAGACGAAGAAGCTCATCTTCATGGCCGACCTGTTCTCGTATTTCCTCTGCGGCAAGGCCTTCGGCGAATACACCCTGGCCAGCACCTCGCAGATGATGGACATGGCGACCGGCCGATGGTCCAAGGCGATCTTCGAGAAGCTCGGCCTTCCGATGGAGATCATGCCCGAGATCGTCATGCCCGGCACCGTGGTTGGACCCTTGACCGACAAGGTTGCCCGCGAGATCGGTTGCGGGAAGATCCCGGTCATCGCGGTCGGTTCGCACGACACCGCTTCGGCCGTGCTCGGCGTGCCAGGGACCGGGAGCGACTGGGCCTATCTCTCGTCGGGCACCTGGAGCCTGATGGGCGTCGAGATTCCCAGGGCCATCATCGACGACAAGACGTTCGGCTACGGATTTACGAACGAGGGCGGCGTGCAGAACACAATCCGCCTGTTGAAGAACATCATGGGTCTGTGGCTCGTGCAGGAATGCAAACGGCAATGGCAGCGGCAGGGACAGGACCTCTCCTACGGCGAGATGACCGACCTGGCGTCGAAGGCCAGGCCCTTCTTCGGATATATCGACTGCGACTGGAGCGAGTTTCTGGCGCCGGGCGACATGCCGACGCGCATCAACAAGTACCTCTCGCAGACCGGCCAGCCGACCACCACCGACAAGGGACAGATGGTGCGCCTGGTCCTCGAGAGCCTGGCGATGAAGTATCGACGGACTCTCGAAGCCATCGAGGACGTCACGGGCAATGCCATCGCCGTGCTCCACATCGTCGGCGGCGGGATCCAGAACGAGCTGCTGTGCCAGTTCGCCGCCGACGCGACGGGCAAGCGAATCGTCGCCGGGCCGATCGAGGCAACCGCCAGCGGCAACATCCTGATGCAGGCGATCGCCACCGGCCGGCTCCAGAGCATCGACGAGGCCCGCGCGATCGTCCGCCAGTCCTTCGACCTCAAAGAGTACCAGCCTC
>CAZNSM010000474.1:0-1520 GCA_964575615.1 uncultured Pirellulales bacterium | reverse complement strand
TCTTACGAGCACACTACGAACGGGCCAGGTCGATGATCGTGACGGCGGGGAGTCGGCGGGTGATGATCTCGGCGGCGAGGTTGGTCCATTGGCCGCAGGCGTCGAGGACGACGCTGTCGGTGGTGACGACGATGGGAGGCAGTTGACGGTTTTCAGTTGCCAGTTGGCGGCGGGCTGGGAACGGAGAACTGTCAACTGTGAACTGACCTCGCAGCTCGGCGTCGGGATTCAGTGACAGGCGGACAGTCCAGGGCCAGCGGTGGTCTTGGGCCAGTTCCTCAATCAGGGTCTTGAGACGGCCGCTGTTGGAGACGGGGCTGTCGAGCAGCCACAGGGCCTCCGCGATGCCGAGATCGGCCAGGAACGCGCCGATCAGCGTCAGGGCGGGGATCGTCTCTTCGACCTTGCGGTAGGTGCCGTGGATGCTGGCCAGGTCTCGGAAGCAGCCGTCGCGGCCGCGAAAGATCAGGCCTCCGCTAAGGGCCGCCTCGATGGTGATCAGCAGGTTGTATCCATCGATCGCCAGCATCCGGCCGGACAGCGCGTCGATCTCGACCCGGCGCGACAGCCGCGACTGCCTCTGCGCATCGGAGCAGGCCGACCGCATCACCGCCAGCCGCTGCCGCTGCGTCAGGCCGAAGCGGTCGCCCACGAGCTTCAAAGCGCTCTTGTCCGCATAGCCCTTGCTCAGCAGCAGCGAGAAATCCGCCAGCGCCTCGCGCAGCGCCGGCGCCTTGTCGGCGGCGAACAGCGTGGCGTCGGACGGATGCGGTCCTCGATGTTCTCGTTTGTCGGGCACGGTTTTGGATTTACGATTTATGATTTATGATTTACCATCTGGCCTCGTGTGTCTTAAACGCGATTCAATCGTAAATCATAATTCGTAATTCGTAAATTCGAATGTCCAGTCACAACCTGTCAGAGATACAACTCGGCGATCTGGCGGTCCTCGGCTACTCGGTGGCCGGCGAGGAGACGGTGATCGCGCTGCCGCAGCTCGACGTCTGCTTCGACGTGGGCAAGGCCCCGGACCAGATCATCCCCATCGGCCACGTCCTGCTGACGCACGGGCACATGGACCATGCGGCGGGGTTCGCCTATTACCTCTCGCAGCGCAAGTTCTGCGGGATGGCGCCCGGCACGATCCTGGCGCCGGCCAACCTGATCCGGACGATGGAGGAGATCCTCGACTCCTGGGGCCGGCTCGACGGCAACCGCATTCCCGCGCAGCTCGTGGGCGTGCGGCCGGGCGATGAGTACGCGATCAAGCCCAACCTCTTCGCCCGGGCCTTTCCCACCAAGCACACCGCCGGCTCGGTGGGCTTCACCGTCCTGGAGAAGCGCAAGAAGCTCAAGGCCGAGTACGCCGGCCTGACCGGCCCGCAGATCGTCGAGCTCAAAAAGCAGGGGATCGCCATCGACAATCCCGTGGAGATTCCCATCGTCACGTACCTGGGCGACACGCAGTACGTCGATTTCGCCCAGCTCGATTACGTCGTCCACAGCCGGATCCTGATCGC
>CAZNSM010000473.1:0-1532 GCA_964575615.1 uncultured Pirellulales bacterium | reverse complement strand
AAAGAATGGGACCTGGTGGTCATCCGGGACGGCACTCTGATCGCGGCCATCGAGGCCAAGTCGCAGGTCGGCCCATCTTTTGGCAACAATTTTAACAACCGTACCGAGGAGGCGATGGGCAGCGCTCTGGACCTCTGGACCGCGTACCGGGAAGGAGTCTTTCACCCCGGCCCTCAGCCGTTTCTGGGTTATTTCTTCATGTTGGAAGACTGCGTGGCGTCCCAGCGGCCCGTCAAAGTCAAAGAGCCTCATTTTCACGTGTTTCCGGAGTTTGTGGATGCCTCCTACATGAAGCGATACGAGCTTTTCTGCCGAAAGCTCGTTCTCGAACGCCATTACCGCAGTACAGCCTTCTTGACGTCTGACCGCCAGACGGGGTTGCGGGGAGAGTACCGGGTCCCCGCCGAAGACATTTCCCTGGTCCAGTTCGCGCGATCGCTTGTCGCGCACGTTTCCAGCTTCCGATAGGGTATATGGCCAAGACACGACACACGCTGATTCACGGAGATGCAAGGGAGCTGTCCTACCTTGCGGATGAGTCTGTCCACCTGGTTGTCACGTCGCCTCCCTATTGGAATCTCAAGCAGTACAACGAGCACGAAGACCAGCTCGGTCACATCAATGACTACGAGCAGTTCCTGGACGAGTTGGAGAAGGTCTGGCGGCATGTTTTCCGGGTGCTTGTCCCTGGTGGCCGGCTCGTCTGCGTGGTTGGCGATGTCTGCGTATCGAGACGGCGCTTCGGCCGGCATCTCGTCTTCCCGCTGCACGCGGACATCTCCGTGCGATGCCGGAAGATCGGCTTCGACAATCTCAATCCGATCATCTGGCACAAGATTGCCAACGCATCCTATGAGGTGGCAAACGGGTCGAAGTTCCTCGGCAAGCCGTACGAACCGAACGCCATCATCAAGAACGACATGGAATTCATCCTCATGCAGCGTAAGCCAGGCGGGTATCGGCAGCCCAGTTCCGAGCAGAGACGCGAGAGCATGATCGAGAAGAAGGATTTCGACCAGTGGTTTCAGCAGATCTGGAACATCCCGGGCGCCTCGACGCGACACCATCCGGCGCCGTTTCCACTGGAGCTGGCCAGTCGCCTCGTCCGGATGTTCTCGTTTGTCGGCGATACGGTCCTCGATCCGTTCTGTGGTTCCGGCACGACGATGGTGGCCGCGCTGAAGTATGGGCGCAATAGCATCGGCGTCGAGATCGATCTGGATTACTCACGAATGGCGGCGCGATACCTCAAGGCCGAGAGCAGCGCCCTTTTCGTTGAGGCCGAACTGATCTTCGAGAGGGCAGTGATCGAAGGAGACATCTGCGTGGTGGAGGAAGCCCCTGACCTTACGCATACACGCGCGGCCAAGTCCCGCCTGGAAGCCTCCGCGACATGACTTGGGGTGGGGCAATTCGAAGGACAGCAAACCAAAAGCGGCGATGTCGGAGGCGCGGTGTGACGAGTTTGCCGTTGTCCTGCAATCGAGGGACACCATACTCAATTCAAGATCGAAATTGGTAAGGCGTCCCCG
>CAZNSM010000472.1:0-1533 GCA_964575615.1 uncultured Pirellulales bacterium | reverse complement strand
TACGTGATCCTCCTGACCAATCGCGCGCATCCGCACGACAAAGGCACCGTGCGAGAGCTGCGGCTCAAAATCGCCGAGGCGGTCTTTCAGCCACGCGGCTCCGTCGTTACGCGCCGGCACGGTAGGGGCGAATGATTATTCGCCCGTACCTGGCCAGCCGGAATAATCGGCTCCCACCAGGTTCTCTCTGGTGGCGACCGCATAGGAGCAGACCAGATCGCCGGTGACGTTGTTCATCGTCTCGAACATGTCGAGAACGGGATTGATGCCGAGCGCCAGTGCGACGATCACCGCCACCTGCTCGGCGCCCAGGCCCATGCTTTCCAGGATGATGAACAGCAGCATGAGGCTGCCGCCGGGGACGCCTCCGGCGCCGATGGACGACAGCACAGTGGTGATCACCAGCACCACCAGCATGCCCAGCGTCAGCTTGACGTCGAACAGGTTGGCCGCCAGCACCGCGAACATCGGCAGGTGAACGCAGACGCCGTCCATATTGATTGTCGCACCCAGGGGCAGCGAGAAGCTGGCCAACTCGTTTCGTATCTTCAGTTCCTCTTCGGCCGTCTTGATCGATACCGGCAGCGTCGCAGCGCTGCTGCGCGTGATGAAGGCCATGATCATCGGCTCTTTGATGCGTTTGAGCACGCCGAATGGATTGTGACGCGTCACCGCCCACAGCAGCAGCGGATAGACCACGAAGACCATCGCGGCGATGCCCAGGATGACGCCCAGCGTCACACTGACGTAGGGCCCGACGATGGATGGGCCGTAAAGCCCGAAGTTGACGATCGACAGGGCCAGCACGCCGATGGGCGAGTACTCGAGAATCCAGTCGACCAGCTTGAACATCGCGTCCCGGCTGGCTTCGAGCAAATCGATCAAGCCCTCCAGACGCCTGATCTGACGGGCCTCGCCGGCCTCGATCAGCACGCGAATCGCCAGACCGAACAGGATGGCGAAAACGATGATCGGCAGGAAATTGCCGGTCGCCAGCGCCTCGAACGGATTGCGGAACAGGTTCAGCACGATCTGCGAGAGCGCGCCCTGCTCCGATCCCGGCACGCCGGGAACATCGCCGGCCTCGGTCATCTTGAGATCGGCCAGCTTCCGCCAGGCGTCCAGGTCGGCGCCGGCCCCCGGGTCCAGCGCCAACGCCAGACCCGTCCCCAGGACCGCCGCCAGGAGGCTCGTTGCCAGATACCAGCCGATGGTCTTGAGCCCGATGTGGCCAAACCTCTTGATCGGCAGACTCGAAGCGCCGACCACCAGGGAGAAGAAGATGATCGGCACGACGATCATCTTGAGCATGTGAACGAAGACCTGGCCGAAGGGAAGGACATAGGGGACGACGGCTTGCGAGATCGTCGCCTCGCCCGAGCGGGACAGGTACCAGAACAGAACGCCGATCAGCGAGCCGATGAGGAAGCCACCAAGAATCCGCAGGATCAGAGACGTCTGGAAGTACAGCCGCAAGAGTTTCTTCATGGGTCTGTTCGTCCTTTCCATGAGGCCGTCTTTCAAGTTTGAAGT
>CAZNSM010000471.1:0-1574 GCA_964575615.1 uncultured Pirellulales bacterium | reverse complement strand
CGCCATCCACGTCGTCGATGTCCCCAGCCGGTTCGCCTGCGTGCGATGCGTCCGTATCACCAAGACGGTGCTGTCGCTGAATCACGTCGGCTTGTTTCGCCGCCTTTCCGAGCAGGTCGAGCAGCGCTGCCCCAACACCCGCCGCCTTTACCACCTCGTCTGCACCCGCACCTGCGCCCGCTCCTGACAACCGACCCGATACCCGATGTCGGCTCCACTGCCGCCGTCAAGGAGGTCGGCGCAAAGACCAGCCCCGCCCGCGACTGCGTCGCCAGACTCAAGCGCGAACTCGCCCGTATCGGTGCCACCCAACAGGAGATCAAGGGTACGGTACACGCGACGGAGGAGCGGCAGCGGGCGGAGTACATGAGTCTCCTGGAGGCGATACGCCAGCGCAAATGGGGCACTCGTTGGCAGATCACTCTTTGTATGTGAAGGCCGGGCTGTCGCTGAAGTACTTGAGACCGGACACATAGCACAGGGCTGCCTTCAGACCGATCGGCACCATAAACGTCTCGATTGTCGGGGGGGGCAGGCGTTCCCCTGGCAAGTAGCTCAACAGCAGTGTGCTCGTCTGCCGCCAGATCGAGTTTGGCTGGCGCACATCCGCCCTGTACGCTTGGCGATAGAGCGGATACCGAACACGGCACAAGTCCATCAAGTGCTCGTGCGCGGCAATCACATTCGAGTCGTTTCCGCGCAGCTTTTGCTCGGAGAGCAGCTGCTCGCCGAACGATGTGCCCATAACCAGGTGAAAGCGGTCGAGGATGGGCCGCGCTTTTGCAGGGTCGTTTACAGAGAGTTCGTATGTCTCGGTTGCTACCGCCATGCCAAAGGCAAATACTTCTGCCGGGACAAGGCCATCGCAGATCTTGCCCTGGACAAACACGTCTGTGATTCCTCGGCAGACTTCTCCGCAGAGGGCAGTCAATTTCGAGACAGCTGTATCGACATCTGAGGCCGTGGGATCGCCGTGGGGGTTTTGACCAGGACCCGGTGTGTTCAGTTTTTGGCGCGATCCGAATACGGCGCACAGGACGCCGTAGACGGCCCACACCACAACCGAGAGTGTCACGGCTCCCATCAGGCGCGCGAAGACATACTCCTGGGCGCGTTCAGCGTGCAGCATTGGGGCTCGAAACACCACAGCGAAGGCGAACGGGAGCCAGCAGAGAACCGTCAGCCAGATAGCGATCTTCGGAGATGGCCTTTTCATGCGTTGCTCCCTCAACAATCGTTTTTCCCTTTGCTATCCTCGCCCGCGTCGGCCTACAACGTAGACCACGCAGAGGCTTGTGACGGCCGCAACGTCAAAGACAACCGCATTCCCGGAGAAGCACGATCTGCGGTCGCACTGCGTGCAGAAGTTGCCGGTCCTGAGCCCGCGATCCAGTTGCCGCACAACCTATCCTGCATTCTATGCTATGTTGCAGCGAGAATCAAGGGCTACCGCACAAGGCCGGTGCTTTGACCGGCGGCGGGATGGCAGGGGGCTTCAGGTGAGCCGTCGTCGGAGACCTGGACCGACAGGGAGTCGAGGAAGTCGAGCACGATCTCGTTGAACCGCTCGGGCG
>CAZNSM010000470.1:0-1613 GCA_964575615.1 uncultured Pirellulales bacterium | reverse complement strand
AGGGCAATCTCCTTTCCGGTCAGAACGATTCGACGCTGGCCACCGGCGCCGGCACCGTCCACGACTACAAGGAGCGCGTCGAACAAGGCCTCGTCAAGAAGGCCGAAGACATGCTCACGATGGTCCTGGGGCCGGGCCGCGCCACCGTCCGCGTCAGCGCCGTGGTCGATATGAACAGTGTCAGCACCATCACAGAGGTGTACGATCCGTCGGCCAAGGTGGCCACCAAAGAGGAAATCACCAACAACTCGGAAATCGGCGGCAACGGTGGACAACAGGCCGCCGCCGGCAGCACCAAGAAGGACGAATCTATCGTCACCGAGTATCAGGTCGGCAAGACGGTCAAGCAGCAGATCGTCCTGCCCGGAGAGATCCGCTCGCTCTCCGTGGCCGCCTTCGTGGATTTGTACGTGCGCGATGCGAATGACACCACCACGGCCGCCCAACCCGCCCTGATCATGGAGGTGGCCGAGGTCGAACAGATCATCCGCACGGCGCTGGGCCTGAAGGAGACCGATTCGCTCAAGGTCGTCAACGCACGATTCCGCCAGCCGACGGCGTCCCTGATAGAGGACGAACCGACGGCCTGGCCGCGGTATCTGGCGTTGGCCCGTCATCTGTCGCTGGGGATCATGGCCGTCTGTGCCCTGATTGTCTTCCGGATCTTCAGTCGCGCCAGAGGCAAAGCGGTCGCCGCCGGCCAGACCCGGCAGTTGGCCGAGGGCGGGAGCACCGGAGGCGGTCTGCTGCCTCAGGGCAGCCCGGCGGCGGAGCCCGTCCTGCTGCGCCGACAGATCACCCATGCCCTGAGAAACAACCCGGACCAGGTCCGAGAGATGTTCCTGAACTGGATCGAAGAGAAGGAGTGACGAAAGACGTGGCACTGACCGGAAAACAAAAGGCCGCCCTGCTTCTGACCAGTCTCGATGCGGCCACCGCCGCGGAGCTGCTCAAGGGCGTGGATCCCCGAATGGTTCGGGAGCTGGCCGTCGAGCTGAGCTACCTCGACGCCTCCGGCCACCGAAATGCCAAGCAGGCCGCCGAGGTCGCCCGGCAATTCTGCCAATCGCTGGGAAGTGAATCGGGATTTCAGTTCAAGAACTTCCTGCGCGAGGTCCTCAAGAACACAGTAGGCGAGGACAAGGCCAAGCAGGTGCAGCAGGAGATCCAGGATCTGCTTCAAAAGCGCGATCCATTCATGACCATCCGTTCGGCGGACCAACGGAAACTGGCGACCGTCCTGGAGACCGAGCATCCGCAGGCGGTCGCGGTAGTCCTGTCAGAACTGCCTCCAAAGAAAGGCTCGGAGATCCTCGGGCTGCTGGGCGAGGGAATGCGGGTTAGCGCGATCAGCCGCATGACCGCCATCGGCTCGGTGACTCCCGAGGCCAAAGCGAGAATCGCCCAGATGGTGCGTAAGCGTCTGGAAGCCCTGGGCTCGACCCAGCAGATTGCCGGCGCCGTGCAGGCCCATCCGGAGGAATCGCTTCGCAAGGTGGCGGTCCTCGTGCGGAACCTGGACAAGGAGGTCCGCGACGGCGTCCTCGAGGCCATCCAACAGAAGGACAGCGAGGCCGGCGAAAAGGTGATGAATCTCATGGTCACATGGGACG
>CAZNSM010000469.1:0-1626 GCA_964575615.1 uncultured Pirellulales bacterium | reverse complement strand
TGTCGTGTCTTGTATCGGCCGGCGGCCGGATTTTTCCTTAGTCGATTCCGATGACCGATACCCCTGTGCGATGACGGATAAATATGAGTATTGTGGGTCCAGATAGTGGTATCAGTTCGGCAGGGTGGATTATTCTCGGCGGTTGCTTGCAGGCGGTTTCGCGTCGCTCCGGAACACCCCGTTATCAGTACTGATAGCAGGGATTTCGCCGGCGAGAAGATTTTTGTCTCGCGACGGGATTTTCTTCGTCGAAGGGGTGTTTCGGAGATTTGCCTGGGGGGCTCGCCGCCGACTACTTCTCGCGGTCGAGCAGGGCGAACGCCAGTTGGCGCAGCACGTCGGCGCCGGGACCGAACGGCTGCAGCGCCGCTGCCGCCTCGTCGGCCAGTTGGCGCTCCAGCGCCTTAGACCGTTCGATGCCGAGCAGAGCGGGATAGGTGCACTTGGCAGCTCTTACGTCCTTGCCGGCCGTTTTGCCCAGTTGCTCGCTGGAGGCGCTGACGTCGAGGATGTCGTCGGCGATCTGGAAGCCCAGGCCGATCTTGAGGCCGTATCGCGACAGCGCGTCCAGTTGTTCGCGGTCGGCGTGGCCGCAGAGGCCGCCCATGACGGCAGCGCAGCGGAACATTTTGGCGGTCTTGTGGATGTGGATATATTCGAGGGATTCGAGGCTGCCCTCGGAGTTCTCAGCCCTGAGATCGGCGACCTGTCCGGCGATCATCCCGGCCGCTCCGGCCGCCTGCGCCAGCTCGCGGACCAGGGCGACCGCCACGGCCGCGTCGTCGATCCGCTCGGCCAGCAGCTCGAACGCCAGCGTCAGCAGGGCGTCGCCGGTAAGGATGGCGGTCGCCTCGTCGAATGCCTTATGGCAGGTGGGCCGGCCCCGACGCAGGTCGTCGTCATCCATCGCCGGCAGATCATCGTGGACCAGCGAATAGGTGTGGACCATCTCAATGGCCGCCGCCGCGATCCTGGCGTTCGAGTTCTCCCGTCCCGACACCAGCTCGCAGCACCACAGGACCAGCATCGAGCGGATGCGTTTGCCCGGCGCCGACAGCGTATAGACCATCGCCCGTCGCAGGTCGTCCGGGATTCCGGGCTGTTCGGCGACGAGGCGTTCGAGCATCTCGTTGATGGCAGGGAGTTTGTTGTGCATCAGGGTGCGTAAATCGGAACGGGCTGCACTACTTGCTGGCATACGTCACAAGCGAGTCGATCGAAGACACGGTTTTTTGCGAACAGGTTGACGAGGCTGTATTATACTGGCCGAGGGGAGATTGTGCAGGAAATTATGAACCACAAGATGATTATGATCCTGGGGGTGACCGCCTCGGGCAAGGGCCGGCTGGCGTTCGAACTGGCCCGGCAGATCGACGCGGAGATCGTCAGCGTCGACTCGATGAAGGTCTACCGGCGCATGGACGTGGGGACCGCCAAACCCTCTCCGGAGGCCCGCCGGCAGGTCCGCTACCACATGATCGATGTGGTCGAACCGAGCGAATCCTTCAGCGCAGGGCTGTTCCTGGAGAAAGCCTCGGCGGCGATCGAGGACGTTCGGGGCCGCGGCAGGTCGGTGGTCGCCGTCGGCGGCACGGCTCTCTACAGCAAGGCGCTGCTCTACGGGCT
>CAZNSM010000468.1:0-1662 GCA_964575615.1 uncultured Pirellulales bacterium | reverse complement strand
CCAGATCGGCCCCGAAAGCGTCACTGCCGATGTCGCACGTATGATCGCGCGTATCGGTGAACGGAATCCCATACTGATAGAGGTTGTTGCAGACCGAGAGTTTGCCGCAAAAGGCATCCCGCCGGCCCGCGACGTCCACCGCATCCAGACGGTCGCTGCACGCCTGCACCAATACGGGCACATCGAGACGAGCCAGATCAAGGGTCTCGACAATCCCAAGCTCGTCGCCGAAGTTGGGCAATACGACGATGATCCCGTCGATGCGATCACGATGTTCCTGGAACAAAGCGGCGCACTTCTTCGCATCCGCCCGCGTTTCGACTGCCTGGTGGGCCGTGGCTTTGGCAGGCAAGATCACGTGCGAATACCCAAGAGCGCTGAGTTTGGCCAGCACCTCTCGGCGGCCTTCCACCGCCAGCCGGGGATTGAAGAAGCCTCTCGTGCCCACAATCACGCCGAACGTCATCTTCTTGTCCAATATCTTCATGGTGTCCTTTCCCGTTGAGCAAACCTGCATAAAGACAGGTCCCACCGCTCCCATCCTAAGGGACCGATGGGACCTATGCAAGCGATTGCGTCAGAAGGGCTTGTGCACCGGGTCTCTCTGCCCGGCCAGCCAGAGAATCTCTTCCTCAGACAGCGCTCGATCGTAGACACGAACGTTGTCCATCTGTCCGTTCAACTCACGCTCGATCGAGCCATTGTTGTTCCAGGCGCCGACGGTGGCCGCGCCCAGAATCAGCGTCAGCGGCGCCGCGAAGGCTCGGGAATCTTCGAGTTTGCCGTTCAGGTAGATCGCCGCTTCGTTGTCGGAAACCGTCAACGCCAAATGGACCCACGCGTTGGCCGACGCCACGGTGTCGCCCTGCATATCGCCGCCGGCCAGACCGTTGATTCCGGCGTTGGCCTTGCCTCCGGCGAGTTTGCAGTGGATCCCGCCGGCCGACCAGCCATCGCTATTGATGCCCCCGGCGAAGCTGACGGAAGCCAGACCGACATTCGAGCACATCCACATCGAGTAGGTTCCCTGATGGAAGGTGGCGTTGGCGCCGCCGAGCCTCGGGACGGCCATCGCGTCGTCGGTCCCATCGAGAACGAGCGTACCGGCGCTGACATAGGCCTCATCCAGCAGCGTACCATCATGGCCGTTGCCGGAACTGTCGGCCGGGCCGCTCTCGAACGTGTATTCCGCCAGCAGGCCCGCCGTCCCCGGATCCGACGGCGTCAGCATTTCCGGCGTTCTCGGGTACAGGCGGATATCATCGACGTAAACCACTCCGGCCGCACCGGCGCCCTCCACACCGACCGCCAGGCTCGTAACGTTGCGCAGGTTCCCGCCGACAGCCGACAGATCGATGTTCCACACCTGCCACTGGCCTTCCGCGATGTCGGCCGAGGCGCCGTTGTAGACGACCTTCGCGCCGTTGATCTTCACGTACAACTGCCCGCCGTTGCCGGCCGCGCCGTGGAAGTAGAGCGAGAGACTCCGGAGACCGTTGGCCGTCCAGTCCTGTGCGTCGAACGTGTACTCGGCCTCCGACATGGTCAGACCCGCGTTGTCGTAGAAGAGAGGCATGGACTGCCGGCCGCCATGGACGATCGTTTGTTCGGCGAACGGGGTATTGAGATGTCCGACCGTAGAGCCATTCTGAGGATCTTCGA
>CAZNSM010000467.1:0-1690 GCA_964575615.1 uncultured Pirellulales bacterium | reverse complement strand
CGCCGCAACGCACCGCTATCGACCCAATCATAGCCGCACCGCCCGTCATGTCAACACACAAACAGCCGCTTCAGAAGGTCGGTCATACCCTTGCCCAGCCTCCGGCATATGGTTAGCATGCAGAAGCCGCAAATCCGCGCAGACGAGCGATGGTTCCCCGCCGACGGGATAGCGTGTTTGGAAGGAAATGGCCATGCGTATGAGATTGACAATGGGAATGATGGTTCTTCTCGCGATCGCCGGCGGCGCGGCGGCGACGGAGATGCTCGTCACGGTCGATGGGTCGGTGCGGTATCAGACGATCGAGGGGTTCGGGACGTGTCTGATCGCGTGGGTCGGCCGCTTTCGCGAGCTCTATCGCACGGAGGAGTTCCAGCGGATCTACGTCGAGGGCGTCGGCTGCAACATGCTGCGCGTCAACATGTGGGGCCCGACGTTCGAGAAGCCGACCGAGGACTGGACACAGATTCGCTACCAGGATTTCGACATGGGCGCCGACGGGGGCCGGCCGCAAATCTTCGTCGACTTCGGCCAGGCCATCCGCAAGCTGAACCCCGACGTCAAGATCATCGGCACGGTCTGGAGCCCGCCCGCCTGGATGAAGGTCAACCGGTCGATCACCGACAAGAAGTCCGGCGCGATTCGCGCCGGCGGATATGGTGACATCGACAATCGCGTCGAGCCGAAGTACTTCCGGCACTTCTGCCAGTGGATGGTCGAGTACGTCAAGTGGCACGAGGCGCATGGAGTGCCCTTCTATGCGGTCAGCCCGGGCAACGAGGTGCAGTTCACGCAGTCGTTCGAGAGCTGCGTCTGGGACGGCGGCGACTTCGTCACGATCGTCGCGATGCTGCGCGAGATGCTGAACGCCGAAGGCTGCGGCCACGTGAAGATCTTCGGGCCCGAGACGATGACGAGCCATCTGTACGAAGGCGGGACCGGCTCCTACGTCAAGGCGATCCGGAACGATCCGAAGGCGCTGGCGGCGCTGGACGTGTTCGCGACGCACGGCTACGAGGACGGCGTCAAGGGCGAGATGTCGGCGACCTCGTCGCGGCGGTTCTGGGACTTGATCGCGCGGACGGGCAAGCCGTTCTGGATCACCGAGGGCGGCACCGGTGATCACGACTGGCCCGCGCCGATTCAGAAAGGGATCGGCAACGCGCTGCACAATGCGCTGGTGGCGGGCCACTGCTCGGCGTTCGTCCCGTGGCAGATCACCGAAGGGCGCAAGAGCATCCACGCGCTGATGGTGATGGGCACGTACACGCCGAAGACGTACACCGCGATGCACTACACGCGGTTCATCCGGCCCGGCGCCGTCCGCATCGACGCGACGCCCGGCTTCGGCGCCGTGCAGGTCGGCGCGTTCGTGCACGAGAAGGACCGCGAGCTGACCGTCGTCGCGCTCAACCCCACCGACCAGGCGCACACGCTGAACCTGAGTTTCCGGCATCTCGGGCGATTCGGCTCGCTGAAGGTCCGCCGCACCAGCGCCGCTGAGGAATTCAAGGAGCTGCCCGACCTGCCCATCCAGAACGACGTGGCCCGTTTCGATATGACCGCGCAGAGCATCGTCACCTTCCGGGCTGCCTTATAGAGGCAGTGTGTGACCTCGCCGCGCGGCAGCGGCTCGCGCCAGCGCAACCCTGGCGGTGCTGCTGTGGACCATGTTGATCGATGACATCGA
>CAZNSM010000466.1:0-1702 GCA_964575615.1 uncultured Pirellulales bacterium | reverse complement strand
TGGGGCTCCGGCAGGCTGGCCAACAGCGGCGAGACGATCCAACTGCTCAAGCCCGGCGACGTGGACGAAGCCGGAACGCGGTACTGGATCGAAGTGGAGTCCATCACCTACAGCGACGGATCGCACCCGGAGGCGTTCGACGACCGAATCGACCGCTGGCCCCCCGAAGCGGACGGCCGGGGACTGTCGCTGAATCGACTCTTTCCGTTCCGCTACGGCGACGATCCAAACAACTGGCACGCGACCATCGTCACCCCGGGGTCGGCAAACGATTAGACTCTCAGAACGGCTGTTCTCTCGACGCGTCGGTCAGCAGGCCGCCTGGGACGGGGAATTCAGGGCCGAAGGCGGCGACAGGGAAACGATCTCGACCGCTTGTTCGTCACGATCGGGCAGAACCGCCGATGTCTCGCCGGCCCCAATCCGTTCTTCCTTTGGACGGGACTTCCAGCGGCGGTGCAGCCACCAGTATTGCGTCGGGTCCTCTCGCACGAATGCCTCGATCGCCCTGGTGTACTCGGCGGTAATCCACTTGAGCGGATCGTCCTTGTCGGCCCACTCCTGCGGGAAGATGATCCGGGTAACCCCCATCTCGAAGAAGAACCTGTTGCCGACACGACGACTGTAACCGACCACGATCGGGAGGTTGTAGGTCAAAGCGACCAGACCGATGCTCTTGTACGTGCTCGCTTTTCGCCCGAAGAAGTCGACGAAGACACCCTTCTTGCCGGCGTCCTGATCGGCGATAAACCCGAGCGTGCTGCCGCGGGCGACAATCTGCGGCATTAACTCGGCGGCCCCCTTCTTGTCGATGATCTTCTGACCGCGACGCTCCCGAACGCCGTAGAGAAACCGGTTCAGGAATTTGTTGTCGAGCGGCCGGGCGATGCTGTAGAGGTCGAAGCCGAACAGGCCCATCAGATAGCCGGTAATCTCGAAGTTGCTGTAGTGCCCCGTGACCATGAGCAGCCCTTTGCGCTCCTGCATGAGCCACTTGGCGTGCTCGGCGTTCTTGTATCGCGAATACTCCCGCCAGTTGTATTTCTTCACCAGCCGCGGGGTGAACAGCACGTCGATCGTCAGCATGACAATCTGTTCGAAGCTGCGCCGGCCTGTTTGCCAGATCCACTCTTCGGACTGGCCCGGGAAGCTGGCGCGAAGGTTCTCCAGCGCACGCTGGCGGCCTCGGTGGTAGTGCTTCCAGAGAAGGCGTCCGAGGAAGCAGGCAAACCGGAGATTGGTCTCGACATCGAAGAGGTACAGAAAGACGACCAGAATCCGGACAGCCACATAGAGCAGCCAGTCCAGCACCGGATGAGGTTTCTTCTTCGATCGTTTCTTGGTTAGACGCCCATCAGCCATCAGGCCCATTTTACGCCGGAAACGGCCGATGTCAAGAAATGCCTCCCGTGAGGCATCCGCGCACCCCGGAACGACGCTCCTGCGGCCGGCGACGTGCTCATTGCCCGTAGGCGGTATTGCGGGGAGCCAGCGAAGCCTCCACGGTGCCGCCGTATGCGCCCATGTTGATCCGCCCGTTCACGGCCCGTTCGCTCAGCGGATCGCCGGCCTCGCAGGACGCCTCCTGCCCCAGCGGCATGGACGGGTCGCCCGCGTCGATGCACGGACTGGTCTGGTCGCCCCACGTCCACGACCCCTGGAGAGCATCCCAGAACCAGCCCTCGCTGCTGAGGTGGTAATC
>CAZNSM010000465.1:0-1703 GCA_964575615.1 uncultured Pirellulales bacterium | reverse complement strand
TGGTCGGAACGATGACCGCTCAGATGTACATGCACGGGATCGGCTCGCTCAAAGAGAAGCGAAGCATCGTCAAGAGCGTAATCGGCCGGCTCCAGAGCCGCTTCAACGTCTCGGTCTCCGAGGTCGACCACCAGGACAACAAGACCAGCGCCGTGATCGGCATCGCCATCGTCGGCAACGACTCGCAATTCATCGGCCAACAGCTCGACGCCGTCCTCAAATTCATGCGAAACGATGCCCGCTTCTACCTCGGCCAGGTCGACCGCGAAATCTTCTCATGAGGCCGGACGCGCCTGCATCTGAGAGAACTTCATTTCGGTATGGCGAAAATGGGACCCACGACGATTTCAGAACCTATGCGTCTGCGGTCTGCGAACAATCGTCGGGGAGGACCTTGATGCCTTCGCGGCGGGCGATTTCGATGATGGGGGTTGCGGCATCTTCGACCCATTGTCGCTGGCCGCAGGGAATCGGCTCGATCCGGCTATCCGTACGCGCGGCGACACGCCACAGACAATTGACCGCTTCGCGCGAATACGTCCCATCGAACGTGGGCGAGACCACCAGCAGATCGATGTCGCTCCACCGGCCCGGATGACCCGAGGCGTGGGAGCCGAAGATCACACCCATGCCCGGCAGGATGCCCTGCCCAGCGATGTTCCGCAGATACTGTCGGACGATCTCTAGAACTGCTGTGTCAGCCATGCCAGGACCTCTTGCGACCGGGCCAGATAGCGCGCCGCCTCCTCCAGGCCGGGCACCGGAGTAATCGCCTCGGGGTAGCGGCCTTCAAGATTGAACTGATTCATCTCAGCCAGCAGATCGATTTGCCGGCTGTCGGGCTCCAAACCGGCCAACTGACTCAAGCGCATCAGATTATGGATTCGCGGCGGGAGATCCCGAGTACGGCGGCAGACGAGCGCCTTGAGCATCTTCTCCAGAGCCAAATGGGCGAAGAACAACCCATGCCGGGTGCTGCCATCTTCCACCAGCTTGGCAGCAACGTGCCAGTCCTCATTCGCGCCTTGACGCCAGTATTCGACTTGTCTGTCCACATCGAACATGATTTCCCAGGACATTCTAATCGCGCCCCACCTTCGCATCAATGACCAGAAGAGAATCACTCATCTCTACTCGCCGGCGTAGAACAGGCGGCGGGCGGCGGTCAGGCCGCACTTCTGGTATTTGTGGTAGGCGCGGGCGGCTCGGTCCGTGATCTGCGGGCCGGATTCCTGCGCGAGCCAGCCGGCGACGGCTGCGTCGAGCGTGTACGCCTCGGGAGCCATGAAACCCGTGGTCAGAAGGACCGAGCGGCACTGAAGCTGCGCCAGACGCGGCTGGAAATAGGGCTTGCTCTTGCAGGCCAGGACGATGGCCTGCCTCGCGCCTGCGTTGGGCTCGCGTTGCGGCTGGGCGACGCTGAAGTCCATCAGGCCGTTGTGTCCGACGTAGACGACGAGGTCCGCGGCGCCGTGAATGCCAAGCGAATCAGCTCCCCGGCGCAGCGTCGCCGCGTTCCTCCCTGCGGCTGCATCGAGAAAACCCTGGACCGCCCTCTTGATCTCGCGGCCCCGATAGGCATCGGCCACAAGATAGGCGTCCGACGACGCATGTTTGAAGACGACCCGCTCGAGAATCGTCTCGGTGGGCTTCGTCTCGGTCGCCGCAAGGGTCCAGTGGCTGCTCCGCTTCAGGAACGCCTT
>CAZNSM010000464.1:0-1707 GCA_964575615.1 uncultured Pirellulales bacterium | reverse complement strand
GATCGACGAGATCACGGATCACGTGCTTGACGAAGGGGCAATGATTGCAGAGGAAAACCACCACCAGCGCCCTGGCGTCGCGGAAATCGGACAACGACACCGTCTTGCCCTCAGTGTCGGGCAGATGGAAATCGGGGGCCTTCGTGGTCAACGGCAGCATCGTGGAAGCGGTTGCGGACATATGGAGCCTCCTTTACAGGAACCAACAGGCCAATGGTCCCTATTTATATGCCGCCACTGGAGGATTGTTCGGTCTTTCTCTCCCGTCGCTACGAGGCAACACGCAGCGCAATTTTGCCAAACTGGCGGCCCGCTTCCATCTTCGCCATGGCCTGGCGCACGTCGTCCAGAGTAAAGACCTCGTCGACGACGGGCCGGAGCCGGTTGACAGTCACGGCCCGCAGCATCTGGCGGAAATCCTCGTTCGAGCCCATCGTCGAACCGAGGATCGTCAACTGGTTCCAGTAGAGAGCCTGCAGATTCGTCTCGGCCTTCGGTCCCGTGGTGATGCCGCAGGTGACGATCCGCCCGCCCCGCCGGACACACGCGAAATCCAGCGGCCACGTGGCGGCGCCCACGCTATCAACCGCAACGTCGACGCCACGACCTGCCGTAATCTCCTTGACGCGCTCCGCAACATCCTGACTGCGGTAGTGGATCGTATGATCGGCGCCAAGCGCACGAGCGCGGGCGAGCTTCTCGTCGGAGGACGAAGTGACAATCACCTCTGCGCCGATCAACTTGGCGAATTGCAGCGCACAGAGGGCGGCGCCGCCCCCGATGCCGTGGATCAGGACGACTTCGCCCGGCCTGACCTGCGCCCGCGTCATCAGCATGCGCCAGGCCGTGACGGAGGCCAGCGACAGCACGCCAGCCTCCTCGGCAGACAGATGCGCCGGCTTGGGCCACAGGTTGCCCGCTGGAACCACCACGCGTTCGGCAAACGTGCCGGGCCGGCTCAGTCCCACGATCCCGAACGATGGACATTCGCTCTGCTGGCCTCGGGCACAAAACTCGCAGCGGCCGCAACTCAAGGCAGGGTTCACGATGACTTCGTCGCCGACCTTGACGCCCTCCACGCCGCTGCCAAGCTGATCCACGACGCCCACTGCATCGGACCCGAGGATGTGTGTGCTGCTCAGCGATGTCCCGGGCCGGCCCTTGCGGACCCAGATGTCCAGGTGGTTCAGGCCGGCGCAGGTGACTTTCAGCACGACCTCCCCAGGACCCGGCACGGGCTCGGGGACATCCTCCACGCGCACAACGTCCAACTCACCATTCTCGTGGATGACCGCCGCCTTCATAGACGATTCCTTCAGAAAAGACGCCTGCTTCGCCTTCACGTCGTCGCACAACAGGACGTCCGCTTAGCCGACCGTACCCAAGGCCAATACCAGCAGACACATCCCGACCCACAGCATAGATGGCCTCGTTATCGACGTCTCCGATTTCCTGAACTCATCGAGATAACATGTCATCGCAGTCAACCGCCCACGTTGACGCAGACCAGATCGCCGGCGGCGTTGCGAGCGTAGATCCGCCCGTTGGCCAGCACCGGGACGGTCCAGCACTTGCCTTCCAGAATCTGGGCGGAAGCGAGTTCCTTGTATCCATCGGGTGTCGCCTCCGCGATCACCAGTTTGCCCTTCTCACCCAGGACGATCAACTTGCCATCGGCCAGCATGAGCGAACCGGTGCCCAAGCCGC
>CAZNSM010000463.1:0-1715 GCA_964575615.1 uncultured Pirellulales bacterium | reverse complement strand
CTGGGAGGCGCTGTCGTGATCGATGCCGATGCGAAGCTTGACCAGCAGGGGACAGATGACGGTCTCGCGGACTGCCTTGACGATGTCGATGACCGTGTTGGGGTGGGCCAGCAGGGCGCCGCCGCGTCCGCGCCGCAGGACCTTGGGCACCGGACAGGCGAAGTTCAGATCGATCACATCGTAGCCGACCGCCACCAGGTCGCGCGCGGCCTTGGCCATGATGGCGGGGCTTTCGCCCATGATCTGCGCGCCAACCGGGTGCTCGTCGATGCCCGGCCGAAAACAGGCCTTCCGCAGGACGCGCGGCTCGGCCATGCTCTTGGCCAGCATCACATCGGCCAGCGCGAACGGACAGCCGAAACGCCGGGCGAACGAGCGCATGGTGTAGTCGCTGTACCCGCTGAGCGACGCCTGGAAGAAGGGAACGTCCAGCGTCAGGCTGCCAAGTCGTAGTCCGATGGATTTTTGCATAGTGTTTTCGCGGCGGTTCAGGGGCGACTATGGCGTGCCTGGTCTGTTTGCCTTGGGACTGCGTCCGTCCCGGCTGTCGATGGACGGCTTGCCGGTCAGTGTCTTGAGGATCTCACTGGTGACCGGCGGGCATCCAGGCACGTATTGGCCGTCCTGCCTGCATCGGGCGGCGCAGTTGCCGATGCAAAGGGTGCCCTCGGGGAGGTCCGCATTCCCTTTGCCGATGGCGATGTTCAAATGCCGCCAGGACGGGAAGTAGTCGAACAACTGGTCTCGATACCCTTTCAGGAACAGCAGCACGGTGGACTGGCACGCGCTGCAGGAGTTCCTGTCGAAGACCGTGACGTTGGGAAACTCGATGGTCAGGTTGGCCGCCGGTGCAGCAAACGGAGTGATCCACTCCTGCCAGCGGTCGGGTGTTACGCAGATCGAGGCCAGGTCGATGACGCCGTGGCCCCGCGCGGCCCCAATGGCCAGGTGGGAAACGGCCTCGGCGGTCGTCCCCATGAGCCGGCACGCCACCGCGTCGGCCGCAAAGGCGTCCGCGCCGGCGACCACGGCGTCCAACGCCTTGGCCTCACCCGCGCTGGGCCCCAGACCCTCCATGCCCACCGTTCCGTCGATGATGGCCAGGTGCGGGCGCAGCACCGACGCCATGTCGGCAATCGCGATGTTGATCGGCTTCTCGCCGCTGCCTTCGACGGGCGGCAGCATGTGCAGTTGCACCTTGCTGCGCCGCCAGAGGCAGCCCTTCATGTTCTTGACCGCCAGCGTCACGGCCGTGTGCATGTGCATCTTCATCACCGGGATCGAGACGACCAGGTCGTAGTCGCACACGTCGGCGCAGAGCTTCAGCTCATGCAGCGCTACGCCCCGCTCGATGGCCACCACGACGGGCGGACGGCGGTCCATATCGATCAGGCCGCAACCGCGTTTCCGGGCAACATCGGCGATCCCGGACGTGACGAACGCCTCCATGACGTCGACGCCGGTAATCGGGCTTTCGCCGACGGCCACATCTGCACCCGCTTCGGCCAGCGCATCGATCGCGGCCGCGACGACATCCGGATGCGTGGTGATCCCCTCGCCCGGCGTCGCTACCCGTCCGACGTTGGGCTTGAGCAGCACGCGCTTGCCTCGCACGGGCGCAAGGTTCAGCCCCGCCAGAGCCGAGCGCGTGTTGACGTATGGCCCCTGGCCGTGGGCCACCTGGACCGACGGACGCGTGGCTGACTCCAAGAGTG
>CAZNSM010000462.1:0-1735 GCA_964575615.1 uncultured Pirellulales bacterium | reverse complement strand
TCCCCCATAGGGAGCGCCGCCGTAGGCTCCTTCTCCGTAGGCGCCTCCCATGCCCGTCCGGAGCGTGCTGCGCGGCGCCGTCTTCAGGGCCGCCTGGACCTCTGCTCGCGCCGGACACAGTCCCGCGCCCACGTTCTCGATGAGCTGGTCGATGGCTGCGTGATAGGCCTGTCCGAATCGTTCGAAGAGCACGCGCGAGGTCTCGTTCGTATCCGGCCCGAAAATGTCGTACCGCAGCAGCTCCCGTTCGACCGTGCGCGCGATCAGGGCCTCGATGGCATTGACGTCTTCGGCGCGGGCCTCGATCTCCGCCCGCATGACTTCGGCCTCGGCCGCGGAGTTGACGTCACGGATCAGACTGTCGACCGTCTTGCCCGTGCGGAGACTCTGCTCTTCGACCGTCTTGCGCAGCCGCGCGCCCAGGATGCGCGTAGGGATCAGCAGCAGCAGCGCCACGATGACGATGATGATCGGTACGAGCAGCGCCAGGTTGTTCTTGAGGAAGCTGAGCCTCTTCAGGATGTCCTTGATGTTGACGTTCGGTGCTTTCATTAGGACCTCACCTGTGTTTTCTAATAGGGTTCCATCGCGTCGCCGCCGCCGCTGCTGCGCCGGCGGGAGCCGCCGCCCGTCGAAGCGGCGCTGTCCGTAGCGCCTTTGATCTCCGGCGCGTGGTCCCACTTGAGCTTGAAGTCGAGCTGGAACCAGGAGTCGTGGATGATCTGTTGCTTCTTGCCCAGCAGATCGACCCTGGGCTTGCCGTCGGCGTCGAGGACCGGCTCGGCGTCGATCCGTTCTCGCGTGACGGGGTCCACAAGGATCTCGATGCCTTGGGTCCCGGTCATGTCCAGCAGGATGGCGGACCGGCCGGTCGTGCGGCCGGCGGTGTTGGTCGTATCAGGAATGACCTCGACCTGTCCGATGCCCAGCGGTGCGGTCTCCCATTCGACCACGGCGTACTCGAAGCGGAAATGATCCGCGTCTTTCTTGTACAGCTCGAACGGGCAGTTCGAGTCGGTGATTTTGTCGAGGTTGGCGATTCGTGTCACGAAGCCCCAACGAGAAGGATTGTCGGTTACGTTGGGCGGATCCACCAGGGCGCCGACGTTCTTGTAGGGGCTGAACCCGACGACGCTGACGACGAAACCGGGCGTCTTCTCGGCCTCCGATGATTTGGCAAACCCGCCCATGCCGGCGTACCGGTCTCCATAGATCGCCATCAGTTCGGCCATCACGCTGTCGGGGGTCGAGCCGTCTTCGCCGTCCATCGCCATCTGGCTGTCGCGCATCATCGCGTCTTTGCGCATCGTGGCCGTCTGGCCGAACTGGGCGGTCTCCAGATCGTCGCTGAAGAACACCGAGACGCTGGTGACGATCAACTGCTTACGCTCGGGTCGCGGGATGCTCTTGACCCTTCCGGCGTCGCCGCGATCGTACGCCAGGAACAGGTCGCGCTGATCGGGCGTGTTCTCGGCGTTGGGCAGCGCCGCCATGAGGAGGTTGTACAGGTCGGGGACGACCTCGCGGTACTTGAACGGGGACAGTTGCTTCTCCAGCTTGGCGTCGTACTCGGCCTTCTGGCTTTCAAACTGGTTCTTGATCTCCTGGGCGCTCTGGGCCTTCGCGACGACCCGCTTGGTCGCCGCACGGGCCTGCTCGCTTCGCGCGTAGCTGACGCGATCGAGGCCGACGCGCCCCAGGCACATCAGCGAGACGATCAGGAGCATGACCGCCG
>CAZNSM010000461.1:0-1747 GCA_964575615.1 uncultured Pirellulales bacterium | reverse complement strand
TGTGTTGGTTCAGCGGGAATTGGACAACTGCTATAGTCGGCCAAGCGAATAGGTCGCTGGCTGGGCTTTGACATCATCAACTCCTGTATGGCATTTGTCAAGTGTTGGCTTTGATAACTCAAGATCCTGGAGCTCCCGCCGGTCGTTGGATGCGTACGCTGGCGAATGGGCCGTTCCCTTCGCGCGTCCGCCCCGAGCCTCCCCTTGTGCTTTCAAGGGAGGCTCGCGGCTCACGAAGAATGCTCCGCGTCCCCCGGCCCGGCAAGTCGGCCGCCACGCAACGGCGGCGTGGCCTCCGCCTTGCGAGGGCCTGCCGTCGGCTTCTGCGAAGGGCATGGCTGCCGCTTTCTGCGAAGTCCTTTTAGATTTCGATGCGTCTTGTCTCCTTAGTTAGTCTGGGCCACGGCGGCAGTTCGTCGCATCTGCCGGGCCGCTTCGAGTTTGGCGTCGCGGGCGGCCAAGATCTGCTCGGCTCGTCCTTCGAGCTTGTCCTGGGGCGTGACGTAGCCGATCGCACTGTGCAGGCGAACCGTATTGTAGCGCTCGACATACTTCGTCACGATGCGTAGGGCCTCCTCCAGAGACTGCGGCGTCTGCGGCCGGATGCACTCGATCTTGGCGGATTGGTGCCAACGCTCCAGCTTGCCGTTGCTCTGCGGATAATACGGGCTGGTTCGCACATGGGTCATGCCCGACAGGCGAATGAACTGTTTGAAATCCTTGGCGATAAACTGGGGTCCATTGTCCGAGATGATCCGAGGCCGGGCCTCGGGGAACCGCTCGCGAGCCCGTTGCAGCACGATCTCGACGTGCTGTTCGGTCATGGATTCCCGGAGGTCCCAGGCCACGAGGTATCGACTGAAACCGTCCAGGACACTGCACAGGTAGTAAAACGTCCCCTGGAGGTTGATGTACGAGATGTCGATATGCCAGTGCTCATGGGGCTTGACCGGTTGCGTGAAGCCCTGGCCCTTGCTCGATGTGTGGTTGCGATTCCAGCGGTGCAGGACGCCGGCGTCCTGCAGGACCCGGTAGACCGTGCTGGGGCTGGCGGCCACCGTATCGGCATCGAGCATCATGTAAGTCATGCGACGGTACCCTTCACGGCTATGCGTGCTCCAGAACTCCAGAATCGCCTGCTTCTCCCAGTCCCGCAGCCAGAAGTCTCTCGGGATCCAGGCATTGTGCTCATTGATTCGCCCGTAGCGTTGCTGCCACTGGTAAAACTTGCTGCGGGGGATGCCGATCCATTGGACGATCCGGCGATAGCTGATGCCGGTCCGCCGGCTCCAGTACCGGACGTAATCGACCACCGCATCGCGGACATCCGGCTCGGCCCAGGCCTCTTTCAGTCCAGACCAAGTGTTTTTTTTAGTCGCACCTGTTCGGCCATGATCTCGGCGATGACCTCATCCTTGGACGCGAGCTTGGTCTTGAGCTGGGTGTTTTCCTTCTGGAGTTTCTGGGTCGTGCGGTCGGCAGAACCGTTCTCGGCCCGGTCGAACGCCGCGGTTCCGTGGTCAAACAGATCCTTTTGCCAACGATAGAAGAGGTTAGGACTGAGTTGATACTGCTCACAGACTTCCGAGATGGGTTTGTGCTCCAACAGGTGGAGCCGGAGGATTGCCACTTTCTCCTGGGCCGAAAACTGTCGTCGTGCGGTCATGAACATTCCCTTTCAAGTAAACACCAACGCTACTCACTAACACGCAACTTGGGAATGTCCAATTCCGTCTGAGGCAACACA
>CAZNSM010000460.1:0-1760 GCA_964575615.1 uncultured Pirellulales bacterium | reverse complement strand
ATCGGCTCGTGATTACGAGAAGGCATACATCCTCCGTCCGGGTCGGATCGGTGCAGCTCGGCTCGTCGGCTCCCGTCGTCATTCAGTCGATGACCAAGGTCCCGACCACCGACGTCGACCGCTGTGTCAGGCAGGTCCGGCGGCTCGTCCGCGCCGGCTGCGGGCTGGTTCGCATCGCGGTGCCCCGCCGGGCCGACACGATTGCATTCGCCCAGATCGTGCAGAAGGTCCGCGTCCCGCTGATCGCCGACGTACACTTCAGCGCCGACCGCGCCGTCGAGGCCATCGAGGCGGGCGCCGCCAAGGTCCGCCTGAACCCGGGCAACATCAAGAAGCAGGAGGACATCTTCCGCATCATCGACGCGGCGAAGATGCACCACGTCGCCATGCGGATCGGCGTCAACGAGGCGAGCATCCGCGACCTTAGGAAAGACCCCGTCCCGCCCGAGAAAAGGACCGCGCTGATGCTCGACGAGATGCGCAGCTACATCCGGCTGTTCGAGGGTCGCGGCTTCGACCAGATCGTGCTCAGCGCCAAGAGCAGCGATGCATTGCGCACCATCGAGGTCAACCGCGCCATCGCCGAGACCTTCGGCTATCCGATGCACCTGGGCCTGACCCACGCGGGCCTGCCGGCCGACGCGAGCATCCCTTCGGCGGTCGCGCTCGGGACGCTGCTGGCCGAGGGCATCGGCGACACGATTCGCGTCAGCGCCGCCGGCGACCCGGTCATCGAAACGCAGATCGCCAGGGCCATCGCCCTGTCGTTGGGACTGCTCGAACGTACGCGGCCGGAGTTGATCGTCTGCCCGACCTGCGGACGCACCGAGATCGACGTCGTCAAACTGGCCAAGCGGGTGGACAAGGCGCTGCACAAAGTCAAGAAACCCTGCCGTGTCGCCGTGATGGGCTGCATCGTCAACGGTCCCGGCGAGGCCGCAGACGCCGACGTCGCCATCTGCGCCGGCCGGGGAAAGGCCGACCTCTACCGCCACGGCCAGAAGATCGCCACCATCCCCGAGCCCGAAATCATCCCCCGTCTCCTCGCCGCCCTCGAAACCCTGTAGGGCGAATCATCATTCGCCCCTGCAAATGGCTGGCGGTCCAGGTGTGCCTCGGGCTGCCAAGAGCGTGTCGATTGAGAGATCGGGTCGCCCTGTGCCTGCGTGGCGCGTATCTCCCGCTTGTCATGCTGAGCGCAGCCGAAGCATCTGGCCAGAGACCGGGTATGCACCCGATTCGCAGCCAGATTTCTCCGCTGCGCCTGCCTTCGGCAGGCTCCGGTCGAAATGACAAAAGGGCATAGAACCGCTCTCTCCCAACGGTGTTTTGCGCAGGGGCGAACCATCATTCGCCCCTACCTGAACTGCGCACACCTCGTGATCTCGAATGCCCTACCGCAAGAGAGTCTGGCTCTCCGCGGGGAGCTTGCTCAACGTCAGTTCCCGCAGATCGAGCTTCTTGCTGGCGTTGTCGATGTCGATACCCACAAGATTGCCGTCCGCATCATAATCGAGGACGACCCCTTGCGAGACCTCTCGACTCTCCACACTGGACCGATCCACCAAATCGATATACAGCGAATCCGTCTCGGGATAGTAGCTCATCTTCATCTCTTGAATCTCCTGTCCGGAAACGCGTTGTGGATCGTCGTCTTGTCTTGGAGAGTCACGACGCGCAACACCGCGCCGCCCAACTCCGCGATCACACCCCAGAAGCGGAACCGGTTTTGCTCCTGCCTCTCGACACGAATCGGGTTC
>CAZNSM010000459.1:0-1800 GCA_964575615.1 uncultured Pirellulales bacterium | reverse complement strand
CAAAAGCCACAACCCCGCCGCGCCGTGTCTGTGCAGATTCGCCGGCAAGGGCCATCTCATGCGCAGAGAACCGCGTGTGGCAGCCTCAACTCCGAAGGAGTTGGGGATGGTCCCTCGCGTCGGCGGCCTTCTGGCATCAGCGGAGCCGCTGAAACCGCCATCCCCAAACGCCGCGCGTTTGAGGCTGCCAGGCAGCAGACCGGCGGCGCGGTGCGACTCCGGCGACCGTGACATCCGCGCACCGGCCGCGTTCCACACGACCGAAATCGTTGCGTCCGCCGATTCCGATGTGGTAGTATGCCCGGGATTGTCGTCCGGGTCCGTGGAAACGGCAGGGGCAGCGGAGTGCGAATATGGCAACAGCAGGCGCCATGCGCCAAACCAACGAACGAGGGTCTGGCGTAGCCCGTTCGCAGGCAGTCACGCCGTCAGCGAGCCGGCTATGATCACCACCGTCGTGTTCGACCTCGATGACACGCTTTACGACGAGATCGACTACTGCCGCAGCGGCTTGTGCGCGGTGGCGCGGTTCCTCGGCAAGGTCGCGCCGCCCGCCTGCTCCGACGATGTGTTCGCCTGCCTCTGGAGACACTTCACCGCCGGCAACCGGACCAGGACGTTCGACGCGGCGATGGAGGAGCTGGGCCTCCCCTGCGACGAAGGCCGAATCGCCCAGCTCGTCGAGGTGTACCGAAACCACCAGCCCCAGGTCGAGTTGCCCGCCGACAGCCGCAGGACGCTCGACGCCCTCCAGGGCCGCTACAGCCTCGCCCTGCTGACCGACGGGTTCCTGCCCGCCCAGAGGCTGAAGGTCGCCGCCCTCGGCATCGAGTCGCGCTTGGACGCGATCGTGTACACCGAGGAGCTGGGCAGATCGTGCTGGAAGCCGTCGCCGGCGGGCTTCGAGAGGCTGATCGAAATGCTGGCAACCGCCCCGGAGCAGATGGCCTACGTCGCCGACAACGAGCGCAAGGACTTCATCGCCCCCAACCGGCTGGGCATGCTGACCATCCAGGTGGTGCGTCCGCGTCGGCTCCATGCCGATCCGGGCGGTCAGGAGGGCTCCGCGGCGGCCGTTCGGACCGGCCGAATCGAGGATTTGCCGAGCCTTCTGGTCCGATATTAACCGCCCCGTCGATCCGCCGGCATCGCCCGGTGCGGCACAGTTCTTTTTTCTTGACTACGGCGTCACCATACGCGATAATATGGTGAAATTGGCAGTTATGGGCGATTTCCCTGTTTCCAAGGAGTCATTTTATGCCGCCAGGCAAGAGACGTCAAAGCAACGCCATGCTCTATACGCTGATCACCTTCGTCGGGCTGTTCATCGTCGCGACGACGGTGGCGGTCATCTACTACGTCAAGGCCGAAGAGCTGCGGACGACCACGCAGGAGGCGCAGAACGAGCTGGCCAAGATGGCCTCGGCGGATGAAGTGCGGCGGGTCGGAGACATCGTCGGGACCAAACTGCCCGGACAGAGCAACCTCGGGAGCATGGTCGAGTACTTCGGCCAGATCACCGCCCTGATCCTGGGCAAGCCGATCCCGGTCACCAGCGCCGAAGTGAACGTGGGCAACGCGACCAACGCCTTCCGCTCTCTCGTCGAGCAGGCGCGGCCCCATATCAATATCGCGCCGCCCGACCCGAATGCCGCCTCGGCTGCCGATCCAAACGCCCCCGCTCCGAGCCTGGCCGATCCGAACCGCGTCTCGCTGCGGTCGATGGCGGGCGACCTGATCGCCAGAATCAAGCAGACCTCGGAACAACTGGACGCCCGAACCGCGCAGTTGGCCAAGCTC
>CAZNSM010000458.1:0-1830 GCA_964575615.1 uncultured Pirellulales bacterium | reverse complement strand
TGGCGGCGGAGCGGCAGCTTCGTGATTCCTGCCACACATGGTATTTGCCCCTTCCGCAGAGCCGTTCTCTGATCCTGGCGGGTGAAACGCTTTTTGTCGGCGGCTTGAACCAGGTCCTGGGCGTGGACGTCGAGACCGGCCGGAGAGTATGGCAGTCGAACCTGGCCGGAAACGCCGTGAGTCTGGCTGCCGGCAGCGGTTCTCTGATTGTCAGTACGGAGGAGGGCAGGATACACTGTTTCGCAGCCGCCGGATGCACCGCGTCGAAAGGGACACGTGGTGCGCACGATCCGAATGCCTTTCGCGATGACCCGCGGAACGACCTGTACCGCGAGGTTGCCCGCCAGATCGTGGACTGCAGCAACACTGCGAAAGGTTACTGTCTCATTCTGGACGCCAACACGGGTCAGCTTGCCTATGAGTTGAGCCGGATCACCGATCTGCAGATCGTCGGCCTCGAAAGAGATTCAGCCAAACTGCGCATCGCCCGCCAGAGACTGCTGTCGGTCGGGCTGCTTGGCACACGGGTGGTCGTGGAGCCGTGGGACATCGATTCCCTGCCCCCTTACTTCGCCAATCTGGTTGTCTCCGACGGCTTGTTGACCACCGGCATGGCGGAGGTGACGCGGGAACAAGTGGAGCGCGTCCTGAGGCCGGGTGGTGGAACCGCCGTTGCGGCCACGCCGGACGGCAATGGCGGTCTCCAGTGGCGCACGTTCACACGCCCGCCACTCGAAGGGACCGCGGGATGGACTCAGCAGTACGGCAATCCGCAGAACACGGCCTGTTCCCCTGACAGGATGGCCAAGGGGCCCCTTGGCGTGCTCTGGTTCGGCGAGCCGGGTCCGCTGGCGATGGTGGAGAGGCACGCAAAGGCCCAGAGTCCTGTCGCGATGGATGGCCGTCTGTTCATCCAGGGAGAGGAACGGATCCTGGCCCTGGACGCCTACAACGGGACGCCTCTATGGGAACGCCGGATTCCGGGAGCGGTGCGGGCGCGGGTCGACGTCGATGGGGGCAACCTGGCCCTGACGAAGGACGCCCTGTATGTGGCGGCCTATGATCGGTGCATCGGTCTCGCTCCGGCCACCGGCGAGACTGTTCGGGTGTATGACCTGCCGGGAGGGAGCAGCGGAAGCTACCGCTGGGGCTGCGTCTCGACGGATCAGAACACCGTGTTTGGCATCCGGGCCGAGCCCTTGAAGCAGCCGTATGCCACGGAACTCAGGGCTAAGTTCGCCGATCCCGATGACGACACGCTCCGGGCATACACCAGATCGAACGCCAAATGGTTTCCCATGGCCAATTACCCGGCCTGGGAGAACTACAGCCCGGCCAAGGGCTCGGTGACCGACCGGATGATGACGGGCGACATGGTTTTTGCCCTCGACCCGAACACCGGAGCGGTGCGTTGGACCTATTCAGGCAAGCGGATCGCGAATCTGACCCTTTCCATCGCAGGTGGAAAGGTCTTCTTCGCCGAGAGCGTTGTCACCGATGCGCTGGCAGACCAGGCCCTTGATGAGCGGCAAACGCTGATACGGCAGGGAGTATACGAACAGACGGAGGAAATGAAGAGGAGCCAGGGCTATGAGTCGTCGGATACGAGGCTCGTGGTGGCCCTCGACGCCCAGAGCGGCAAGAAGCTGTGGGAGCGAGCCGTAGACTTCACCGGATGCTGCGGCGACGCCATGGGCTCGGCCTGCCAGGACGATGTCCTGCTGTTCTTCGGCTGTGTCGGCAATCACGACGCCTACCGATTCAGGGAGAGCCAACTCACCTACCGCCGGATCGTGGCCATGTCCGCATCGAGCGGTGCGATCCTGTGGT
>CAZNSM010000457.1:0-1848 GCA_964575615.1 uncultured Pirellulales bacterium | reverse complement strand
TCCCTGTTGGGGTCCGTAGGGTGACTCACCCGAGATAGGCCTCCTGCTGCCGGAGGATTTGCTGGACCTTTGCGATGTCCACGTCGCGGGGCCGGCAGTTGTCCCTGACGGCCACTGCGGCCGCGACGCCTGCGGCGTGACCGGTGACGAAGCAGTTGGGCACCAGACGCACCAGGTCGGCCATGCCCATGTCGACGCTGATGCACCGGCCGGCCGCCAGCACGTTGTCCACCTTCGTAGGAACCAGGGCCCCGTAGGGAATCTGCCATTCGCCGTGGGTCGCTCCCGAGGAACCGCCTACGCCGACCACGTCGGGGAACCTCGTCGCCTCTCTCAGGTCCGACAGCCTCACGCGGTTCAGGCCGTTGAGGACGCGGGTGATGCGCACGCCGAGTTGCGGCGCGGTCTCGACCAGATAGACCTTCTCGTATCCGGGCGTCTGGCGGGTCCTCTGGACATTGTTCCAGATGAACTTGCGGTGATTCATCTCCATTCGCGTCAGGGTCGCGATGTCCAGCCCATCCACCTCCGGCCCTGTCAGATTGACCCAGTTGACACCGGGCACAGGAGTGGCTGACCCGAGGTGCCGTGGTTTCGGAGCCTGCCCGGCCTTCTCGGAATCGACCCGGTCGAGGTTGCCGATCCGCGAGACGAGTCCTACATTGTGCGAACGATGCTCGAATTCGGCCCCGGCTGCCGCGAACAGGTCGCCGTCGCCGGTGGCGTCGATCACGGTCTTGGCCAGGATTGCCTGCCGGCCCGACTTGCTCTCGAAGACGACGCCGCGCACGGTGTTCTCGGTGACGACGGCGTCGACGCCCCAGCAGTGAAGGAATACGTCGACGCCTGCCTCTTCGATTATCTCGACCATCATATACTTGGCAGCTTCGGCATCGACGGTCGGATTGACGCCGGGACGCCGGTCGATGATCGCGCCATCGAGCTTGTCGAGCCGTCGCATCATCTCTTCGCCGATGCCTTGGCAGACCTGCTTTCCGCCTTTGACGATGTGCCCGATGATCAGCACGACGAGCCCGCCGGTCCAGAGTCCTCCGAAGTGGCCGTAACGCTCGACCAGCGTGACCTTAGCGCCGGCGCGTCGGGCGGCAATGGCGGCGACCACGCCGGCCGAGCCGCCTCCTACCACAAGCACGTCGGTTTGGTGGAGGATCGGCAACTCTCGCTGTGGCTGGATCACCTTGCCGTCGACGATCGTCGCGGCCGTGCGCGTGTCCTGGACCTTGTGAGCGTCAATGACCGAACTCTGGAATCCGCTCGATTCCCCAACGCCTTGGGCATGGGACACCGGCGCGCCGGTCAATCCGAGTCCCGCCGTCAGTCCCGACAGCCCGAGCGCTCTGAGGCATTCGCGTCGATTCATATGCTTGTCCATGAAGGCTCTCCTCTACTTCGATGGGTCCGGGTTGGAGCGGCCAAGTGCCAACTCATGGCCCTGTGATACCTTGATCGGCGCGGATTATCAATCGAAAAGCCCTGGCTCAGGAAGCTGCGCCAGGCCCAGTGTCTGAATGCGTTCGAGGATCGCTGGGATGCCGTAGCGCCTGTAGAATCGCAGGGTCGCGTCCCAGAGGTCTTCGGTCAGTTGCGTGCGAGTCTGTCGGAGGAATTCGGTGGGAATGTCGCGATAGTGAGCCTCGGCGATGGCGCCGGCGATGCAGGCCTGGGTGTCGCTGTCGCCGCCGAGCGAGATCGCGTTGCGTACGGCGTCTTCAAACGAACCGGAGTCGAGGAAGGCGATGATCGCCTCCGGCACCGAGCCCTGGCAGGTCACTTCGAACGCATAGCCGGGCCGAATCTCATCGACCGTTCGCGACAGGTCGTACCCGA
>CAZNSM010000456.1:0-1865 GCA_964575615.1 uncultured Pirellulales bacterium | reverse complement strand
GACTTTTCCCTGATTCCGGCCCTTCGAACCGCTGGCGACACCGTCCGAAACGGCGATACGTACATTGTGACGATGGACACGGTCACCCTGACTGGACGCACGGACTTCTTGGCCGGAAAGGCGGGCGCGACGGGGTCCTGGTGGGTCATGGTTCAGGACGTAGAGGCAGACGCCAATTTGGTCGACGGGACGTGGCAGGCCGAGGTCCTACTCTCTCCCGGCCTGAACGCCATTACGGCGCAGGCTTTCGGCGGGGATCCTCCCAGAGGGGGGCCAGGAGATTCCGGGTCGATCGAGATTCTCTATGTGCCGCCGTCGAATCGGCTCGTGGGCGAATTGGAGGAGGATATCACACTGGCCGATGCGTACATCGTGGCCGGCACGGTCACCGTCCCGAAGGACAAGGTCCTCAAGGTCGAGCCGGGCACCGTTGTCTTGATGGACCAGGGCGCCTCGCTGGTCGTGGCGGGCCAACTCCTGGCCGACGGCACGGAGGACCAATCGATCCGCTTCACCCATTACGGCGATGGCAGGACGTGGAAACAGATCCTCTTCGTCGATGCCAACGACAGCCGGTTTGACCGTTGCCTCTTCGAGTACGCCGACAGCGAGGGGGCGCATCAGGACTACTACGAGGAAGGACCCCGCGACTATCACGAGGCGATCGTGGCGCTGGCCTGTCACATCGACGTCAACGACTGCGTCTTCCGCAATCTGCCCGATGACAGCGGTGGCGCCGAGGGCGACGCGATCGCGATTATCTCGGACGACCCGAATCATCCGGGCCTGGGCAGCGCGCACATCACCGGCTGCCAGTTCCTCGCCATCGGGCAGAGCATCCACACGCGGTATTCGTACGTGCTCGTCGAAGACTGCTTCTTCACGGGCAAGCGGGGCGACAACGACGACGTCGACCTGTGGGGCGAGAGCGAGCCGCCGCCGCTGGTGCGCAACAACGTGTTCCTGGACCCGGCTCACGACGACATGATCAACCCGACGAACTGCTCGGCGGTGCTGGTGGGCAACGTCATCGCGGGCAGCGACGATCACGGCGTGGTGCTGCGGGGCCGAGGCTTTCCCGTGCTGATGAACAATGTGATCTACGACTGTAGTGCGGCCGGCGTCGCAGTGGAGAATTCGTGCTCGGCCCTGCTGGTGAACAACACGATCGTCGGCTGCGGACGGGGCCTGCGGCTGTTCGACCTCGGGCGGTGGGGGCCGCCGTACAACCTGCCGCCCGGCGGCGGGACCGCGACGGTCATCAATTGCATCATCCGGGACTGTCCGCAGCCGATTACGCTGGCCGACAGCTCGAACACGGAGATTGTGGATCGCGGCTCACACGTGACCGTGTCCTACAGCGACATCGAAGGCGGGCGGGCCGCTATCTCCGTCTCCGGCAGCCAGTCGACGGTCGAGTGGGGCGACGGCAATATCGACGCCGATCCGCTCTTTGCCGACGGCGTAAATGCCGACTTCCACCTCCGGTCGCAGTCCGGCCGCTGGGACCCCGACGAGCAGACCTGGGTCCGCGACGACAACACGAGTCCCTGCATCGACGCGGGCGACCCGGACGACCCCGTCGGCGACGAGCCGGCGCCCAACGGCTCGCGCATCAACATGGGCGCCTACGGCGGCACCACCCAAGCGAGCAAATCCTCCGACTCCGGCGCGTCAGAGTGAGACAGTCTACCGGGCGGAATGGACCGGAGAGGTCCGTCGGCAGTCACGGGCGGGCCTGCTTTCGCAAACGGGACGTTGGACACGGCGGCGTGCATTAGATCAGGTACGTCGCAATCCATCCGAACGAACGTGCGATGCTCATCGCGCGGGCGTCGGTCCGTTGACGGAAGCAGGAATACGAC
>CAZNSM010000455.1:0-1877 GCA_964575615.1 uncultured Pirellulales bacterium | reverse complement strand
TCGCCCTACCGGCGATGGTTCGAGAATCGTGGATACTCGTACGAAAAAAGCGAGTGGACAACGCGACCGCCCGAGTGACCATGTGACGTTCTTCTTCGTTTTCGCCAAGGGCCGGCGCGGCTTGTGGCTGGCCGGCCCACTTTCAAAGACAAGGAGGCACACCATGTTTGGACGAACAGAAACACCTGTCGAGCCGATGCTGCTCAGCCCGCGCGCGACGGCCAAGGCGCTCGGGATCTGCGAGAAGTCAGTTTACAATCTGACGCAGGCGGGAGAGCTTCGGGCGATCAAGATCGGCCGGGCCGTCCGGTACGATGTGGCCGATTTGCGAGACTGGATCGCGAGCAAGAAAAAAATTCTCCAAAAAGCCTCTTGACTTTGTGCCAGACCTAAAATAGGATGGAAGCCATGAAGCGAAAAGCACGAATGGGAAGACCGCCGATTCCGAAGGCCCAGCGCCGGAGCGTGAAGCTCTCTTTGCGGATCACGGCCGCACTTCGCACGGCTCTCGGCAAGGCAGCCAAGACCCAAGGCAAGACCATCGGCAGCTACGTCAACGACATTCTCGAAAACGCTGTCAAAGGGGGCGAATAGTATGGCTTCCGTAGTGAAAGACCCGCATGGACGTAAACGCATTGCCTTTGTCGATGCCGACGGCCGCCGCAAGGCGATTCGCTTGGGCGTGTGTAGCAGGGTCCAGGCGGAGACGTTCAAGATTGGCGTGCAGCGGTTGCTGGCCGCTCGCTTCGGCGGTCTGGACCCCGAGACCGCAAAGTGGCTGGCAGACCTGCCTGACAATATTCATCGCAAACTTGTAGCCGTCGGTTTGGCAGCCGCCCGGACGCCACAGGGGAGCACGGCGACGCTGGGCGCCTTCCTGAGCGAATACATCGGCGGACGTGTGGACGTGAAGCCATCGACGCGAACGGTCTTCGAGCGGACCCGCAACCACTTGTTGACCCACTTCGGCACCGACAAGCCCCTGCACGCGATCACGGAAGGCGACGCCGACGCGTGGCGGCTGTACCTCGTGGGCCAGGGCCTCGCCTCAAACACCATCAACCGATCCTGCGGCATTGCCCGCCAGTTCTTCCGAGCGGCCGTTCGACGCCGGCTCCTTCGCGAGAACCCGTTCGCCGGACTCAAGACCGCCGTCACCGGCAACAAGGCCCGGGAGCACTTCGTCAGTCGTCAGGACGCAGAGAAGATCCTCCAAGCCTGCCCGAATACCGAGTGGAAGCTGATCTTCGGTTTGGCGCGGTTCGGCGGATTGCGGACGCCGAGTGAAACCCTGCTGCTGCGATGGGAGGACATCAACTGGTCGGAAAACCGAATGCTGGTTCGAAGCCCGAAGACGGAGCACCATCCGGGCGGCGAATCCCGTCTTGTCCCGATCTTCCCGGAACTGGCCCCCCTGCTGACGCTGGCGCTCGCTGAGGCCGAGCCCGGCCCCGGATTCGTGATTGCCAAGCACCGCGACACCGGGGCGAACCTGCGAACCTACATGCTGCGGATTCTCGCCAAGGCCGGCGTCAAGCCTTGGCCGAAGCTCTTTCAGAATCTGCGGGCTTCCCGCGAGACGGAACTGTGCGAGACGTTCCCACTTCATGTGGTCGTTGGGTGGCTCGGCAACACGGCCCGGATCGCCGCCAAGCACTACCTCCAAACCACCGACGAACACTTCGAACGCGCGGCGCAGAATCGAGCGCAGTACCCTTCCGTTTCGTCACGTACTGGGCAGGAAGTGACACCCGTAGAGGCCCCCGAAAACCCCGATTTACTCGTCGGTACGGCTGCTTCTAAGTCTGTGCAGGATAACTGGATGGGCGATACAGGACTCGAACCTGTGACCCGCTGATTAAGAGTCAGCTGCTCTA
>CAZNSM010000454.1:0-1882 GCA_964575615.1 uncultured Pirellulales bacterium | reverse complement strand
GTGCTGCGTCGTCCACTCACGATACCGCCCAGAGTCTTGCATAGGTCACCGTCCTACCATACGCTCACACAATGTACTTATTCACCGATACTCTCTGTCACCTCCAACGGGCGTGGGTGCTTATTGCCATATGCTGCCGGAGGCTGATGTTTGACCTCGGCCATGGGCTTCTGAAAAGGCGCTGCCGCATATTGCAGTTGCAGAACTTGATTCGCCGAAAGAGAGCACGTCACCTGGTAGGGTCATGTCAACGGAACCACTGTTCGAATAGTCATCGTGGTCTTCATCGCCGTCGATCTCGCCAGCGACCCAAGCATAAGCATAGACGTCATAGCCGCCCCCGCCAGCTACCGTGACACCTGCGTGGGCGTAGCCCTCGCCATAACTGCCAGTGCCATCAGTGCCCCTTATGCCTGCTGTTGCATCCGCAGTGATGGAATAGCTCCAATTGTATATCCCAGGTGTCCAAGCCCGCCGCGAGAATGCGAAACCGTCAGGATCATACTCGTACGGATTCGAGTAAGTTGCGTAAGCGTTCGTAAAGGTGTCGGCCAGGCACGGCGTCGCGGCCACGAGTGTGACCAACAGGGCGATGCAGGTAAGATGTGACGTTCTCATGGTATGACCTCCTTTTCATTTGTCTGCGACGCGCAGACGTGTTCCAACTGAAATCATCCTATCCGATTCCACAACGAAGACATCACCTATCGCATAGGCATCACCTCCTTCGGCGGCGCATCTTCGACGCGCGAATGAGAGGCGTCTGAAAGGTCCACGGCCGGGGGATTGCCAAGCTGGTGCGCCGACTCCAGTACGACGGCCAGCAGGAAGCTGAGGTACTCGGTCTGGTGCGGTCGCCTGGAACGCTGCGTTGTGAGGCATTGCTCCTGCGCCCAGGCCATAAGCATTCGCTGCTGCCGGCGTCGCTGCGCCTTCCAGTAATTCTGCTGTGCCTGGACGTAGTCGTCGGGCGGGCGGGCAACGATGCTCCAGATGTATCCTTCCAACTGTTCCAGGCTCCGGTACGTCAAGAGGTAATGAGGGTGAGCCGACAGTTCCTCCTCCCAGGGCCCGGAGCCGAGGAAAACCTCCTCACCGCCAAGCTGCCGCATCAGGTCGACGCGGGCATAGCGCAGCTCATGCCAGCCTTCGCGGATCCGATCCATCTGATCGGCTGCAAAAGGTTGCGGGAAGAGGGGCTTCAACGGCGCATCCACCCAGCGCAGACATTTCTGAAGATGATCGGCGTGGGCCTTGCACACGATGTTCGGGTCGAGGAAGGCAAACTGCGCCATCAGGGAACCCGCTGCCTCCTGCCAAAGGCTCTCCACCTGCTCGCGGATTGCCCGTCTGTCGTCCTCGCCGGACAAGACCGAACTGACGAGACTTCCGGCGTACCACCTGATCTCGGCGCATTGCAGCTCGAACAGCGCCCTGTCCCGGCTCGTCGTGACATCCTCCCAGTACCAGGGGAAGGCTTCCGCCAGGGCGTTCAGCCGTAAAGCGTAGTCGGAAGGCTCCTCGGGGACAGTTGAGGCGTCGCGAATCGCATCGACGTACTCGATACACCATGTCTGCGGCCATGCCGCAGGCGAAGCAGCCATGCAGTCCTCGATGGCCGCCAGGGTTTGTTCCAGTGCCGAAGATGTTGCCAAGCTCGCCGGCGGACATGCGAACGCTGTCAGCAAGAGCAACATCAACCGGCCCGCCGCAGCGGTGTGCTTGTACCCCATGGTAAACGTCCTTTCCGTTCCACGAACTCCTCTATGGTCGGGCGCAGTATCAGCGTCGGGGTCCGAGCGAATCTCGGCCCCAAGAGATTGAGAGGCTTGACACGACGAGCGCGATGTGCTAACAGGTGGAGGCGATTGCCCAAAGGCGC
>CAZNSM010000453.1:0-1916 GCA_964575615.1 uncultured Pirellulales bacterium | reverse complement strand
AGATGACCGATCTGGGGCGCAATGAGCGGATGGACGTCGCGGCGCTCGCCACCAAGGTCCTGCTGGCGGTGGCGATGGGCATCGCCGAGCAAGGGGGCGACGTGCTGCCCAAGGAGATGATCTCCGGCCTGAGCAACGTGCTGGACAAGGCCATCGACATCGGCCGGATCATCTTCGGAAACGGCAAAGACAGCGCCGAGCAGATCGGACGCGGAATCACCGAGGGCCTGAAAGACATCGTCAAACCGTAGGGGCGAATAATCATTCGCCCGTACCAGCGTCGGGCGGCAGGTCGCGTAGGATGGGCTTCAGCCCATGCTGTATGGGCCGCATGGGCTGAAGCCCATCCTACAAGGCTGCCACCCGAGAGAGGGAATTGCCATGCAGAAGCGAACCATCGCCGCATCGATCGTGTGTCTGCTGTGTATCGGAACCTCATTCGCCCAGAAGACGCCGACGGGCAATCCGAGCGACTTCAAGATCAAGACCTGTCTCCATTCGGTCAGCTACGCCGGCGTGTGGCGCGGCCAGGCGAAGCTGACGGTCGACGAGTTCCTCGTGAAGGCCAGGGAGTTGGGCTACGACGGCGTGATGCTGATGGCCAAGCGTCCGCACGTCTCGCCGCTGGACTACGACGAGGCGGCGCGCCAGGCGTTGCGACGGCGGATCGAAGGGCTGGGCCTCGAGCTGGTCTGCCTGGCCGGCTACACCGACTTCACCGCCGGCAGCGACAAGCTGGGCATCCCGAACGTCGAGATCCAGGCCGCGTACGTCGGCGAGCTGGCCAAGCTCGCCCGCGACCTCGGCACCCACGTCGTCCGCGTCTTCACCGGCTACGAGCGGCCGGACATCCCGTATGACAAGCAGTATGCGACGGTCGTCGAGGGTCTGCGGCTGGCGGGCAAAGAAGCCGCCAAATACGGCGTCACGCTCGCCGTGCAGAACCACCACGACATCGGCGCGCACCACGACACCATGCTCTGGCTGCTCAACGAGGTGAACCTGCCCAACGTCAAGGCCGCCTACGATCCGTGGACACCGACGCTCCAGGGCCTTAGTGCGGAGGAGCTGCGCGCCTCGGTCCGGAAGATGGCGCCGTACATGATCCACACGACCGCCGCCGATTACGTCCGCCAGGCGCGGTACCACTACAGCAGCAACCTGACCAACTTCCTCGAACAGGGCACGGTGCTGCGGGCCGTCCCGCTCGGCAAGGGCATCATCGACTACAAGACCTTCTTCGGCGCCCTCAAAGAGATCGGCTACCAGGGCTACATCGCCTACGAAATGTGCGAGGTCCTCGACGGCGGCGGCGACATCGAAAACCTCGACCGCACTGCCAAGGAGTCCCTGGCCTACATCAAAAGCAGGGGCGAATAATCATTCGCCCGTGCGCCAAATCCGAAATCCGAATAGCGACGGTGAAAGCAAAGATCAAATAGCAAAGTGTAAAATGGAGGAAGTCATCCCGGCGCGCCGGGATTCCGCTGTTTTGATATTTGCATCTTGCTTCTTGATATTCGGTTTTCGGGTTTCGGGCTTCGAATTTCCGCCCCTGCGGCCATTGAACCAGAAGGGCTATCCTGCTATACTATAGTTGGAGGCCGGAGGCGTGCGAGTGAGCCGGCGGAATATGGGCTTGGCCCGGATTTGGGCCGAGAGGAGGTCGATATCTCATGGAAGCGGGCAAGAGACGGAATCTCACGTGGGCGTTGACACTGTGCGGCACATTGCTCCTGGCCGCAGCAGTCCAGGCAGGCGGATCGGCCATCCGGGCGGATCGGTATGTGTTCTCGCCCGAACAGAGTACCATCGTCCAGACGGGCGGCTTCGCGGGCGTTCACTGGACGTACTCGGTCGAGGGCCAGTTCTGCCTGATCGTCGATCCGAACGCGGGCAGCGCCCGATTCGAGCAG
>CAZNSM010000452.1:0-1919 GCA_964575615.1 uncultured Pirellulales bacterium | reverse complement strand
TTTTGGGAGCGGGGGTCGTTGAGGGGGCCGGGGCCGTTGGTGAGTCGGCCGGCGATGGCCAGGTTGCGGAAGTCTTTCATCGGGTCGTAGAATTCGCGGCTCAGGTCCACGGTGCTGACGAGCATTCCCGGCTCGTTGTCGGTCAGTTGTCCGGCGATCACCCCGTCCGGCTCGATGAAGCACGATGGATAGGGGCTGTAATAGGCGCTGGAGTTGGCCATGCTCACCCAGAAGAAGTTCGTCGCAGCGTGGCACTGCATCGTCTGTCGCATGATGTGGGTGTGCACGCTCGGGCCTTCCTGGCGGGCGTTGTAGAACGACTGAAAGACACACTGCACGCCGAGCTTGTACAGCTCGCGATACAGCTCGGGGAAACGCAGGTCGAAGCAGATCAGCAGTGCGCAGTGGACGCCGTTGAGCGTGAAGGTGACGAACCGATCACCCGGCGTGTAATACTCCAGGTCGCCCGGCGTGCCGAACCGCTTGTCGTAGCGGTCGGCGATTTGGCCTGCGGCGTCGATCAGGTACAGGCAGTTGTGTGGCTTGTGCAGCCCGGTCAGTGGATGCGTGCTGCCCAGCACGACCCAGAGCCCCAGTCGCCCCGCCAAGTCCATGATCTTCCGCGTCTGGCGCTCCAGCAGCGGCCAGTCGTAGTCGTCCAGGGTGTCGAAGTCCGTGCCGGCGTAGCCGCTCAGTGCGCACTCAGAGAAGTGGACGATCTCGGCGCGAGCGTCCTTGGCCCGGTGAAGAAAGCCGCAGACGTTCCCGGCGTTCTCCTCGATCGACGCGCCGACCGCAAACTGGCACGTCGCGATTGTAAGCGTTCCACTCTTCACGCTCTTCGCATCCTTCAAACCCTTCGCACCCTTCAGACCTTTCACACGGTCATTACTTGAGCCCCATGACCTCGTCGAAACCAAAGAGGATGTTCATGTTCTGGATCGCCTGGCCCGAGGCCCCCTTGACGAGATTGTCGATCGCCGAGAACAGCGCGAGCTGGCCCTTGACCAGGATGGGAAACACGTGGCAGTAATTCGTGCCGGCGACGTCCTTGACGGCCGGCGGGGTCTTGCACACCCGGACGAACGGCTCGGCCTTGTAGAAGTCCTGGTAGAGCGGCAGCAACTGCTCGTTCTTGAGGCCCTTGGCCGGACGGCCGTATACGCTCGACAGGATGCCGCGATCGAACGGTCCCACGTGCGGCTGGAAGAGGACCTGCACGCCGGTCCCCGCCACCTCGCCGGCGATCTGCTCCATCTCCGGCATGTGCCGATGCGTCCCGACCCCATAGGGGAAGAGGTTTTCGTTCATGTTCGGGAAGTGGAACTTGCTCGACGGGTTCTTGCCCGCCCCGGAGGCGCCTGTGACCGAGCTGACGATCACCGAATCCGTCTCGATGAGGCCCTTCTTCAGCAGGGGGGCCATCGCCAGAATCGCCCCCGTGGGGAAGCAGCCCGGGTTGGCGATCAGGTTAGTGCCCTTGATCTGTTTGCGGAACAGCTCCGGCAGACCATAGACTGCCTTGGCGAGATTGGCGGTGTCCGTGTGCTTCTGATAGTACTTTTCGTAGACGTTCACGTCCTTGATGCGGTAGTCGGCGCTGAAATCGATCACCTTGACGCCGGCATCGAGCAGCTTGGGGACGAACCCCATCGAGACCTTGTGCGGCAGACAGCACAGCGCCACATCCGCCAGTTGCGACAGCTTGTCGAGGTCCAGCGGCTCGATGGCCAGCCCGCAGCGGCCGCGAAACTCCGGAAAGACCTCTTCCACCAGCCCGCACTCTTCGGGAAGGGCGGTCAGGTAGGTCAGCTCGGCCTGGCTGTGCCGGAACAGGATGCGGATGCTCTCGGCGCCGGTGTACCCGCTGGCGCCGATGATGGCGACTCGAATCATACGTCTTCTCCTGCAAGTCGTGC
>CAZNSM010000451.1:0-1962 GCA_964575615.1 uncultured Pirellulales bacterium | reverse complement strand
GGTCCCGCACGACGCAGCCGGTCTGGCCGCCGTCCCGCATGATCTGCGTGCAGGCGCTGCACCCGATGCAGACTTTCTCGGGATCCATCTTTCCTTTGCGGACGATGTCGCGTGCGAAGTCCGGATAGGCGAAGGCCATCCGTCCGCCGCCCACGATGGTGACGAGCCCCTTGGCCTTGTTGGCGGCGCCGACATTGGCCATGAGCGTGCGCAGCCAACTGTAGCCGGTCCCGACGATGGCCATGTCGGGATAGGCCTTCTGCACTTGTCCCGTGACGTTCACAAGCCGCGCGACGCCGGTCAGGGGATGCTCGGGCTCGGGATAGCCGCCGACGATCGGCTCATTGAAGGGCCGGCCGACGTGCGGATTGTAGTAGGGATTGGCGATCGTGATGTCGATGAGCCTGACGCCGCGATCCCGGAGCAGGCCGACGAGCTTTTTCGGCTCGGTCAGATCGGGCCTGGTGTAGTCATCTTTGTCCACCGCCCAGCCGTAGGGATAGGGGATCGCGTCGTAGATGCCCAGCCGCGTGACGACGCGGGCCTTGTCGCCCAGTTCGGTGCGCACGCGCTCGACGGTCTCGACGAGCAAACGGGTGCGGTTCTCGAACGATCCGCCATACTTGCCCGGACGATTGCGGCAGGACAGCAGCTCGTTGATGAGGTATCCGTGACAGGCCTTGATATCGACCGCGTCGAAGCCGATCTCGAATGCGATCCGCGCCGCCTCGACATAGGCGTCCTGGAGCCGGTCAAGGTATTCGTCCGTCACGAGCGGATAATCGTCGGGGAGTTTGCTCTTTCCCTTCAGATGTGGCGGCCACTGCGGCACGAGACAGTCGCGATACGGGTCGCGCTGTCCGATGATCGGGCGGGCGACGCCGTCGGGCTTGCTGTAGCGGCCCGAATGCGTCAGTTGCGCCACCATGACGGGGCGATGGTCTTTGCCGTTGGCCTCGGCGGCTTTGGCTCGCGCCCTTCGCACCATTTCAGCGAAGGCGTCCCTGCTGCCTTTGTGCAGCCACAACTGGCGCGGGTTGGCGCGGGCCTCGGGAACGACGGCAATCGCCTCGGCCCACAGCAGACCTGCGCCTCCGGCGCCGAATCGCTCGTAGCGGCGCAGCGTCAGCCTGCTCGGGCGGCCCTCGGCGTCGCCGTCGCAGCCCTCCATCGCGTGGACGCTCAGCGAATTCGGGATGGTCAGACCGTCGAACGCGACCGGCTGCGTCAGGATCGAAACGTCTTCGATGGCCTCGACGTTGACGCCCAGCCGGCGGCTGAGGTTCTTCAGGTCTTCGACGGTGCGGAGCTGAAACTCCCATGAACGAAGCGGAACGGTCGATTGTGCGGCCTGAATGATGCCACCTCCTTGCCTCTGGGTCATGGGACCTATGCGACCTATAGGACCCATGAATGGTTCTTACGCGAGTTTGGCTTTCAGGAACCTGGCGGTATAGCTCTTGGTGTCCTTGACGATCTCTTCGGGCGGTCCGGCCACGACCACGGTTCCGCCGCCGTCGCCACCCTCGGGCCCGAGGTCTATAATATAGTCGGCGATCTTGATCACATCAAGGTTGTGTTCGATCACGACGACCGTGTTGCCCATGTCACAGAGCCGCTGGAGCACGTTGAGCAGGTTCTGGATGTCGGCGAAGTGCAGGCCCGTGGTAGGCTCGTCGAGCACGTACAGGGTGTGGCCGGTGGCGGCCTTGCCCAGTTCGGCCGAGAGCTTGACGCGCTGGGCCTCGCCGCCGGAAAGCGTGGTGGACGACTGGCCGAGCTGGACGTAGCCGAGCCCGACGTCCGTCAGCGTCTTGAGGAGGCGGACGATGGCGGGGAAGTTGGCGAAGAAATCCACCGCGTCTTCGATCCGCATGTCGAGCACGTCGGCGATGCTCTTGCCCTTATAGGTGACCTGGAGCGTCTCGCGGTTGTACCGCGTGCCCTTGCAGTCCTGGCAGG
>CAZNSM010000450.1:0-1965 GCA_964575615.1 uncultured Pirellulales bacterium | reverse complement strand
GAATATGCGGACAGTCATGCCCCTTCGCGAAGTGGCTAAAACAAAACGCAATAGGGTGTTGTTGGACACCCTAACTCTGTGGCATAATGCTGATTAGACCTGTGGTTTGATATTGTCCCATCTGGCCCATGTGCATAATGCAAGGGATGACGGGGGTGGGGAGTGTATTGCCTCGTCCGATGCGCGTTCGCGTGCAGCCGGAGCAATGCGCGCGGTATAACCAGCAAGCCACTTTTGCTGTGCCCTGCCCAGACTGGCACAGGGATATCGTGTCCAAGGACGGAGGGAAACCTATGGTGTGCCTTGATGGTCGTTCATGTCGTCCGCACGGCCCCACCCGGTGCCCCTACCGATCCTCCGACGCGGTTTGCCCTGCGCCATGGTAAGAGTGTCCTCGGGGTGTCGAGGGGTCCACACGCCAGGGCATACGTGGCGCGTTTCCTGATGGAAACGCGGTGTTGATCATGTCAATGTTCGATGAAGGAGGTCAGGCATGTGTAGCAAGCGAGTATATCTGATCTGCGTTCTGCTGGTGCTCGGGTCGGCCGCAACAGGACTGGCCGCCGAACTGGCTCATCGTTGGAGTTTCAACGGCCACTTGAAGGATTCGGTGGCGGGCCAGGACGCTGTCGTTGTGGACCTGGGGGCAAACGACGCCATCATGTCAGAGAACGAGCTGACTCTCACTGGTGGGAGCAAAGGCAGCTCCGATTACATCGATCTGCCCGACAACATTCTGAGCGGTCTTGGCGATGCCGTGACCATCGAGTGCTGGGCCACGCAACTGTCCGTTCAGAACTGGTCCCGTATCTTCGACTTCGGCACCAGCACATCGGAGTATCTCTACATGGGCTGGTCCGTCGGGACGGACATCAATAACGATCGCGTGGAGTGGAACGGTCCGGCCGGCGGCAAACTGGTCGACGGCAGCAACGCCCCCTATACACTCGGGACGGAATACCACATGGTCATGGTGATCGAGCCGGGGCTGGTGACCTGGTATACGGCGCCGGCCGACGCCGCCGAACTGGGGCCGGCCAAAGGGTCGTTTGAGACGGGCAACGCGGTCTCGACTCTGAACCATAACAATGCCTGGATCGGCCGCTCCCAGTGGGGCGATAACACTGCCAATGCCAGTTACAACGAGTTCCGCATCTGGAAGGGCGCGATGACCGCAACGGAGATTGCGGAGTCTCATGCCGCCGGGCCAATCGCTGCAACCCAGGCGTGGAATCCCTCCCCGGCCGACGGCGCCACAAGCGTGTTCCCTCGTGATCTGGTCGTAACCTGGACGCCGACGGCGGACGCAGTGGCTTTCAACGTCTATGGCGGCGAAGATCCCTCCGCCCTCCAGCCGTTCGCAGAAGGGCAGGCAGAGACCAGCTTCTCTGTGGGCAACCTCATTGGCGATCTGGAACTGTCGACCGTCTACTACTGGCGCGTCGATCAGGTTCTGGCGGATGGTGCGGTGACGGAAGGCATCGTCTGGAGCTTCACGACGGACGACGGCCTGCCGGTCATTACCTCGATCACAGGCGACGCCGTCGCGCTCGGTGGCGATGCTCAGTTGGTCTGCGAAGCCAACAGCGCCGTTTCGCCGGAGCTGAGCTACCAGTGGTACCGAGAAACGGTCATCATGATGGGCTTCGAGCTGCACGATGTTCCGCTGCCCGAGGGTGTCGAGGCAACACTCAACATCTCCGGGGTGACGGCCGACGACCAGGGATACTACTACTGCGTCGTGACCAACGAGAATGGCTCGGTCACCTCGGCGATGGCATTCCTGGATGTCCAGACAGGTCTGATTCACCGCTGGACCTTCGATGAGAGCGCCGATGGCGTGACAATCCCGGACGTGATCGGCGGCGCCGATGCCACGCTGATGAGCGGCACCGGCAGTGCAACGATCGCCGACGGCCAGGCGACCCTGGGCAACACCGGCTCGCAGAATTCCAACAATGCGGC
>CAZNSM010000449.1:0-2008 GCA_964575615.1 uncultured Pirellulales bacterium | reverse complement strand
AGGTGGCCGCCTCCGACCCGAACCATCCCAACCGCTTCCTGTTCACCGGCCGCGAATTCGACAAGGAGACCGGCCTCTACTACTACCGCGCCCGCTACTACAACCCGACCATAGGCCGCTTCCTCCAAACCGACCCCACCGCCTACGAAGACGGTATTAACATGTACACATATTGTCACAACAATCCGTGGAATTGGAGAGACCCATCTGGTCTGACGGCAAGTAACGATAATGTAGTCGCTACGGCTCTAGGGCGTCAGAGGCCGAATGACAGTAGCGGGGGGTATGGGTTTGACACTGCGGATCTCATGGATCCCAATAGTTGTGCGTCAACATATATGAATCGCATAAGGGAGTTGGGTGCGTCCGTAGGAGACTGTATAAAGGGCGGAGTTGGGAGTACACTCAGCATACAAGCGGCCTGTTGTGTCGGAATGGCCATTATTGCCGGTGTAAGTACCGGCGGCAACGGATACGCAGCTGGGGCAGCGTTCGTAGGGTGTGGAATAGCAGTTGGCGCGCTTGATATGACTATCGTGAGAGCATGTTCAGATCTGAAGGAAGCAGAGGCTGCGAGGGCTTTGGGTGCGTTCAACTACTGCATGTGTCGAAAGGACGGAGGCGACAGCAAAGAGTGCGCCGAGCGGTGGGTGGAAGAGCCAGAGAATCCTTGGTGGGCGACTCTATTCGGTTGACCACCACAGGGCAAGTCGAGTATTGCATGAATTCCAGAGTTCTGCATGAGTCGAGGTCTGTAGAAGTGACATGGTGACTATGAGTGGAACCTATCCCAAAACGTCAATTGAAGTGTGATGGCGGCCCGAGAGATGGTACATGGACTTGACCAACGAACAGTGGCAACGGATTGTCGAGTCCTTCCCGCACCCCAGAGCCCAGCCCGACAGCTCGAGATGGCCGTTGCAGGATTTCCGAGCGGTGCTCAACAGAATCCTGTGGGTTCTGCAAACGGGCGCTCCTTGGGCCGATCTACCCGCGCGGTGTCCGCCCAAGAGTACGTGCCATCGACGCTTCCAGGAATGGACTGCGTCGGGGGTCTTCGGCGAGATCCTCACCGCTCTGGCCGAAGACCTGCGCGATCGCGGCGGCATCGATCTAAGCGAAGGCTTCATCGACGGCACCTTTGCTCCGGCGAAAGAAGGGGCGATGGTGTGGGTAAAACCAAACGGGGCAAAGGCACCAAAATCATGGGCCTTGCAGACGCTGGCGGTCTTCCTCTCGCCGTTAGCCCAACCAGCGATAGTCCGCATGAAGTAACCCTCGTCGAGCCGACCTCGGACGCGTGCTTCGTAGACGAGCTTCCCGAGCGGCTCATCGGGGACAAGGCCTACGACAGTGACCGACTGGACGCTCGCCTCGCCGAAGAACGGGGCGTCGAGATGATCGCTCCACATCAACGCGGCCGACCCAAGGCCATCACACAGGACGGCCGTCCCTTGCGTCGCTACCGAAGACGCTGGAAGATCGAACCTCTCTTCGCTTGGCTTCAGAACTTCCGTCGCTTGGTCGTCCGGTACGAATATCATCTGCCGAATTCCCTCGGCGTGATCCAACTCGCTTGTATCATTATCCTCCTTCGGAGGGTCTTGGGATGACTTCTATGTTGTTTGCGGTGATTGGCGTTTTGCTGACTCTGATGGTTATCATATCCTACCGGAAAAAGATCAAGAAGCCCTTGCTGGTTGCTCAAATCCTCGTCGCCTCGCTGTTGTTCTGCTTGGTCGTAGCGGAAATCGAGAATGTGTGGCTGATGGGCCTCGCAGATCTTCTCTTATTGGTTTTGTGTCTGACCATCGTGCACCTGTTTGGCAGAGGGATTCTGGGACCGAAGAACTACAAGCAAAATGATTCTAAACTTGAGAGGTTTGGAGCAAGATATCCTCGATTGTCTATTTCGTTAGCCTATGGTATTCCATGTTCTGTACTCATCCTCAAAACGGTAGTTGTCAAGTCGAATGAGACAGTTCCTTTTTGGAATTAAGCTCTAATT
>CAZNSM010000448.1:0-2021 GCA_964575615.1 uncultured Pirellulales bacterium | reverse complement strand
ACCGCGTGCTTGATCCGGCCGAACGGAATCGCCTCCTCGCACAGCTCGATGTCGCGTCCTTCGAGATAGCGGGCCTTTCGCGGGTCTTCAGCCAGCTCGGGCTGATAGATGTAGTCGGGAGACTTGCCGACCACGAGAATCTCCTCGCCCGAAGCTGTGCCCGTCTGGAACAGCTTCTGAACCGTCACAGCGGCTGCCAGATTGGCGAACTCGGCCGCTTCAGCACAGGATACACCCGCTCCAAGGCACAACGCCAACGCGCTGGTCACGGTGTCGCCGGCCCCGACCGGATCGAGCTTCTTGAGCAGTTGAATCCCCGGGACCTCGTGAAGACCGTCGCGATCGACGGTGAGGATGCCGCGCGCGCCACGCGTGAGGAACACGGGCTTGTGAGACTGCTCGTACAGGCGACGGGCATACGTCCGCACATCCTCGAGCGGCAGACCTTCGTCCAGGCCGACCTCGACCCCGTTGAGCATGGCCGCCTCGCGGTCGTTGGTCTTGCGGTAGATCCCCTCGAACTTTGCGCCGTAGTGGCGGGAATCGAGCAGGATGGCCTTCTCGCCAAACTCGGCGAACAGCGCGTTGGCCCGCTCGATGAAACTCTCGTTGGGAATGCTGCCGGGGACCTGTTGATTGACGATCATCGCGTCGGCGGTCTCCAGGGCCCGGCGGATGCCGGCCAGCAAGGCATCATCGGTCGCCGAACTGCGGCGGCTGAAGAAGCCGAAGTCCATCCGAGGCTGCTCGCGGTCTTCCAGGTACGGCTTGGCGAACGTCACCGTGTCGTAGTTCTCGCGCTGGATCACGAGGCTCGCCGTATCCACGCCCAGCGCGTCCAACTGCCGCCGCAGCTCGCGGCCGTACAGGTCGTCGCCGACGGTCCCGACGACCTGGATCGCCCGGGGCTCCAGCGCCGCCAGATTGGCGACGACGTTCGAGGCGCCGCCGAGCGAGTAGTAGTGCCGGGCCACCGCCTGCGCCTGGAGGCCGGTCTCGACCGAGACCTCGGACCCTTTCGGATCGAGAATCCAATACGCGTCGAGACAGAAATCGCCGTAAACGGCGACGGTGACGTTCCTGATACGGTCCAGAATCTCGCGGATGCGCTGCTCGTTCATCCTGCCCCTCTCAGAGTCCCTTCAGAATCGCCCGATACAACAGCGGAAACGTCGCCCGCTGGTCGCCCTGCACGTAGAGCCCCCGGCCGCCAAAGGCCTGCGGAATCCGAGTCACGACGCTCTTCTGATCGCGGAAGTAATACCCCGGCGCCGCTTCGTCGGCCATCTGGCCCGGGTCGTGGCGGCGCAGGTCGAAGTCGGCCGTCAGTATGCCGCGTGGCGCGGCGCCGGCGTTGGCGGCCATCGAGACGGCCTTGAGCAACACCTCAGGCCCGGTGACGGCGCTGCCGATGTTGAGCACGACGCCGCCTTCGGTCAGCTTCGTAATCTCATTGGTGTAGATCAGGAAATCGCGGCCGGAACAGCCGCCTTTGGCCTGTCCATCGAAGCTCGGATGCTGGTCGATCACGTCGGTCCCGATCCCGACGTGTACCGTAAACGGGACCTCGTGCCGATAGCAGGCGGCCAGGACGCTCGTCTCGGGGTGAGCGAAACGTCGAGGCGACTGCTCCGTCGCCGCCAGAGCTAAAATCTGCTTGGCGAACGTCTCGTCGCAGATCATCCGGCCAAGCGTCTCGCCGTAGCCCAGCTTCTGCTGGTTGCCCACGCTCAGCGCCATGTTGATGTAGGCGAACTCATAGGCCATGCCGAACTGCCCCTGCCCGAGCGCGGCTGGAACGTTCTCGCTGGTCTGTCCGATCAAGGCCAGCTCGAAATCGTGAATCGTCGTGGCCGCGTTGCCCGCCACAAGCGTGACAAAGCGCCGCTCGACCAGATCGGCCAGCAGCGGACCCAGTCCGTTCTTGATCAGATGCGCGCCCGTGAAGAGGATGACCGGCTTCTTGGCCCGGCGGGCCGCGACGATGGCCTCGGCCACCGCGCCAATGTCACGCGCCGTCG
>CAZNSM010000447.1:0-2026 GCA_964575615.1 uncultured Pirellulales bacterium | reverse complement strand
CCGCATCCCCATCCCCCAGACCCCCGGCTTGGGCGTCGAACTCGATTGGACCTACATCACCACCCACCGGGTTCTCTGATCCGCTCGTCCTCTACCGTCTGCCGGTCCGTCTTCCTTCGCGGAAGATTGTCTCCCAGTGTTCGTAATCTTGCGCCTGCGGCGCGTCATAAGAGTAGATGCGATAGAGGACATAACCGAAACGATGGACGCCGGGCAGCTATCTTCGTGGTACGACGCGCATTGCGACAGGCTCGTGCTGTACGCGCGGAACTGGCTGCCCAAGGAATCTGCTCAGGACGTGGTCCAGGGGGCGTTCGTGCGGCTGATGATGGAGAAGGCGGCGCCCAAGGACGTGCCGGCGTGGCTGTTCCGTACGGTCCGCAACGGCGCGATCACCCGCCTTCGCCGCCGGACCTCATGGAGTCGCCGGCGAACACGGTTGATTGCCGAGCAGCCGCCCTGGTTCGAGAGCCGCCCGGAGGACCTGATCGACGCCCGCACGGCGCAGGAGGTCCTGCTGACCCTGCCCGCCGAGCAGCGGGAGGTCGTCCTGCTGCGAATCTGGGGCCAGCTCTCGCTCAAGCAGATCGGCGAGATCATCGGCAGTCCGCTGACCACGGTCCACAGCCGATACAAAGCGGCCCTGGCCGCTATCAGAGAAAGGATGGAGCAATCATGCAGAACACCGACGGATTGACGCCGATGGACAGAGAGCTGGAAGCGGCGCTGGGAGGTCTGCGAATTGCCCCTGGAGCAATCAGCCGCGACAGGGTGATGTTCGACGCGGGGCGCGCTGCGGCCCGCCGTCGCAGCCGTCTGTGGCAAGGCAGCGCGGCCGTTTTAGCCCTTGCGCTGCTCGTCTCCATCGCTTCGCGTCCCACACCGTTGGTGCCGGCGCACTCTACTGAAGCGGTCGCCCGGCAACAGACAAGCACGGACCCCGTCGCTCAGTCGGCCGCCCATGTGGAGCCGTTCGATCTGGAGCGGGCCCGGGCATTCCGGCAATACATCCGCATGCGGCGCGCCATCCTGGAACGGGGTGTTGAGGTGATCCCGACCTCGGATGGAATCCGAGACAATCCCGCTCCACCTCTGACCCGAGAGGACATCGACGAGCTGCTGTCCTCAACCTGATCGCTGCCGTCAAGGCGGCAGCAGCCAATCGGAATACACACGAATCGAAATGATGGAGAACGATCATGACGCGAAACGTATGTCGTCTTCTGGCCGTGGCAGCGATAGCGATCGCTCTGTTCGGCGAGCAGGCCCCTGCGGCCGATCCGCCGAAGACCCCGACGATCCGCACGATCCAGTTGCAGGTGGATCCGGCCCCCGAACCGCGATTCGCACTGCAACACCTCTTCGAAACGCCCTATGTCGAGCAGGAGCCGGGCAACGCCGCCTTCCTCTATCAGACCGCCATCGGCCAGATGATGCAGACCAACAGCGGTGAGGATGCGATTGACGGAGATACCCTTCGTCAATGGGTCGAAGACCCGGTCGAGGAATTGCCTCTCGAGAAGGTCCGACCGGCCATCGCCCGGTTCGAGCAGAGCTTTCGCCTGCTGGAGGCGGCCGCTCGGCGTGATCGATGCACGTGGGAGTATCCCACTCGCGAAGGCGGCGTTCCGTATGTGAATCCCCTTCTGAACGAGTACCGCACGCTCTCTCGCCTGGTCGTGGTGAAGGCCAAATTGGAGATTCACGGCGGGAACGTCGATGCTGCTCTTGGCACGCTACGCTGCGGCATCATCATGGCCCGCAACCTCGGGGACGGCCCCAATTTCATCCAGCACCTGGTCGGTGTCTCGATGGCCGCGGGCACGCTCCGCCAGATCGATGCGTTTGTCCAGAAACCCGAGGCGCCGAACCTGTACTGGGCCCTGACCGCCCTGCCCGACCCGTTGGTCGACATTCGCAAGGCAGTGCAGATGGAATCGGAGGTCCTCCACGTCGAATTGCCGGAACTCCAGACACTGGAGCAGACCGTGCTCTCCGACGCGCAGATCCTCAGTCTGTGGAAGCG
>CAZNSM010000446.1:0-2031 GCA_964575615.1 uncultured Pirellulales bacterium | reverse complement strand
AATGCGTTCCATCTTGACTCCTTTCTGATAAGAATCGCCCCGCCGTACGCAGACGGGGCGACCCCGTCGAATAAGAAGCAGCTATTCGGTGCGCTCCACGATCTTTCCTTTGCAGGTGAACCCATCGCTGTCCTCGGCGATGCACAGACCACGGGCTGGCTGGACGGCGTACAGAGTGCCGCACTTCTGACAGACCCACGGCTTCTCGACGGCACTCGGAAGGTCGGCGTCGAAGTCCGTGACTGGCTCCGCCCTTTCGCAGACTACGCCATCAACGATGACGCCGTTGTCTTTGAGCCATGCAGCGCAGTCCGCCACGCCTTGAATGCCAGCAAGTGCCTGTACCTGCGATAGCCACGTCACGCATTGCTGCCCGGTCGGCTTGGCGATCCGACTGGCCTTGACACAGGCATCGTAGAACTTCTTCTTGTCCTCCCTGGTTGCTTCGACCGCCTGCTGGGCCTTGGGCTTCTCGGCGGAAGCGGCGCCCCCGGCCCCATCATCATCCTTCATGTCCTTGTCAACGAGTCCGAGCAATGCCTTCAAGGTGTATCGTTCGAGATACGCTACCGTGCTTGCCCTGGCTTGGAGTTCGTTCCGTGCAGGGCCTCGATCCGGCGGTCCACCCAAAGACGTGCTCTCGTAGTGGCCCATAACATGGGTCACGCGACATTCGACTTCTATCCAATCCTTGTCGTTACGGAGCACTCGCCAAGAGGGCGACAGTTGGCACTGGCTCAATGCGGGACGAATCTGCTCATCAATGCTGACCAAGGTGGCATAGGTATTCGTGTGGCCCTTGCCTGTGCGCTGCACGGTCGGACAGATGGCCTTGAAGTTGGTCATGGCCTGGGCATAGGCGCGCCGGGCTTCGTTCGCCTGCATGCGTTCCGCCCATGCCGTCACCCGTTCCAGCGCGGCCGGATCGGCTCCTTGCTGCACGACACTGGCGATCATGCCCATCGGAGTCATTTCGGACTGTGGGACCATCGCTTGTTGCTGATGAATCCTCGTCGCTTCCTGCAATTCATTCTGTGACATCGTGGTCCTCATTCAAATCGTAGAGTTCTGCGAATCCTTCTGCCCCCAGCGGCTCGGCTTCTGCGGCGATTGGATCGGGAACGATCTGATGCGGCCCGACGCCACAGGCTTCGAGCTGCCAGCGGTCCAGACTCAGCATGTCAATGTCCTCTCCGTAGGCGGGGTACTCGTTCTTCCGCACACAGTCCTTCCATATCGACAACGCCTGCCGGTAGGCGTTGCGACCGGCCTGAATCGCACTCTCGTCAAGTTGATATGCCTTCGCGATGTAGGGCGGCTCCTTCTCGATAGCCACAAAGCAGAAGGAAGCCAAATCGCCAGTTAGTTGAAAGTACCCATCGACGTACACGGCGGCCTGGATGAAGTAGCCGAGAAAGAAGACCTGCTTGCGAAAGGCATTCTCACTGGCGTCCCGACAGGTCTTGATATCCGTGATGACAGACCCGAAGGCATGCTGCTGCAAATAGTCCAGGCGCATCTTCATGAGCAAGTCTGTTTGTGGGTCGCGCCAGACGCCGCTCACCTCGGAAATCCCGCCCGTCGTAAACTGCCGGCATTGCGTCGTTCGGACAGAGTTGCACATTGCCTGTATAGCGGCCATCTCGTCGAGTTTCACAACTTCCCTGCCGTCTCGCTCCCATTCATCCCAAAAGGCAATCGCTCGCACCGTCGATTCAGAGGGTCTGCGGGCATTTCGCTGAGCATCGGTTGGTCGTCTGGGCGCATCGGCAGGCAACGCTCTGGCCTGCTTTGCGAAGCGATCCGGCTCCAGGAGCGCCATGTGAAGAAGGCGACCGAAGCGCAACGCCTCCGTAGATTCCGACGGGTGTTCTTCGCGATACTTCGCGTGAGCCGGCGTCCGGGCGTGAAGCGTCGTCAGCAGACTCGCGTGAACGCAGGGCCACTCCAAATACTGCTCGAACGGAATGCCGCTAAGCAGGCCCGGCTTCGGGGCCTCTGGGTTAGTCAGACCCATCATCGGCTCCCTTC
>CAZNSM010000445.1:0-2056 GCA_964575615.1 uncultured Pirellulales bacterium | reverse complement strand
GTAGCCGATCTCGGGCAGCTCGATGTACGCCGGCAGAGGCGGCGCCGCGTCCAGCATCGGCCCGCCTCGCGCGGCCTGCTGCTTGTTGCAGAGCGTGGTCCAGTAGCTGTTCGGGACCAGCTCGGTCAGGATGCGCAGCGTATCGTTGCGGAAGCCGGCGCCCGAGTCGCAGATGGCGATCACATCTTCGCTGGTTGTGGAGGCAACGACGGCGGCGTAGTTGGCGGTCCGCTTGACGATGGCGGGGACAAGCTCCGAGAGGTTGCGGCCACGGGCCCGCGCGTAGTGCTTCATCGCGTTGTAGTTCTCTCGAATCGTGGGATTCAGGTAGCTGGGGCCTTCGAGCGACCCACCGTCCGGCTCGATCACGTTTTGGAGATTGTCGATCGCATCGCCAAGGGCGAGGTCCGTGTAGGGTTTGACGCGGGGCCACTCGCGCTCCAGCACGAGGTACGCGTACATCCGGCCCGTGTTGAAATACGCGAGCTGGTTGCAGTGGAAGATGTACTCGTGCCGCCAGGCGACGTAGTTGATCGGGCCGATGCCTTCCTCGGCGAGCCGACGCATCAGATAGGTCCGGCCGGCGTCGGTAAAGACCTCGCCCGCCAGATCGAGGATCACGGCGATATCTTCGGCGGTATACGAGCGGCGGAACGCCCGATCCTCCCAGGCGCTGCCGGGCAGGACGGACATGAAACCCGTGTCCCAGTGCTCGCTCATCGCCAGCGACAGCGCATAGCGAGCGGCCATGCGCAGCGTCTCGGCGTCGCGCAGGACAAGCCCTGCGACAGCCAGCTCGGGATTCCCCGACAGGCGAGGTCGGAATTCGTCTCGTACGCGGCTGTGGGCGCTGGTCCGGCCTCCGCTACTGACGAACTCGCTGATCCCCTTCTCCGGCTGATACTGCCGCGCCGCGACCGCACGTCGTGTGAACTCCGACTCGCCGCCCTCGGCCACCACCCGTTCGTGTTTGGCCCGCAGGTCCGCCAGTTCCTCCGAGGTCAGGAAGATGCCGTAGCGTGGCTCGAATCGTAGCGGCGCCTCCGCCGGCTGGAGATACGCATCCCACTGCATGGCGGAATAGTCCCAGGAATCGAAATACTGCGTGAGCCGCTCGCTGCTTTGGAGCCCGATCCAACGCAGCCAGCCCGCGGCACCGCCCTCAGCCCCGGCTTCGATTTCCAGTGTGACCGTCTCGATGCAGCGGGCGCCTTGCAGGTCCAAAGCATACTCGGCGCGGTTCTCGGTGGCCGGATCGGAGACGAACGTGCGCGGACCCCGGTCCGTTGCCACAGCCACGCGAGTGACGCACCCTTTCGGCGGCGACAGACGAACGAGCAGATGATCGTACACCGAGCAATCGACGTGGAGGTCGCGGCTCATGCGCAACGCCGGACCCGTCTCGGGTTTCGACGCCCACTCGAAATCGACCGCGCTCCAGTTCTGCCTGATCCGCAAACCATGTCCGGCCCCGGGATCGATCTGCCATTTCGCCAATCCGCTCAACTCCGGCGCCCAGAACGGCTCGATGATCGCCTCGGCCATGTTGATTGGAACAGGCTTGCGCAGTGTCGGCGGCGTGCCGGCGCCGCAGGGGGCGATCACCTGCAGAACGAACAGGAGCAACCACAGAAACAGACGACGCCCGGTGCGCGCAAGAGTTCTCATCGATTCGGCCTCGTACCCATCACGGACGAACTGTCCGTAGGAGCGAATAATCATTCGCCTCTACGACATCATGCGGACATCATACGTCTGCCGCCGGCGCCAGACAACCAACCTGAACGGGCGATTCGCCTGCGCCGGACTCGCCCCTACCTCAGCGCCGGCCGACAAGAAGCACTGCGGCCTGGAGCACCGGATCGGCGGCCTCCAGTTCGACCGGCGTGGCCTTGACAGCGAAGTCCGGGGCGATCCCCTGTCCCTCGAAGCACGTGCCGTCCGGGCGCAGCGCCTTCCACGAAGGCAGGTAGACCGTGACGCCGTTGCCCAGATCGACCGGCTTGGGATTGCCCGAGCTTCCGTACGAGGCCGCACCGACCAGCTTGCAGCCGGG
>CAZNSM010000444.1:0-2075 GCA_964575615.1 uncultured Pirellulales bacterium | reverse complement strand
GACCGCCGAGGCCGCCATCGCCGACGGCAAGATCCCGGCGGCACGCTGACCGCCCCAGACAGCGACGGCATCATTGGCCGGAGGACTTGACGATTGCGCGGTTCTCCAGGAAGTCGGCGTGGGCGTTGCCGGCGTTGGCGCTGTCGCGATAGAGACCGCTGCGCCACGTCTTCGAAACGATGTCGATGTCCCCGTCTCCATCGACGTCGCCGACCCAGGCCTCATGCCCGCCCAGGTTCGCGTCGAGGATCACGTGCTCGATCCAGACGCCCGCGGAATCTTCCCAGATGAACCAGCGAGGCGGCGGCATCGGATTGGCATCGCGGCAGTCCTCCTGTTCGATACTCAGGATGTCGAGCCTGCCGTCAAGGTCGAAATCGGCGACGCGGAGGCTGTGCAGCGAGCCCCGCCGGCCCGGTGCGGTCTGCGGCAGAAGGACTTTGTGCCACGACGTCCCTCGGCCGTCTTCGTTGTACAGGACCGCGGCGACGCAATCGGGCACATCGCACTCGACGATGACAATGTCGTTGTCGCCATCGGCGTCCATGTCGCGGATGACGCTGCGCGTCGCCAGGATGGCAGGCCCGCCCCATGTGGGCACGGTCCAGCGTCCGAAGGGCAGGGGATGGAATGCCCATGCCGTGCCGCCGTCCTTGTTCTGCGCCCAGCGGTCGCCCAGGACGATGTTGTTGTCGCCATCGCCGTCGAGATCGCCGATGCCTTCGGGGCCGAAGCTGCCGTGCGCGCATTTTTCGGCGGGCGTGATCTGGCGTTCGGGCCAGAGCCCTTCGATTGATGGCGGCTGCCCGTACCAGTAGCAGCCGTGGTTCTCGCTGAGCGTGACAATGTCGGCGCGACCATCGCCGTTGATGTCCGCTACGCCCACGTCGTGAAAGCCCGAATCCAGAGTGCGGTAGCGATGTGCGGTAAACGGCGCGTTCTTCGGATCGTGAGAGTTTCTGTACCACTGGGTGCCCGAGACGATGTCGATCCAGCCGTCGGCGTCGACATCGAGCAGGGCGGCGGCCTGTTGCGTCTGGCCCATCGAGCCGACGAGGCGCTCGACCCAATCGTCCGGCCCGCGATATTCGTACCAGTAGAAGTTGTTCTCGACGCGGCTTGGCAGCCGGGCCGAGGCGATCGCGTAGTCGAGGTCGCCGTCCCTGTCGAGGTCGGCCAGCGTCACCGAGTGGAACCAGTCTTCGGTCGGCATCGTCGAGCGGATGAAGTGGTGCTTGAAGTCGAACATGGGCGTCGCCGCAGCGTCGCGTCTGAGCCAGTGGTCCCAGCCGGAGAAGCGTCCGCCTGCCGAAACGGCGACGACGGTCGCGCGGACCTGCATTGGGAAGTACTTGTGCCGGTTGGCCCAGACCTCGGGATTGGGGTTCCACGTGCTGATGTAGCCGAGCGGCTCGCTGGACCAGACGATGATGCCGCAGTGCAGGAAGTCGGCAACGCGCGAAAAGTCGACGGGATGGTTAGGGTCGAGTTCCCACCACGTGTTGGGCGAGGCGTGGTGCGTGACGACGCCGGGCCTGTGCAGTTCGCAGTGGGGGCTCATCGTCTCGCGCTTGCCGCCGTCCTGCCAGATGCCGAACTGGAGCTTGCTGGCGGCGTGCGTTGGCTGGCTGAGAATCTCGAAGCGGGTGTACACCTGCCCGTTCTCGTAGTCGTCCGGCCTCGTCCAGTCTTTCGGGGCCTCTGCCGGCGGCATGAACCACTTGAACCCGTTCAGCCTCTCGTCAAACGTGAAGACCTCATCGAAGATGAGAAACTCGCTTCCACGAGCAATGCCGACCAACAACGCCCCAGAGAGCAGAATCAGACAGCAGAACGTGACGAGGCAAGTTCGAAGCATGAGTACTTACCCTATCGGCTCAGGATTCTCTCGTATTCGACGAGGGCCGTTGCGTTCGCCTCGGCGGACCATACTCCTCCAAAGGACCAAAAGGACATCAAGGACAAAAGGGACGTAGAGGCAAGCCCCGTTCCTGAGGTCGTTTGGGTCCTTGAGGTCCCTTCCGGGTTCACGGCTGCTGGTTGTCGATCTTGAGGTTGTCGATGTAGAAGACGGT
>CAZNSM010000443.1:0-2093 GCA_964575615.1 uncultured Pirellulales bacterium | reverse complement strand
CTGCTGGAACAGGCCCGCGCCAAAGCGGGTCGCTGAGTCGAGAGCCGAGGCGGCCATGAGGTTCGCTGGAGTGTCTCGGGAGGGATTTCCGAAGGCCGGGCGGAGCCGGTCTGTAGTGCCGTGACGCCGCAAGCAGGCAGGCGTCCAGACGGATGCATTCTCGCCCTACGCAGGCAGGGTGACTTTCCTGGGTGGACCGGATTGCGCACTGGGTCTGCCGTGACGGAGTGTAGGGGCAATCCCGGAGCATCAGGAATACCGCCGATTGTCTGGAAGATCGGTATGCTTTCTGTCGATGTTGAAATGGGGTATCGGGGGAAAATGGTATTGTTTCCGCCTGCCCTATATGGTAGTAATAGATAGATTCGGATAGGCATGTTTCAGGCCCAGCGATGGTGTTATAGCTGGCGAGTTTGTTGTGACAGGCACGCAGACGGCTTGCCTCCTCAAAGCTTCAATTGATGGCTTTGTCCGGGAGTGCGGGTGCACGCGAGGGGTCATGTCAGATGCTTTCCGCTGATATCGGACGTGGCAGGGGTTCTGTCCCTGCGCGGAAAGGAGGTGAATGAGCGAGTTTCTGCAGTGGCACTGCCTCTGAGAGAGAACTGTGGGCGGGTCCGTGACGTTTGCGATCCGGCCAGAGGCACCGTGCGGCCGGTCGGCCGGCGAGGGCCGGTGTCTCGACGTGTGTGTTAACGTAATTCGTAGCAAGCAGTTACATTCAGAAGGAGAGTAGTATATGTTTCGAACGTGGATCCACATGATCTCCGTTGTGGCGCTGCTTCTGGTGGTCGTCGGGCAGGCGCAGGCCAGCCCGTACATCCGCGCCGCTTATTGGGACAGCAACTATGGCACGGCATGGGCCGGCGACGGTATCGCTGTGCGGGACGCCCTGGAGGCGGCAGGATATGAGGTTCTGGATGCCGCCGCACTGAGGGACTGGATGGACGCTCGCATTGCCGACCGCAAGCTCAGCGTGGTTGTGATGTGTCGCGACGCTGTGCCGGACACGGTCGCCGAGACCCAGGACGCGAATTGCACCATTCGCCGGTACCTGGATGCCGGTGGCAAGGTCGTCTGGTATTCGGACATCCCGTTCTACTACGTCACGACTGCCGGCGGGGCGAACACCACCTGGGGAACTGGCGGATCGACCAACATCCTCGGATTCAACGCAGCAGGCGGCGCCTGGGACGTCGGCGGCACCGTGACTATCACCGACGAGGGGGTCAAGTGGGGACTGACGGATGCCTGGACTTCGACTCGTCCGGCTGCACCGGCTCCGATTGAGAACTTCACGATTCTGGCTTCGGACGCCAATGGCAACGCTCCGGGCTATGTCGCGCACTTCCTGCCGGGCGACACCTTCCGCGGATTCGTTCGCATCGAGGACCACACCGGAGCGCCGGTGAACATCGACAACCTGATCGCTGTGGCCGAATACGCCGAGTCGATCAACACCGCGACCGGGCCGCAGCCGGAGAGCGGCGCCATGGATATCCCGCGCGACGTGGTGCTGAGCTGGTCGGCAGGCTATTCGGCCGTCACGCACGACGTCTACTTCGGCGCGTCGTTTGACGACGTCAACGCCGCTACCCGGAGCAATCCACGGGGCGTGCTGCTCAGTCAGGGCCAGTCGGACACCACGTTCGATCCGCCCGGCATCCTTGATTTCGACACCACCTATTACTGGCGCGTCGACGAAGTCAATGGCGCCCCCGACAACACCATCTTCAAGGGCGACGTGTGGAGCTTCACCGCCGAACCGTTCGCCTACGCGATCGCCAATATCACCGCCACCAGCAACGCCACCTCCGAGGCCGCAGCCGGACCCCAGAACACCGTCAACGGTTCGGGTCTCAATGCCGACGATCAACACTCGATCATCAGCAACGACATGTGGCTGGGTCTGCCGGTCGGCGACGAGCCTGTGTGGATTCAGTGGGACTTTGACGGCGTCTACAAGCTCCACGAGATGATGGTCTGGAATTACAACGTGCAGTTCGAACTGCTGCTGGGCTTCGGCGTCAAGGACGTGACCGTCGAGTACTCCGCGAACGGGACAGACTGGACCGTGCTGGGCGACGTAACCC
>CAZNSM010000442.1:0-2106 GCA_964575615.1 uncultured Pirellulales bacterium | reverse complement strand
ACAGCTCGCCTGCCTCGACGGCAAATGTCACGGACTCGACGGCCACCACGTCGCCAAACCTCTTGGCCAGCCCCACCGCTTCGATGGCTTCGTTGCCGTTCATCCGAACTGCCTCGGTACGCGTCAGACCGTCACCAGCTTGTCACAGTCGCGCACGACCTCGTAGTGGTCCTTGAGCGTCGAGAGGGGACAGACCTCCGAGCCTTCGGAATGGCGCAGCTTCAGGCACGTGCCGCACGCGAGAAACTGCCCGCCGGCGTCCAGGACCTTCTGGGCCTGTCCCTTGACGTCGAATTTCGGATCTTCGATCCGATCGATCTCCACACCCTTGCCCGACAGGAAGATGCGTACTTCGTCGCCTTGCTGAAGGCTGTACGACGCCAGACGCAGCGTGTTGAAAACAGTCTCCGGATCGGTGTGTGTGATGATGATGCCCAACTTCATAGTTCGTTTCCTGTAAAAGTACGCGTCCTGTTTGCCGCACGGGCGGACCCGACGGGCGGCCAGTGTATCGCATCCCGCGCTGCCCGCCAAGCTCCTTTCTCGAAAGCCTCGCTGCCGTGTCTGTGCAGATTTCACGGCAAGCTCCATTCTGGAGTAGAGAGCCGTGAGTGGCAGCCTCAATCCCGCTGCACATCGGGATTGGGGATGGTTCCGTGCATGGGCGACCGTCTGCCATCGCTTCGGCAGTCAAGTCCGCCATCCCCAAACCTCCGCTACGCTGCGGTTTGAGGCTGCCACACACATGCCAGGATGTTTTCACACCCGCGTCGCTGCCGGCGTCCGATCAGTGTTCGGGATAGGTCTGTCGCGCCGGGATCACGCCGCGAACGCCGCCTCGCGGCTGCGCCACGTCGCTGTCGCGTCGCGGAATGAGATGGATGTGGGCGTGCAGGATCGTCTGGCCGGCGCTGCGGCCGCAGTTGACCCCGATGTTGAAACCGCTCACCGCAGGGTCGGAGGCCTCGATGCGCGTACGCAGACGCTGTATCAGAAGATCGGCGTCTCGTTTCTCTTCGGACGTCATCGAGAAGAAATCCGGCGTGTGGCGAATCGGCACGATCAGCAGGTGGCCCGGCGTCACGGGGTGCTTGTCGGCGATGGCCACGACCGTGCCGCATCGTTCGAGCACGTTCGGTTCGATCTGCGGCGGGCAGAACGGGCATGGGTCGGCGCGATCGGCAGGCATCGGTTCTCGTTCCTGTGCGGACAGCGGCGTCCGGGACCTTATGGGGTTTCGTCGCGGCAGGATTCGTCGATCCGGCCGTCGGGCAGCATGTTGTCGGGGTGGGCAATGCCCTTTTCTTCCAACTGGTATCTTCGACAATTCCGCCAGTTGGCGGCGGTCTTGCAGTAGGTCTGTGCCCACACCTCGGACAAGCGGCCTTGCCGTTTCCACCCCCTCAACGGGCATACGGAATACCACGGACACGCCATCGATGTTCCCCTCCGGTCAAATCAACGATCGCCGGATCGACTCCGGATCATTCCGTCCGCCTTTCCATCCGACAGCCATCCGGCGCGCACCGGCCCGGCGGGGTTCAGCTCGGGAACATACGGCTTGATGTCCAGCACGGGCGAGCCGTCAATCATATCGACCCCCGAGATGTGCAGGATGTTCCCGTCGATCCGATCCAGGCGAACGATCGAGACGCCGATGGGATTGGGCCGGTACGGACTGCGCGTCGCAAACACGCCATGCGCTCTCCCATCCCAGGGCGGATGCGCCACGAGACTCGGGTTGGCAACCAGGTGCAGATGAAACAGCACGACAATATGGCTGAAGTCGTCCAGGTCCTTCAATCCCCTGGCAAACTCTTCGAAAACCTCGATCGTGGCGCGCACCTCCGGGGCGCCTGCCGCCTGTCGAGGCGCCCCGATGGGGCCTTTGAACGGGGACGAGATTTCCCCAATCGGTTGATACTGAACGGTCTGCATTCGTTGCGATTCTCCTGCCCCTATTGTAGATCGCGGGCTTCGTTCGCCGCCAGAAGAATTCCGCCATCGGTAGGGGCGAGGCACGCCTCGCCCTCGCCTTCGGCATGGCCAGCCCCGGACCGTGTTGCGGGCGGCGCGGCGGGCGCGTAGAATGGGGCATGGTGACTC
>CAZNSM010000441.1:0-2121 GCA_964575615.1 uncultured Pirellulales bacterium | reverse complement strand
GAAGCTGTTTTCGGGCCTGTTGGATATCGCCGTCCGAGAGCCCGGTATCGAGCTTGAACCGGATCGGCACAGGCCGATCCAGCAGCTTGTCGCGCACATCGATATGGACGAGACCTTCGGCGTCCATATGTATGGTGAACTCGATGCGGTCGGTGTTGTTCGCCTCGTCGGTAGGCTGAACCTGGACTTCCGCTTCCTGCAACGGCGTGCATTTCTCGGATCGCTCGCCGGCGTGGCCGTCGTAGAGTTTCACGCGTACGGCGCGTGTGGTGGCATCGACCGGACTGAAGTGTTCCTTGGCCTCGTATGGCAGCCGGGACCCGGCCGGGATGATAGGGACGTTGTACTCGTCACTGTTCTCGCCGCTCTTTTGCCGGACGATGGCGACGCAGAGGTCTCGCGGCGCGATCGTTGTCTGGGGCCGGATGGCTGAGGCCAGGTATTTTTTGTCTTCGACGAGGATGGTCCGATCGGGCTTACCAAAACAGGCTGCCGAGACGATGGCAGCGCCTCGGGCGACTGTCAGGTCCGGATCGGCGTCGGTCACTGGGTCTTTGCCAAAAATCTCCCGCACCAGTTCGGGGACAAAGCGCAGGCGGGTGCTTCCACCGACCAGCAGGACCGTGTCGATCTGTGAGGGCTGGAGTCCTGCTTTTTCCAGGGCCCGTTTGCAGCACTGCCGCAGGTTATCGATGATGTCGCGGCAAAGGTCTTTCAACTGGTCGTAAGTCAGTTCCATCGAAGTGCGCTGCTCGCCGATTCGCAAGGGAATCACAGCGGTGTCTCTGCGGGCGAGGGTCTCTTTGGCCTCCTTGCACCGGTCCAGGACTTCGAGCCATTCGACGAGGTCTCTTTCGGGGCTCAACTGTACTCCCTTGCCCGAGACGAATTCCCGGACTTGCTGAAAGATAGCTTCATCGACGTTGCTACCGCCGCACTCCGGGTCGCCATCGACGGCCAGCGGTTCGATCTGGCCGCCATCTTTGGCCTCCATGATGCTGATATCGAAGGTGCCGCCGCCGAAATCGAAGACGGCGATCCTGGCGGCCTTGCCCTTGGCCAGGCCATAAAAGATGGCCGCGAGCGTCGGCTCGTCCACGATGTGGACCTCTTCGAAACCCGCGACGAGACCGGCTTGCTTGGTGGCCAGGCGGGCCGGCTGCCCGAAGTAGGCGGGGACGCCGATGACGGCCTTCGTGAATGTGTGGCCCGTGATTCGCTCGACGCTGTGCTTTTGATAGTGCAGCAGTTCGGCCGACAGCATCACGGGGTTGAACGGCGTACCGTCCGCTGAGGTTACGAGCGCTGGCGGCGGATCGACGTGCATGTACCGCTTGAACAGCTCGGCCACCCGTTGGGGTTCGAGGAACTTGTCCTGTCTGGCGGCCCGGCCAGCCAGCGGTTTCTTGCCGGCGACCGAGACGATTGACGGTGTGGTCAGATCGCCATCGGCGTTGGGGATGACCTTTGCGGCGCCGGTGTCATCGAGGACAGCCATCTGCGTGGTTGTGGTGCCCAGGTCGATGCCCAGATAGAATTGGTTGCTGTCTGTCTTGGTCTTCATGGGTAGTCCTTTCAATCTTGTGGTTTCTGCTTTGTGTGGCGATAGATGGAGACCTTGGCCCGTCGCAGCACCGCACCGCGATAGATCAGGCCGCTGATGAGGGTGCGTTCGACTCTCTTGTGTTTGTCGGCGTTGTCGGTGGGGATGACTTGGCGAATCTCATGCTTATCGATGTCGAGGTCATCGAGCGGCGCCGGACAGATGGACCGCATGTCCAGATGCTCGCGCTTGGCGTGTGCCATCCTGGCCGCCTCGGCGATCGAACCGAACAAGGGCTCAAACATCGGGCAATGCGCTACGGCATCGACGAGACCGTTGGCTTGGTCGTTCAGTTGGCCGATCAAACCGGTCAGGAGATCGACGGTCTCGACCGCCGGGTGTAGCGCGTGGCGTTCGATTACGTGGTTGGCGAACTCGGCGGTCTGCTTCTGGCACGCGGTGACGACTTGCAGGTATGACTCCAATCGGTTCGTCTGGTTCAGATATGCCCTTGTCAGCCGGCGAAGGCGTGTGTCGAGCCGTCTGACCTGGGATGCGGATGGACCTCGAAGGCCCGC
>CAZNSM010000440.1:0-2131 GCA_964575615.1 uncultured Pirellulales bacterium | reverse complement strand
GGAGGTCCAGAATGGTCAAGACCCTGTCTATCGGCCTGCTGCTGCCGCTGCTGATGGGCAGCGCGGGACGCGACGCGGACCAGTGCGTCCGCCTCGAACGGCTCAGCGACCGCGTGGTGCTGGCCCACTGGATCGGACCCGACCGCCTGTGCCATCTGGTCGGGATCCGGTCGCAGAAGGGCCTGGTGCTCATCGACACGGAGATGTCGCCACGGGTGATGACGCCGATCAAAGAACGGATCGAGCGCGCGTTCGGACGCACGGACTGGGCGTACCTCATCAACACGCACGGCCACCACGCCGGCGGCAACGGCGCCTTCCGCGATATCCCCATCGTCGCTCACGAGAATCTCGCGGCGGAGATTCAGTGGAGGGTCGACGTGCAGACAGACCCGCAGCGCAAGCGCCAGGCCATCGACGAGGCCGCCCAGATCGTCGCGACCCTGCGAAACAACCTGCGCCAGGTCGGAGGCAACCGCACCGTGGCCCGCATGATTCGCGGCGAGATCCGGTTTTGGGAGCTGTACATAGAGGACCTCGAAGAAGGCTACGAGGTGCTCAAGCCCACGCTGACGTTCGCCGACCGGCACACGCTGGACCTGGGCGATGTCACGCTGGAGCTGATCTTCTTCGGCAAGGGACACAGCAACTCCGACACCCTGGTCTACATGCCGCAGGAGGGTCTGCTGTTCACCGGCGCGATCGCTTATCAGCGGGGCCAACTGCCCGAGATCAGCGACGAATCGCAGATGGAAGACGTGCGGCGTTCGATCGCGGTGCTCGACGAGTTCCTCGATCCGAACTTGCCGGTCACGCGGGTCCTGCCCTCCCACAGCCGGCCTCTGCAAAGGAAGGACCTCGTCCCGATCCGCGACTACTACACCAAGATGCTGGCGGGTGTCCGCGCAGCGCAGCGCGAAGGACTGACCCTCGAGCAGGCCGCCGAGCGTCTGGCCCAGCGAAAGGAGTTCCCCACGTTCCCGGAGCCGCCGCCGGGCCACTGGCTCTACGGCCTGCACGACCGCAACCTGCGAAACCTCTGGCGCATCTGCCAACAGGAATCGCGGCCCGCCGGCGCGGCACAAACAAAAAACTGAGACGACACGCGGGCATTTGACGGAGGCGCAAGATGGTCACGGCGATTCAGATCGGTTTGCTGCTGCCGCTGCTCCTGGGCGGCGCGGGACGCGACTCGACCGAGCATGTCCGCATCGAGCGGCTCAGCGGCCGCGTGCTCCTGGCCTACTGGATCGGGACCGGGCGGTGCAACCTGACCGCGATCCAGACGCAGAAGGGCCTGGTGCTCATCGACACGGAGATGTCGCCGCGGATCATGGCGCCGATCAAGGAACGGATCGAGCGCGAGTTCGGACGCCGCGACTGGACCTACGTCATCAATACGCACGCGCACATGCACCACGCCGGCGGCAACAGCCTCTTCAAGGACGCCGTGATCGTCGGCCACGAGAACCTGCCCGACGACATGCAGTGGCTCATCGACAGGCAGACCGACCCGGTCCGCAAGCGACAGACCCTCGACAACGCCGCACGCACCCTCCAGACCCTGCAAGACAACATGCGCCAGTTCGGAGGCAACCGCGCCATCGCCCGCATGATTCGCGGCGAAACCCGATTCTGGCAGTTGTTCATCCAGGACATGCAGGAAGGCTACGAGATCGTCCGGCCCACGCTGACGTTCGCCGACCGGCACACGCTGGACCTGGGCGATGTCACGCTCGAGCTGGTCTTCTATGGCAAGGGACACAGCACCTCCGACATCCTGATCTACATCCCGCAGGAGAAGCTGCTGGTCACCGGCGCGATCGCCTACCAGCGCGACCACCTGCCCGAGGTCGGCGAGCAGTCGCAGATGGAGGACGTGCAGCGATTCCTCGCGGTGCTCGACGAGTTTATCGCTCCGGAGGCGCCGATCCGCCGCATCGTCCCGTCGCACAGCGCGCCGCTACAGAAGAAGGACCTCGTCCCAATCCGCGCTTACTACCAGAAGCTGCTGGCGGGCGTCCGGGCCGCCCAGCGCGAGGGACTGACCCTGGAGCAGGCCACCGAGCGCCTGGCCCAGTCAAAAGAGTTCCGCACCTACCTGGAGCCCCCGCCCGGCCACTGGCTCTAC
>CAZNSM010000439.1:0-2133 GCA_964575615.1 uncultured Pirellulales bacterium | reverse complement strand
GCGCCCGCTACTACAACCCGACCATCGGCCGCTTCCTCCAAACCGACCCCATCGGTTACGGCGATGGCATGAACTGGTACGCGTACTGCGGCAACAACGCCACGAACACCACCGATCCAAGCGGGCTTGGTTCGTTCGGGTTTCTGGCCATGGATGATCCTGCTGCTACTGCTGGTATGCTGACGTTTGCTATTTATTCCGACGACGGTTCGATTTGGCGTACCTTTGCGTATGGCAGCCTGGAAGAATGGATGGACGACGTCAAATCTGGTGCCTTCGACAGGTTCTTCAGCGAAGAGTGGAAGGAAAACCAAGCCGGATGGAAGTTGTCTGGCGGAGATGAAGACGTGTTCTGGCAACTACAAACACTGATCTTCCTTTGCGGAGACCAGAACTTCTCTTCTGATCCAGAAAACAGCTGGCTTTCCGTTGCTGATTGGATATCGGAAATCGAGAACGCTGAGACGACTGTAACCCTCAAAGCGTGGCCCGGTGCCGTGATGCCGGCCAACGTGGGCTACAACGTGCTAAGTCACGAAGTAAGCTACTATCCCGACGCCACATCCGTGGATGGAGGTGGCAGCAGGGCTTGGCATACCTTCCCGGGGCTAGCTATTCTGGCCCACGAACTTGAGCATGCTCATCAGCATGTTGTTGAAGGGTACAATCCGGCTGCGTTGCGCCATCGTAAGCGTGCAGAACAGGGTGCTATGAGGGTTGAGAATCTCATACGTCATGCGTTCTATACCAAAGTGCCTGGTTGGGAAGATCTGGTCCCTCGACCTGGTTATAGCATTGGTACTGCGGACATGTCGTGGGCCGAGTGGTCACCGTATTGGCTTCCGGATTATTGAGATCAGAGCACGCGGAGTCAGATAGCGATAGCAGCCCTTGGCTGTTGACAACCCTGTCCAGGGCGACCATAAATGGAGTGTGTGAGAGTATTTGGACGAAAGTCATATCGCCATATTTCTTCATAGAAGGGATATCCCTAGGGTCCAGTGTCGACATTATCTCGTTGGATATGCAGGCAGAAGCCCGTCATGCGCGATATGTGCGCAAGGTTTACTGAGTGTGATCTATGGTTGAAAGGGTGAGAAATGAGTAGATATGTGCAAATCCTAGTGTTGTTGTCGTTGTGTACTTTGTCCGGGACGGGTACGAAACTAGAGACCTCAGAGGCAGTGGTTGCCGGATGTGGTGGAGGCACCATGACGATTGTCATGAATAGACTTGAGGTGAGCGACGAAAGACTCCTGCTTGATTTCGACATCCGAAATGATTCACGGGATGACACTTGGTTCTGTGAGAGCAGTAACATCTTCAGCTCTTCAGGATATGAGGTCTTTGCAGACGGCCAAACGCTCGTACTCAGAAAGCGTCTGGACGTTCCGACCAACCGTGCTCTATTCACGCGAATCTCGGGAAGGTACGTTCGGTTGGGCCCGGGTGATACATGCCAGCAAACCGTTCTGCTCGACCTGCCCGCTATGCCTGCGGTGTTCTTCGCAGACGCGCCGGCGGGCGAGGACCATGAGGAGTTAAGGCGCCTGGCAATTGAGATCGGTTTCTATGCCGAGAACCTGCCTGGATTGACTCGTGGCATCCTCGCGGAGGCAGCACGGTTCCAGGCGAGTGGCGAGGCCCTTGATGCGGCTATCGTTGAGCGCTACTTCATCGGATTTCTGATCGCAACTGAGTTCGGAGGATTGGCTGGCTTCGAGCAGTCCAATCGTGAGTCTGACTTAAGCAGGGAGGTTGTGATTCCCTATACCTACCAAGCCCTTAAGGGCGAGCAATGTGCAAGGCTTGTAGTTGACGGTATCGCCATTCCCTACAAGTGAGAAGGATTTGGGAAGGATTTGGGGTCAGGCCTTTCGATAATCATTAGCAGACCAACGGGCGGGTCGTGATCTTGGATTGAGGCATGATGCGCTTGTCGCACAGGTGGGTGATACAAGGTGGGGCTGCGGCGGGCGGCTCGTTGCGCGATGGGGTGCTTCAGGACCGGATCAGGGGGGAGGTGGGCTGGCAGCAGAAGTCGTACCCGCTGGGCGGGGACGGGACGCACGCGTTGGTCTGGGTGTACAGCAAGGACAGCGGCAGCGAGAGCGGCTCCGATCGGGGCTGGGT
>CAZNSM010000438.1:0-2155 GCA_964575615.1 uncultured Pirellulales bacterium | reverse complement strand
CGCGACGAGGTCGCCGACGCCGTAACCGTACACGGAATATCCGAGCTGCTTCTGGGCCTCGACTTTGTCACCCTCGGTGACGGCGACCTCTCGCATGTTGTCGCCGAATCGCACCACCTTGGCTCCCTGGGTGTCGTGCCAGGCGCACGCGGCGCGGGCCCACACGCCCAGTTCCGCCTGGACCCCCTCCTCCTGCCAGTGGCCGACGATGACCTTGCGGTTGCGGCGCATCCGCGTGCAGATGAACCCGAACTCACGGCCGCCGTGCGCGCTCTGGTTGAGGTTCATGAAGTCCATATCGATTTGGGCCCAGGGGATGTCCCGATTGAACTGCGTGTGCAGATGGACGAACGGCTTGCTCAGGGCCTTGAGGCCGGCGATCCACATCTTCGCCGGCGAGAAGGTGTGCATCCACGTGATCAGGCCGATGCAGTTGGGCGTGGTGTTGGCCTTCATGCAGAGATCGTAGATCGCTTCCGGCGTCGTGAGGACCGGCTTGAAAACCACCTTCACCGGCACCAGCTTCGAGCGGGAGAGGGCCTGGGCGATCTCTTTAGAGTCCGTGGCGACCTGTTCGAGGGTCTCGGGGCCATAGAGGTGCTGGCTCCCGGTGACAAACCAGGCTTCCAGTTTCTTGATATCCTCAATCATAGGGTTCTCCATCCAAATACCTGTTGTTCGGCCTATCGTGGAATTCCGATTAGCTTACCACCGGGCCGGTCCCCATGTCCATCGGGAACTGAGGTTTTGTGAGCGGGGATGCCGGAACGGTCACGGGGCTGTCAGGAAGTGGTGAATGTCTCTGCAGGGCGTCGCAGTTTTTGCGCTGCCCTGTTTGCTGCCAGACGCAAAGTGGCGATTCACCCTTCGGAACCTGTTCTCAGTCTCGGTCGTCAGACGACGTAGGTCGAGGCGGAGGTTTCGCCGCCGCGGCCGGTCCAGTTCGTGTGGAAGAACTCGCGTCGCGGCTTGTCCACGCGCTCGTAGGTGTGCGCGCCGAAGTAGTCGCGCTGCGCCTGGAGCAGGTTCGCCGGCAGACGGGCGTGACGGTAGCCGTCGAAGTAGGCCAGGGCGGTGCTGATGGCCGGGATGGGAATGCCCAGCTCGGCCGCCGTCATCACCACGCGACGCCAGGAGTCCTGGGCCTTCTGCACGGCCTTCTTGAAGAATGGATCGAGCAGCAGGTTCGTCAGGTTGGGATTGTTGTCGAAGGCCTCTTTGATCTTGCCAAGGAAGACCGAGCGGATGATGCAGCCCCCGCGCCACATCAGGGCGATGCCGCCGTAGTTGAGGTTCCACTGGTGCTCGGCCGCCGCCGCCCGCATCAGTTGGTAGCCCTGGGCGTAGCTGACGATCTTCGCGGCGTAGAGCGCGTGACGCAGGTCCGTGAGGAACGCCTTCTTGTCGCCCTGGAATTCCGTCTTGGGGCCCGAGAGGATCTTCGAGGCCGCAACGCGCTCGTCCTTCAGCGCCGAAAGGCACCGGGCGAACACCGCCTCGGCGATCAGCGTCAGTGGCTGACCGAGGTCCAGCGCCTCGATGGCGGTCCACTTGCCCGTGCCTTTCTGCCCGGCAGTGTCGAGGATCAGGTCGATCACTTCGTTGCCGTCTTCGTCCTTGTAGGCCAGGATGTCCCGCGTGATCTCGATCAGGTAGGAATCCAACTCGCCCTTGTTCCAGGTGGCGAACGCCTTGTGCATCTCCTGGTTCGTCATGCCGAGACCTTCCTTCATCATCTGATAGGTCTCGCAGATCATCTGCATGTCACCATATTCGATGCCGTTGTGGACCATCTTGACGAAGTGGCCGGCGCCGTTCTCGCCGACCCAGTCGCAGCAGGGCTCGCCGTCGTCGGTCTTGGCGCAGATCGATTGGAAGATGGGCTTGACGGCGGGCCAGGCCTTGGGCGATCCGCCGGGCATCATGGATGGGCCGAGCAGGGCGCCCTCCTCGCCGCCGGAGACGCCGGTGCCGATGTAGAGCTTGCCCTGGCTCTCGACGTGCGCGGTCCGCCGGATCGTGTCGGGGAAGTGGCTGTTGCCGCCGTCGATGATGATGTCGCCGGCCTCCAGGTGCGGCAGCACGTGCTCGATGAACTCATCCACCGGCGCGCCGGCCTTGACCATCAGCATCACCTTGCGCGGCTTCTTGAGGT
>CAZNSM010000437.1:0-2168 GCA_964575615.1 uncultured Pirellulales bacterium | reverse complement strand
GCAGGGATACATCTCCAGCGCCGCCGACGACGATTGAGTCGTAAGCCCGTGCCCCGGACGGAGGCGACACTGTGAAATGCACAAGCGTCATTGGAATCGCGGCCCTCTGCGTTCTGGCATGGAGGCCGGCCTGTGGTGCGGCGACAACCTCGCAGCCATCACCAGCCTTGTGGACCATCGATCCGAAGACCCCGGAGGGCCTGAAGGACCTCCTCCGGCACGATGGCCAATCGCTGTACCTGGTCAGCGCCCATCGGGGCGGCGCGGGAAAGGGTCTTCCGGAAAACTGCATCGCCACCTTCGAAAACACCCTGCGGCACACGCACGCGATGATGGAGGTCGATCCCCGCTACACCAAGGACGGCGTCATTGTGCTGCACCACGACCCCACGCTGGAGCGGACGACCAACGGAACCGGACGCGTGATCGATCGCACGTGGGAGGAGCTGAAGGCGCTGCGGCTGAAAGACGCCGCAGGGGTTCTCACAAAGTATTCGATTCCCACGCTCGACGAGGTGCTGCAGTGGGCCCGAGGCAAGACGATCCTCGTGCTGGATCAGAAGGACGTGCCCGTCGAAGCCCGCGCGCGCAAGGTCGCCGAGCACAACGCCGAGGCGTACGTCGTGCTGATTGTGTACAGCTTCGCCGATGCGCAGCGGTGCTACGCGATGAACCCGCACATCATGATGGAGGTGATGATTCCAAACGCCGAACAAGTGGCGGCGTTCGAACAGACCGGCGTGCCGTGGTCCAACATCATGGCGTTCGTCGGCCACTCGCCGCCGCAAGAGCCCCGGTTGTGCGAAATGATCCACGCGAAAGGCGCCAGTTGCATGGGCGGCACCTCTCGCAACATCGACTGCCTGTTCATCGAGCGACGGGTCACGGACGTAAACGACTTGCGCCCGCAATACCGGGCGTTGATGGACATGGGCATCGACCTCATCGAGACGGACCTGCCCCGCGACGTCGGACGAATGCTGTTCGATCCACAAGCTGTTCCCGCCTCACGAGCGCGCTTCTTGCAGGGCAGGCGACCTTGATCCTTCGCAATGGAGTCCCGCCGGACAGCCGGCCGGGATCGCTCGCAGCGGCCTCAGGAGGGGATAGTCTGCAGATGGGTTTGCACGGCGGTGAACACCGTCCGCGCCAAGTCACCGAATCGGCGTGCGTCCCCAAGCGTCGGCTTGCCGTTCGGAAGCAGACCGAGCTCGGCCGGGTATCGCGCATCGACGTAGAGCTTGTCGAGTTTCTCTATCCAAACCGCCTCGACCTCAAAGGACATCTTCGGTGCGACGATTTCGAGCAACCGGGCGAGGTTGTGGATTCGCATGTGGCCTAACTCGTACTCTTCCACGACGGCTTTGAGCGATTTCTCGATGCACTGCTGAGCGTGAAACGCAACCATGTGAGTCAGGGACTCATCCGGGGCAATCCTTGCTATGACCCGCAGATCGTCTTGTGCGGCGTTCAGCCAGTGTTCAACGATCTCTTTCATGCAAGACCTTCCCTCGGGTCATGATCTCCCTGGCGAACAGGCTGTCCAGTCGAACGAATGCGGCGTGCATCGGCCTTGTATGAACGATCAGGTCGATGGCAACGTGTCTGTTGAGTTCCCGCAGAACGGAAGCCACTTTCAGGTGGTTCCGCATGCGTTCGTCATAGGTAGCGGGCATGAAGTCGTCCCGGGTCACGACGTAGAGGTCGAGATCGCTGTCCTCCGTCGGCCGACCCCAGGCGTAGGAACCGAATAAGATCACCCTGTCCGGGCACAGTGGCGCCAACGCGTCCTTGATCCGCGTTGCCAGTTCGTCCGAAAGCCCGAGCGTGTCTGTGGTCATGGCGGTCATTGTACCACCGACCACCCTTCCGCGCCAAACGTAACTTGAGGTCGTACACAACCATCCGATCTCCCTGGCATCCGTCCCGATCTGGACGTGAGGTCGCATTCCGGTCGCCGGCAGGACGTCCGTGTTACGACGCCGTTTCGACGGCGCAGCGGGCGAGCAGGCCGGGACGCAAGCCGCAGGCATTGGCGCCTGTGAAGATCCAACCCGTTAGGAGGCCCTCTCGCGCCCGCAGCGGACGCGGCAGGTCGATCCGAATGGCCCAATGTGGTAGAATGGGGCGATGAGCAAGGATCTCAAGGACATGACGTTGGAAGAATT
>CAZNSM010000436.1:0-2192 GCA_964575615.1 uncultured Pirellulales bacterium | reverse complement strand
AGTCTTCGCAGATGGAAGCCGCCGTCGGCGTTGATGACCTGGCCGGTGCAGAAGTCGAGCCGGCCTTCGGCGATCGCGCCCACCGCCTTGCCGATGTCCTCGGGATAGCCCCATCGCTTGATGGGCGTGACGCCCTCGGCGATCATCTTGTCGTACTTGGCGGTGACGACCCTGGTCATGTCCGTTTTGACGATGCCGGGCCGGACCTCGAAGACGCCGATGCCGTACTCGGCCAGCCGGTCGGCGTAGAGCATCGTCATCATGCCGATGGCCGCCTTGCTGATGCAGTACTCGCCGCGGGCCGGGCTGCTGGTGTAGGCGGAGATCGATCCGGTGTTGACGATGCGGTAGCCGCCGTCAGGATCGGTTTTCTTCTGCTCGATCATCCAGTTGGCGACCATCTGGGTCAGGAAGTAGGGACCCTTGAGATTGATGCTCATCACGCGGTCGAAGCTCTCTTCCGTGGCCTCCAGCAGGTCGAGCCGTTTGAGGGGGGCGACGCCGGCGTTGTTGGCGAGCAGGTGACATCGGCCGAATGTGCTCCGGGTCGAATCGACCAGTCTCTTGCGGTCGGCGGCGTTGCTGACGTCGATCCGCATTGCCTCACACCTGGCGCCGAGGGCCTGGGCCTGCTTGCGGGTTTCCATCGCGTTGCTCTCGTCGGGCTTGCCCTGCTCATCGAAGTCGAAGTGGGCGATCATCAGATCGTATCCCAGCCTGGCCAGCTCCATCGCGATGCCCCGGCCGATTCCGCGACTGCCCCCGGTGACGATGGCTACGAGTCTATCTCCCATGACGATGATCCCTTCCGATTGTGGTTACGATTGCAGAAACTGGTCGATCCGGCGGGCGGCCCGCATGCCGTCGGCGACGGCCGCGACCACGGTGGACGGTCCGCGAACGAGGTCGCCGCCGGCAAAGACGCCGGGGCGCGACGTGGCGAGCGTCCCGTCATCGGTCCGGATGAGTCCGTTGGCGATCTGGACGCCGGGCAATATCCGCTCGATGTCACCCGGGGCCGACTGGCCGATGGCCTCGACGACGAAGTCCATGTCGAGATCGTACGCGCTTGATGTCACGGCCTGAGGCCGGCGCCGTCCGCTGGCGTCCGGGTCGCCCAGTCGCGTCGGGCACAGCTTGATTCCCGTCAGCCTGCCGTCCGTTGCGTGGTAATCCAGCGGCTGCGTCAGGATCAGGAAGTGCACGCCCTCGTCAATCGCCCGCTGTCGCTCGGCGCCCCAGGCGGGCATCTCCTTGAACGAGCGGCGATAGATCAGGTACACGTCTTTGGCGCCGAGCTGCCTGGCGGTCACGGCGACGTCCATCGCCGTGTTGCCCCCGCCGATGACGGCGACGGATTGGCCGGTCAGATCGAGCCGGCCGGGCTGCTTGGCCTGCGACAGGAAGTCCATCGCGTTCCAGAGGCCGTCGAGCGGAGTGTCGGTGACACTGGTCGCGCGGGGCAGCCCCAGGCCGATGAAGGCGGCATCGAAACCCTGCGCCATGATCGTGTCGAGGTTGTCCCGGGCGTCAAGCTCTTGCCCGAGGTGCAATGTCATGCGATCTTCAGGCACATCTGCAAAGATCGCCTTCAGCTCGTTGGCCAGCGCCCGGCTCTGGCGGTCGGCGGGGATGACGGACTCGACCATTCCACCGAAGGCGGTGCTCTTGTCGAAGATCGTCACACTGTGGCCGGCCTCGAGCAGTCGGGCGGCGCACGCCAGACCCGCCGGACCGGCGCCGATGATCGCCGCTCTCTTGCCGCTGGCCTTCTGCGGGATTCGCAGCTTCGACCAGCCGTGTTTGTTGGCCTGCTCGGAAAGATACCGCTGGATGTCGGCAATCGGCAGCGGCCCGTCGCCGATGAAGTGCTGGAGGCAATGGCCCTGGCACTGCTGTTCGACAGGACACAGCCACGCACAGACCTCGGGGAAGACGTTCGCCTTTCGGATGACCTCATAGGCCTCGCGCTCCTTGCCGTCGAGAAAGAGGTCGATGAATTTCGGGATCTCGATGCCCGCGGGGCAGGCGAGCTGGCACGTCGGCTCCTGGCACTTGCGGCAGTTGTTCGCCAGGCGAAGCAGGTTGTCCTTGTCGCTCATGCGCCCATGCCGGAAGATCGGCCCGTAGACCGCGTGGTCCCGCACGACGCAGCCGGTCTGGCCGCCGTCCCGCATGATCTGCGTGCAGGC
>CAZNSM010000435.1:0-2195 GCA_964575615.1 uncultured Pirellulales bacterium | reverse complement strand
TGGACCGACAGGGAGTCGAGGAAGTCGAGCACGATCTCGTTGAACCGCTCGGGCGCTTCCATGTTGACGATGTGTCCGACGCCGGGCAGGACCGTGTAGCGGGCGTGGCCGATCTGGCGGACCAGCCGCCGGGCGACGCCCTGGAGGTCGGGGATGTCATTCTGTCCGACGATAATCTGCACCGGGCACGTGATCTCGTCGAGGCGGTCGATGGCGCGTGGATAGAACACGCGATGGGGGTCGCGCTCGAGCAAGTGGAAGCCGGAGTAATCGCGGATCATCGCTTCGACGTGGGCAAACAGCTCCGGCTTCTTGGCAACAAACCGCAGCAGCGGATTGCCCAACATGACCATCTGCGCCGCCGCCATGCCCTCCCTTCGGGCAACCTCGCGGTAGTGGAGATATTCCCTCACGTAGTCGTCCGAGTGACAATAGCCTCGCAGGTTGCTGCCGGCCAGGACCAGACCCGTGACTCGCGCGGGCCAGGTCAGAGTGAACTCGATCGCCAGGCTGCCGCTCAGGGAACTGCCGACCAGACAGGCCTTCTCGATATCGAGTCGATCCATCAGGAGATACAAGTCGTCCAGCGTGGAGTATGGGCTCGTGGGAAGGTCCGATCTGCCGAAGCCGCGCAGGTCGTAGCGCACGCAGCGAAACCGCCTGGCGAAGGCATCGAATTGCAGATCCCACATCCGCCGATCCATGGCGAATCCGTGGTTGAGGATAACGCAGTCGCCCGCGCCGCGGTCTTCGTAGTAGATTCGTGCGCCGTCGATGTCGAGAAAGCCGGCATCCGAGCCCATCGAGACTCCTTGCCCCTGAACCCGTTCTTCTCCTCTCCGTCACAAACGGCGCCGGCCGCATGCGATCTCTACACGGCCCGGCAGTCTACCAGCCGCCTCCGTCCGGGTCAACGCATTTCGCTGCGGGCCTCGGTGTCAGACGCCAATAGGTCCTATGTGTCCTATGGGTCCGATAGGTTCTGTAGGGGTTTTGTGCTTGGCGGCGATGGCCCGGCTGCGGTAAGCTGCATGCGTCGATGCCGCCGGGCGCTGCCCGCCCATCGCACACGATCCCAAACACGGATGATCGACCCGAAGGAGAACGGATTATGAAGGCTGGATTGGCGGTCCTGTTGGTGTTGGTGGCAAGCGCGGGCGTCGGCTGCGCGACGAGGCCCGAGTCGGTGGCGTCGCGCGACCTGCTGTCGATGCAGGTCGAGGAGGCGGTCTCGTTGTTCAAACTGCGCGACCCGACGATCCAGGCGTATTTCGACAGCTCGTACGGCTACGCGGTGCTGCCCAAGGTCACCAAGGGCGCGGTGCTCCTCGGCGGCGCCTACGGGCGCGGCGAGGTCTTCGTCGGCGGCGTGCGGGCGGGCTATTGCAGCATGTCGCAGGCGAGCCTGGGCTTCTCCTTCGGCGGGCAGTACTTCCGCGAGGTGATCTTCTTCCAGGACAAGGCGGCGTTCGACCGCTTCACGTTCGAGGACTTCACGTTGGCGGCCCAGGTGACCGCGGTGGCGCTGAACTCGGGCTCGGCCAGCCGCACCGACTACCAGTTCGGCGTCGCCATCTTCGTCGTTCCCGACCAGGGACTCATGGTCGACGCCTCCGTCGGCGGCCAGAAGTTCCAGTACGAACCCGCCTTCATCATGCGCGACGAAACCCCCACCGTCATCCCCTGACCCGTTGCGGATTTCCGATTGCCGACGGCGGGTTCGCGGTTTCAGGAGCGGGCCTGTTCGAGCCAGAACTGGCCGATGGCCTTGTAGAACGTCATCACCGCCAGGACGGCGCAGTGGCGATGGGCCTCCGGCAGCTCCGGCAATTCGTCGAGGACGTGCCTGACGCTGATCGACAGCGCATCGCGCAGCGATTTGCCCTGGATGTACCGCGCGACGGTCCGGCCGCACTGCCGCGTGAACTCGCAGCCGTCGGTGTGATAGCGCACCGTGCGGATCACGTCGCCCTCGATCACGAGGTAGAACTCCATCGTGTCGCCGCACGGCCCAGTGTGCCACGCCCCGGCCGAAGGGTCCGTCATCTGCCCCCAGAACTCGTCGTCCACGTTGCGTCCTTTTCTTGCTGCACTCGACCGGCCCTGCGCCGCCACGCCACGCCGCGACCGTTCGAGAAGGGAGTCACCATGCCCCATTCTACGCGCCCGCCGCGCCGCCCGCAACACGGTCCGGG
>CAZNSM010000434.1:0-2203 GCA_964575615.1 uncultured Pirellulales bacterium | reverse complement strand
CCCAACGCCATCGCCGAAACGCCCCCGATCGAATGAAACTCCTCCATCTCCCGGGCGGCAGCCTCAATCCCCCGCAGGCGGATTCGAGATGGCTCGTTGCCATAGACCATCCCCATCCCGATCCCGACGCTCTCATCGGGGTCGGGGTGAGGCTGCCACCTGTATGACAAGACAGTCCGCGCATGGCATTTGACTTTTCGAGCGGCATGGGCGATACTTCGAGCAAAGGACACGGACGGCGCCCGGCCCAGCGTCCGACTCGGACCGGACCGATCGCCATGGGCCTTCTTCGAAGGGCGAGCTGCATGATTACGAAGCTGAGAATCCAGAACTTCAAGGCGCTTCGAGACGTCGAGATCGATTTGACGCCGATCCACGTGCTGATCGGTCCCAACGACTCGGGCAAGACCAGCATCCTCGACGCCCTCGCCGCCCTCTGCCGCAGCGTCGATCACGAATTGTCCGAAGCCTTTCTCGGCTCGTGGAAAGGCACAGAACTCGTCTGGTCGGGATCGTCTGGCGGACATGTGGTCATCGAAGTGGATTCTGATAGTGAGCGAATCCGTCACTATGGAGTTGCTCTCGAATTCGCAAGTCGTGGAAAAGATGCTCGTGTGGCAAAAGAGAGCCTCAAAGCGGGACAGACGTCCGCCAGCTACAATGGCCCACCGGCGATGGATAGCTTCATGGGAAGCACGCGGGTAAGGTATGAGGTAGAGGGGCCAGGCTGGGCAAATCTCAGCAGCGATTCGTTCCGAGCCGTGAGAAACCTCTTGGAGGGTGTGCACTATTATCGGTGGAATCCGCAGTTCCTGGCGTTGCCGGTGGCGCCGGATGCCAAGAGGAGCTTCCGGATGGAATCGAACGGTTTCGGCCTGGCGCTGTGTCTGGATGAGATTCTCAGCTACAGCCGGGAGCAGTTCGCCAAGTTGGAGAAGCGATTCACAGAGATATTCCCCCACGTTCACTCCATCGTCCTCCAGCAGGAGCCGGCCTATCGCGCGCCGGTGGACGCCCCCGAGCAGGTGACGATGCTACAGAAAGCCGATGGCAAAGGCCTCTACTTCCGACTTCACAGCGGGCACCAACTGATCCCGGCGTCGCAGGCATCGGATGGGACGCTGCTGGTGCTGGCGTACCTTACAGTGCTGTATCTTCCGAAGCCGCCGAGGGTGCTGCTCGTGGAGGAGCCGGAGAACGGGATTCATCCCAAGCGATTGCGGGATGTGCTGACAATTCTCCGCGAGCTGATCAGCGAGCAATCGCATACACAAGTTCTGCTCACGACGCACTCGCCTTACGTGGTGGATCTGTTTGAGCCGGAGGAGGTCACGTTGTGCACCAAACTCGACAATGGCGAAGTCAAGACCACTCGCCTGTCGGAGAGCCCGACGATCCGTAAGCAGATCGACGTATTCACGCTGGGCGAGATCTGGACCGCCGAGGAGGATGAGACCATCGCCGATACGATCGAACCGGTGGAGGGCAGTCCCGAATGAAAGCCCTGATCGTGTCGGAGGGAAAGCACGAGCAATCCGGTGCGCTGGAGACACTTGTGAGGAGGCTCGGGGGAGGTGAGGCGACATACGAGCAGGACAAGGTCTCGAACCCCAAGGTTCACGCCTTTCACGGCAGAGGAGACGGCTACTACAAACGGGCTGTGCGCTGGCTCCTGGAGGCACAGAAGAGGGATTTCGATGTGCTGATAGTGGTCATCGACGAAGATGGCCGCCGGGAACGAGCTACGCAGATGACCGAGGCTCAGAACTCAACGCTGTCGCATCTTCGACGTGCCCTGGGCGTCGCGATCCGCACGTTTGACGCCTGGATGCTGGCGGATGAAGCCGCCCTGACGCAGGTTCTGGGCTACGTCGTCAACCAACAGCCCGCCCCCGAGGGAATCCGTGACCCCAAGCAGACCTGCGCCGACCTTCTGAGAGACAGCGCAGAGGCCATGAGTCACAGCGAAATGTACTCCAGGATCGCACGTCGCATCGACATCAACATTCTGTCCCAGCGCTGCCCAGCGGGCTTTGGACCGTTTTCCAGTCGCGTCAGAGCTGTCTTCGCGTAACGGGACCATCGGGCAGACGCGCGCGGTGCGGATTGGAGGTTGCGTGAGGCGCTGGAGGCGGGGATAATGGCGGCGTGGGCCTTGGGGCCTGCGGCGTGTGACTGTCGAAGCAGCGATTCAGGAAAGGGG
>CAZNSM010000433.1:0-2203 GCA_964575615.1 uncultured Pirellulales bacterium | reverse complement strand
ATGACGCTCTTCTTCGGGGGCCTGGTCGTCGTGGACGGCTGGATCGATGGTTCGGCCACTCTCGCGGCCGACGACGACAGGGCGGTGCAGGGGACTCTGCTGGCGATTCTCGTGGCGGCGGTCATGGCGCCGGCAACGTTTGAATTCGCCGGTCTCTGTGCTGCAAAAGGCCTGCATGTCCTTCTCGGTCCCGCGGTCGCAGGCGTCGTTCTTCTCTCCACGGTGTGGTACTGGTCCCAGTGGCTCAGCGTTCCCCTGCATGCGTGCGTGCTGTTTGTCCTGGCCTTCTCGCTGCTGGCGTCGGTCCTGGCGCAGTACCGGCAGTACGGGATCGACGGCGTTCTGGCTAATTGCGGCGTCAATTGCCTGGCGGTCCTTTATCTGGGGCTTCTGGCGGCCTTTGTGGTGGGAATTCGGGTAGATTGGGGGCTTTGGGAGACTCTGGCGTTGATGTTCGTCGTGAAGGGCTCGGACATTGGGGCATTCACGTTCGGCAAGCTCTTCGGCCGGCACAAGTTCTCTCCATGTGTCAGTCCGGGCAAGACCTGGGAGGGACTGGCCGGAGCGATCTTCGTCGCTGTGGGCTTAAGTCTCGCGTTTGCTCTCGCTTTCGATATAATGGCTTGGTCGTGGGCTTTGCTGTTCGGCGGAATCTTCGCCGTGATAGGCCAGTTGGGCGATCTGACCGAATCGATGATGAAGCGGGACGCCCAGCAGAAGGATTCCGCGAACCGCGTGCCCGGATTCGGTGGTATACTGGACGTGATCGATTCGCCCCTGGTGGCCGCGCCGTTCGGGTATCTGTTCTTCCGTCTCGTGGCGTAGCCGCCCGCCAGGGGGTGACTACGGAAACGACGGAATCGTATCGCTTGGGCGAGGAGCAATTTGGAAGTCATCGTACAACTGGATCCGGGCAGCAGGCAACTGGAGCTTTTCGGACCTTCCGACAGTCACCTTCGGCAACTGCGCCGATCTCTGGGCGTCAGCATCACCGCCCGTCAGTACAACCTCATCATCAGCGGCGCCGACGAGAGCGTCAGCCAGGCGGCTGAGGTGGTCGACCGCATGCAGAAGCATCTGCTCAAGCACCGGCAACTGACCAGCGACGACGTGACCGGTTTCATCGAGCAGGGGACCCAATCGGCTGCTCCGGACAATGGCGAAGCGGTGACCGTCTACTCCAAGAAAGTGGTCGAGCCGTCGACCGGCGGCCAGTTGAAGTACATCGAGACGATGCTCAGCAACGACATCACGTTCTGCACGGGTCCGGCCGGAACGGGAAAGACCTACCTGGCCGTCGCCGTGGCCGTCTCGATGCTCAAGAAGCGTCAGATTCGACGCATCGTCCTGGCCAGGCCGGCCGTCGAAGCCGGCGAGAAGCTCGGATTCCTCCCCGGCGACATCCAGGCCAAGGTCAATCCCTACCTGCGGCCGCTGTTCGACGCCCTGGAGGACATGATGGACTTCGCCCAGATGCGCAAGTTCATGGAGCTGGATATCATCGAGATCATTCCCCTGGCCTTCATGCGGGGGCGGACACTTAACGAGGCCGCCATCATCTGCGACGAGGCCCAGAACACCTCCGGCCTTCAGATGCTGATGGTGCTGACCCGCCTCGGACACGGCTCGAAGATGATCATTACCGGCGACGTCACGCAGATCGATCTCGACGCGCACCAGAAAAGCGGCATGATCGAGGCGATCGAGACCCTCCGCCGGATCAAGGGCATCGGCGTCGTCGAGCTGAATCAGCGCGACATCGTGCGGCACCGGCTCGTGCAGAACATCGTGCGCGCTTACAAGAAGAAACAGGAATCGCACAGACGGGGACCGCGGGGCGAGGAATCGTGAGACCGAGACGATCCTCGCGACGCAGACTCGCGCCGATTCCGATCTGGCTATGACGGACTGAATGCGATGGGCCTTTTCAACCGAAAGAGCAATCCGCGACGAGATCAGGTGCGTCGGAACATCTCCTCGGGACGCTCGGCCCGGATTTCCGCGCTGGCCAACCGGGAAGCGGTGATCTCCATCCTGCTGTGGCTGGGGTTCGTCGTGGCCTGCACCGCTATCCTGTCTTATGAGATGATCGACCAGGGACGCTACCGGGTCGTGCTGGCGATGCTTGCGGTGGTGGCCTTCCTGTCGGCCGGCGGAGGATTCTATCTCTACCACTACGCGAATCGCATCCTCCACCATCCCG
>CAZNSM010000432.1:0-2210 GCA_964575615.1 uncultured Pirellulales bacterium | reverse complement strand
AGAATCGCGTGAGCCAGACGTTCGTTGATCTCGTTGTGCCTCGGAATCGGCTCGGCCCGTTCGCCGTCTGTCCATACATCGTGCTTCTTGCCATGCCGAAGAAGATACCACCCCATCTTCTTCAGTTCTCTCTCCAGGTCCTTTCGCTTCATACCCAAATTGTACACGTATCTGTGTGCAAGTCAAGTCCATTTTCCGGAGAAGACGGAACACCTGAATTGCCCCGTCAGCGGCGAGGTGGCATATCGATGGCCCAGGGGGTTCAATCTGGCAGGATGAGCCGGGTGGTGATAGGGTAGTGGTCGCTGGGGTAGCGGTCGTCCACGTTATCGTGGAGGATTCGGGCCTCCAGAACCTCGGCGCCGGGCTGGACGAAGATGTAGTCGATCTTCTCGCCGGAACGCGTGCCCTTGAAGGCGTGGAAGGTGCCGACCTCGGTCGCCTCGGGGTGCAGCAGCCGAAACGAATCGACGAACGGGATGGGCGTCTTGCCGTCCAGGTCGAGATCGCCCTTGAGATAGCGCACGGCCGGATTGGATTCGCCCGCGTTGAAGTCGCCCGAGACGATCACCGGATCGGAGTGCTTGCGGCCGCGGATGCGCTGGGCCAGCAGTACCGCGGCCTTCTCGCGCGAGGGCTGCGACTGGTGGTCAAAGTGGGTGTTGAAATGATAGAACGCCTTGCCCGACGGCTTGTGGATGAACCGGCCCCAGGTGCAGACGCGTGTGATCTTGTTGCCCCAGGTCATCGAGCCGGGAACCTCGGGCGTGTCGGACAGCCAGAACGTTCCGGCCTCGGCCAGCAGAAGGCGGTCGGCGCGGTAGAGGATGCCGCTGTACTCGCCTTTGGTCTTGCCGTCTTCGCGGCCGACGCCGACCTCGGCGTACACCGGAAGCGTCTCGCGAATCGCGTCGATCTGGAACCGCAGCGCCTCCTGCAAGCCGATCAGGTCGCACTTGTTTCGCTCGATCAGCTCGCAGACCTGCTGTCTGCGGTTCTCCCAGCGGTCCGGCCCGTCGTCCGCTGTCCCATAGCGGATGTTGAAACTCATCACGTGCAATTCATTCCTGCTGTCGCCGGGCTGGGCCGCAGAGCAACGACTGGCAGACCAGACCAAGCCCGCAAGCAGAGCGATCGAAAGAACGGTGCGGCGTGACATTCCCTGAGTCTGTGACATGGCATTCAAGTGCATGAGTTCCTCCAGCGAGAATGGTACGTTACATTTGCAGACCGGTTTGCTTTTCTTCCTCCGAGAGCGACTCGTTCAGCGAGCCGGAACGAAAGCCCTGAAGGTCCAGGGTGACATAGCGGAAACCAAGGCTCTTGAGTTTCTCGACCACCTGCGAGCGGAGCGGCTCGGCGGCCAGCCGGCCGATCTGGGTGGCCGGAACCTCGATCCGCGCGACCTCGCCATGATGGCGGACGCGAAATTCGACGAAACCCGCCTCTCTGAGAACGGCCTCGGCCTCGTCGATCTGCCTGAGCCGTTCGGCGGTGACCTCCAGCCCGTAGCTGATTCGCGACGCCAGGCAGGGCGACGAGGGCATATCCGCGGTGGGCAGGCCGAACTGCCGGCTGAGCCGGCGAATGTCGTCCTTGGTCAGCTTCGCCTCCGCCAGCGGCGAACGGACACCGAGCGCCTCGATGGCCCGATTGCCCGGCCGGAAGTCGTCGAGGTCGTCGTAGTTGGTTCCGAAGATCACGTGACCAAACCCGCGCTCGGCCGCGATGTCCAGCAGCGTCCGGCACAGATGCGACTTGCAGTGGAAGCAGCGGTCCGCCTGATTGGCCACGAAGGCAGGGTCTTCCAGCTCGTCCGTGTCGACCGTCATCAGCTCGACGCCGATGTCCCGCGCAAGCGAGGAGACGCGCGAGAGCTGGTGGCTCGGCTCCGAGGCGCCGGCGCTGAAGCACGCCAGCACGTTCTGCGTCCCCAGTGTCTCGGCGGCGACTTTCAGCAGCAGCGTGCTGTCCACGCCGCCCGAATACGCGACGACAACCTTACCCAGACCCTTCAGAGTGTTCCGAAGCGCCTCGTGTTTTGCGTTCAGGTCCATATTCAAACGTACGTCTGTGCCTCGGCGATGGCTCGCTCCAGGAGGTCTTCGACGCCGAGAATTCTCGCGTCCTCGTTCAGCCGCCCGAAGTCGAGGGTCTGGCCCTGGATCGCCAGCACGCCCAGGATGTCCTCCCACTGGCTCTCGTCGAAG
>CAZNSM010000431.1:0-2215 GCA_964575615.1 uncultured Pirellulales bacterium | reverse complement strand
CCCCCGTCCGAACTCTTGCTGTCGCACCGACTGTAGTGAATCAAGGGGCGGGGGCCTATGAATTCATCCGGGTATCCATATGGCGACGGCCGCTCTGCGGCGTGGGCTACCGTGACGGGATTGGTCCGAAACCGGGGTGGCCGTCGCTGTGTGAGGTGAAGAGATGCCAGTAGATGCTCAACAGCTCATCAATGACCGTGATCTGCTGCTGGTCAGTTTGAAAGAGGCTGTCCGTCTGATTCTTGTAATAATGCCAGATTCCACTGCGGCAGCGGTTTGTCAGGAGATTATCGAGATTACGGAAAAGCATAAACATGATGCCCCCGTGGTGAAATCGGTAGACGCCGAGCGAAGCGGCATGTGAGTATGGTTGCCGTGAGTCAGGTGCAGGTTCGAGTCCTGCCGGGGGCGTTGGGCGTGGGGTGGGACACGTGGAATGGATGCCCTTAGTCCTGAGCTCCACGCCCGGAACATGATCTTTGAAATCTGAACAGGGTGGAAATTGGTAGACCGCGTCAACATTGTCCTCAGGTGCGACTGGACCACGAAAGGAGGATATTATGCACGGTCTAACTACTCTGGTGAGCGGGCTCTTCCGGCGTGAGGAACCGCGTTCACCGCGACTGAACACGGTACTGCATCAATACCAGCGTCTTGCGACCAGCGACCCGGACACGATTGCCAAGAACGTCCGCGTCTTCACGCTGTTCGTCCGGCACGCCGGCAACATCCACTGTCGTGATGTAACCAAGCTGATGGTCACGCAGTTCCAGGCGACTCTGCGAGAGTGCGGGAAGGCGACGGCGACCATTCGGAGCTACTGCGGCAGTGTGTCGAGCGTGTTCGGATGGGCGGTCGATACAGGACTGATCGAGGTCAATCCCTTCAAGGGCGTCAAGCTCCCGAAGCTGGCGAAGCCGCGACCTACGTTCTGGTCTCGCGACGAAATGCGACGTCTGCATGATGCGATCGACAAACTCCACTGGCGCGATCCCGTTCGTGCTTTGCAGTGGCACGGCATGATCCAGTTGGCCGATGACTGCGGCCTGCGGATCGGCGAACTGCTCAACCTGCGGTGGATCGACATCGACCTGGACCCACAGAGGGGTCGGGCGATTCTCTATGTCCGCCAGCGCGAGGATGCGTCTGGCCAGTGGTGGTCATGGACGACCAAGGGGCGGCGGGACCGACTCTCCCCGATCCCGCTGCCTTCTATGGAGCTCCTGGAGCGCATGCGGGTTTCCTGCCCCTGGATGTATCCGTTCCTGCCGCGCGAGCGATGCTTGAGCTTGCAGGCCCACGTGGGCCAACTGGCCATTGGCGTCCGGAAGCGGCCCTACACCGGGCTCTATCAGATCTGGAACCGGATCAAGGGCGCCGCGAATGTAGAAGGCGACGGCGCGTTTCATCGAATCCGTCGCACCGCCGCCACGGAGTCGGCCGAGCACCTGACGCTCGCCCAACTCAAAGAGCAGTTCGGCTGGGAAGACAACTCGACAGCGCAACGGTACGTGGCCGTCCGCGAAGAGGCTCAGATGGAAGCGGTAGCCCGAGCCCAAGCTGCTCGCAATGCCGGAGCCTGGACTTGAACCCTTACGTTGTTTTCAACTCGAGATTTTGAATGTTGCGCTAGTTTAATCACACGGGATATTTGATCCCGTCCTACAACAAATCTGCAAGTGTGGTCAGTCGCAAGAAGGGTCGCCTTTATCTCACAGGCGACCCTTCGCATTTCTCTGTTTCTCTTCTCAAGAAAGGAGTCGAAATGAGAGGCATTGCGCTGACACGTGGACAATTTGCTCTTGGGGACGCGGTCTATTTGGGCTGCTACGATCGCGCCGACGATGCCCGCGCCGCGTACTTGGCGGCCAAGCGTGAACTTCACAAGATCAAGTCGCGGTCGGCGGAGACGTGCCTTTTCCACCCTGTAGAACCCCTGAGGTGAAGAATGTCTGATCCCGACGAATACGAACGATACTTCCGGCCTACGCCCGAGCACCACGAGTGCGAGTGTGGCGCGGCACTGACGCGAGAGAATCCCCCGATGCACTGTGACTGCGGAGCGGACTGTTGCTCCGAGTGCGTCCACATCTGCGAACTGTGCGGGCATGAGGGATGCGATGCCTGCCAGACTGACACAGGGGATGGCTGGCTGTGCAACGACCACGCATCAGAACCCCAATCGATAGAGGCTCGGCTGATGAACAATGCCTTG
>CAZNSM010000430.1:0-2221 GCA_964575615.1 uncultured Pirellulales bacterium | reverse complement strand
TCAAGGCCGGCCATCAGGAATCGTCGATCGAGATCACCATCAGCCAGGGTCTCAATCGACAGGTCCGACGGATGCTGGCCAACGTCGGTGTCCCGGTCAAGAACCTCCGGCGGACGAGCATCGGCAAACTCAAACTGCAGGACCTTCCGGTGGGCCGGTTTCGGCCGCTGACCAGGAGCGAGGTCGCCGCCTTGCAGGCTGCCCCGACGGCGCAGGAAAAGGGCGGCCGGCCCCGAGCGAAACCGCGCGGCTCGGCCGGTCGCCGACAGGGCAAATGACACGAAGCGGGCGCTCGCGACGAGCGGCGCTCAGAGCAACAGGTCCAGGATGGTCCGGGGGGCGTTCTTGTCGTCTTCCTCTTCGAGGTAATCGAGCAGCGTCTTGGCGGTGGCGTCGTCGTCCGATTCCGGGCTCTCGATTCCGGGCGGCGGGCCCATGGCCTTGCGGATCTGCTCGGCGCCTTCGACGAGTTCCTCGCTGGTCAGTTCCCCGTCGCCGTCGGCGTCGACCTGCTTGAACGCTTCCTCCGAGATGCACAGCTCCGCCGCGTCGAGCGTGCCGTTGCCGTTCTTGTCTTTGTCCTCGATCAAACGCTGGACCATCTCCTCCATGCTGCCCGGCAGCGACGTCGCCCCGGACGTCTGGCCGAGGCCGTACAGATTGAAGTTGGGGTTCGACAGGATGCTGCTGATGTCCATAGTTGACTCCTTACTGGCAGAAAACGCGTATCGAACGCGGTGCGAGAAACAGGAGGGTCCCCTTGACCCTGATACGGAGCATTCCGGTTGCAAATCCGGTGCCATGATGCGAGGCGAAGGCCGGATCACGCCGCCGGCTTTCGGACGCCGGCGCGCCGGGCGCGAGGCGAACCGCCCTGGCGGGCATGCAGGGCCGATTCCGTCCCCGCCGGCGGCGAGCGGACGACGAGAGAATCTGTCCCGTCACCGGGCCCGGACTGCCAAGCCCGCCCGCGCGGTGCCGGAAGGAACATCTCCCTGCGGAAGAAACTCCCGGCTCTCCGGTAGGGCATCAACCGGGCCTGGTCCTATAAAGGACCCCCTGAGTCCGCCCGTCGGCCGCGGACGGCAGGCGGGCCTTGGCCGCAGGGCGGTGCCGATGGGAGTGCTTGCGTTGAGAGAGTCGATATACTCGGTCCCTTCGCTGTCTGGTGGACGGTTCGTGGGCCGGACGCCGAAAATCTCCTCCCGGCGATGAAGTGGTTGCATGCGACAGACGTAAATGATAATATAGATAGTTTCCGTTGAGATAGTCGAGCATCGATAAGGAGTTGTGGCGTTGACGTGCATCCGGAAACATGCGGTGGCAGGGGTCGATGTCATCACCCTCGATCGTAGTCCAGTTTTCGAACACTTCGTCACGCTGACTCCGGAGAAGGGCGAGACTCCCAAGTCGTTGTTCGGCAGGGTCGCCGAGGTGGTGCACGCGCTGGGCGGCCAGGTCATCTCGGCCGAGGTCCTCGGGATGTCGGCCGAGGACCGCAAGTACATGCCCGGCCTGACGCGCGCCATCGACGGACGGCACCAGCCGATCGGCTGGGTGGAGAACACCCGCGCCGAGAATCTCTGCGGCGTCTACGTCTGGATTGCCTCCGGCACGCCGATCGCGCATGTCGTATCGGGCGGGCGGGTCGTCGGCAGCCTTCTCGAAGATGACCACGCGCGATACTGCCGTCTCACCGGGCTGCTGCCGGCGGACACCTCGCAGGGCCGTCCGGAACAGGCCGACGCCATCTTCCGCGAGATGGACGCCCTCCTGGCGGGCCAGGGCCTGGCGTTCTCCGACGTCTTTCGCACGTGGTTCTACAACCATGAGATTCTCGCCTGGTATGGCGAGTTCAACCGCGTCCGCACGCGGTTTTTCGAGCAGAGGAAGGTCTTCGACGGTCTGGTTCCGGCCAGCACGGGAATCGGCGGCGGCAATGCGGCCGATGCCGCCCTGGTCGCCGGACTGCTGGCCCTGCGGCCCAAGACCAAGGACGTGAAGGTCTATACCGTGCCTTCGCCCTTGCAGTCGTCGGCTCGCGACTACGGCAGTTCCTTCAGCCGCGCCGTCGAGGTCGCCACCCCGGACCTTTGCCGCCTGTACGTCTCCGGGACCGCCAGCATCGACAAGGCGGGAAAGACCGTTTTCCTGGATGACACCAGAGCCCAGGTCAGGCAGACCATGGAGGTCGTCCAGGCCATCCTTCGCTCCAGAGGCA
>CAZNSM010000429.1:0-2235 GCA_964575615.1 uncultured Pirellulales bacterium | reverse complement strand
CGCACGTGAATACGACCGGATGTTCGACGGTTCCGTTGACGGTGATCTCGCCTTCAACCACGATGTCCGTGTCGGGATCGACGAGAAGTACGCTGCCGGCGCCGACGGTCAGCGTCGCGCCCGGTTTGATGGTCAGCGCATCGCCCGCGACGCGGATGCGGGCGTTCTGCGGCCAGTTCGTCTCTGCGACGATCTCTCCGGAGACCGTCTGCCAATCGGTGACCGCTTCGATGGCGATTTGACACGAGGCGGCAAGGGAGTGTATCCAACCCTTGTAGAGGAGGGGGCCTGGGTCGGTCGCCCCCGGCAGGAAGACCGAGCCGACGCCGCGCAGCAGGTCGAGCGGGCGGTCGGGGAATTCGGCGGCTTTGATCTCGCCGTTGACGCCAACGCGTCTTCCCGCCTCGTTCTCGACTCGGGCGATGACCGGGATCTCCAGTCCGGCCGGGTATTGCGCCGGTGCGACGAGTTTCAGTTGGGCGCCGGCGAACTCACCGGTAGCCGAGTCAACCATCGGGTAGGGCGTCCAGGGTGGCAGGCCCCATTCTGCGTTGCCCCGGCTGCTGTCGCGAACGATGAAGCGGACCACCTCGCTGTGCTCGGCCCCTGAGGCCGCTTCGGCCCGACGGACGTGCAGTTCATAATAGTCAGCCTTGTCGATAGTTACGGAAACGTCCGTCGCCACCGGCCAGCCATTTAGCGATGCAGTCGTCTCGAGGCCTTCCTCCGATGGCACGACGAAAGAAACCCGGTCTCTGTAGACTTCCCGGTCCTCGACGCCTTCGACCCAGGTCTGTGCCCATCCTGCCCCGGCCCAGACGAGAACAAACGCCAGCCGGAGCAGCCTTGCCGGCGAACCGGTGCGGCGGCACACCGATTCCCACAAACCCTGAAGAATGCAGCACTTAGTTCTCCGTCCCATATCCCTCACTCCACAGGCAGGGTCCCGGTCTGCCCAACCCAGACCCTTCCGGACCTGCTGTCCTGGCTGAAAATTGGCTTTGTTCTTTCGTCATCGGATTGCTATAAAACACTTGATAGAAAGAAGTTAAAGCTTGTCATCGCCTCCGAAATTGGGTTTGTTTCGCACAAATGCCTGCCATAGATTTCCACGCTTCTTGGGCCACGACCCGGCCCGCTTCGGATCAAACAGTCAGACCGGGCCGTGTTCGTTAATCAGAATACTAATCCTGGTCCGGCACGTCAAGCCAAATCCTGATATTTTCGTCCATCCGAAAGGGGAGTGTGGGTGTGTAGACCTTTTGCCCGGCGCAGCAAGAAGGCCGGACCAGTAGTGGCCCGGCCTGCAAGTTCATGGAATCGCCGCGGCTTGAGGTTCAGGTCAACTGTCAGCCGCTGCCTCAATCCTCTTGGCCAGCCTCCGCCAGACTGATGTCGCATGTCGTGTCCACGCCGGCGCGGAGAACCACCTGTTGCGTGCCTCCACGTCCGTCGGCTCGCACGACGAGTGTCGCCTGCGTCCAGCAGGACGGCAGATGGCTCAAACTGTAGCGGCCATTGGCATCCGTTTCCGAAGCGAACCCGGCCTTCCACTCTTCGTCGAGCCCCCCTGCGCAGAGCGTGTTCGATCCGATCGGCAACTCGATGGCTTTGGCCAGGACGAGGGCGCCGGTCACGGGGGCGCCGTTGGCGTCGGTTACTTGTCCCGTGATAACGTCAGCCGGGCCGGTCACGAGCACGACGTCGGCAATTTGAGGATTGCCGTCCATAGACCCGCCACCGGCGAGTTGGCCCGGATCGCCGGGCAAGTTCGCGAGGAATTCCTCTTCGCTTCGGATGGTAAGAGCCACACTCTGGTGCGTTTGTTCAACGTGTTCGTCCGGATCATTTGGCTCGTCGGGGATTCGACGCCGAACCGGTGTGGGCCCGGAAGGCGGTCGGATCACGGTCCATGCCACGCTGTAGGGATCGGTGTCCGCGTAAGCCCAGACGAACATGGGCAGGTCCACGGGTCCTATCGTCTGGCTGCCGTCTGCCGGCGGGGCGGGCAGGGCGAACGTCCCCTGGGCATCGGTTTGACCTGGTGCGGCGTAGGATGCGAAGATCCACGCATCGGGTACGACGCTGCCTTGCTCGTCGACCACCGCACCGGCCAGGACTACGGGGTGCCCCTCGGAGGTGTCGTCATCGTCCTGCATCGCCTTGACCTCTTTGTCACCGGAGGGGATCGGGGTGGTGTGTGGAATGAACACGTACCAGCGTCCGGGGCGACCA
>CAZNSM010000428.1:0-2267 GCA_964575615.1 uncultured Pirellulales bacterium | reverse complement strand
GGAGGGGATCGGGGTGGTGTGTGGAATGAACACGTACCAGCGTCCGGGGCGACCATTCACGGAGAAAACACAGAACTCCTGGCTGGTGACCTCCGTTTGCCCGTCACGCTCGACCTCGTACTGACATGGAACCCTGTACCTGGGCGAGATGTACCTGATCGGCGCCGGCTGTCCAATGGAGAGGATACGTACGGGCCGCAGGTGGGCACAGCGCTCGGTCAGCATCTCGACCGGCGCGCCGCCGCAGAGGTTGCCCGCCGTAGCGTAATCCCCTTGCGCCCAGGCTTCCAGCATCTGACGAAGGACCTCCACGGCAGCCTTGTCGTTGGTCATGTCACCTTGCGCCATCCCGACCTCCTGCGTCACCTGGTCGATCAGGACGGTGCCCTCCGGGAAAGCGCGCTCGAAGAGTCCGGGGTCTATCACCTCGTTGTATTCCAGCACCTCGATGCCGTGGTGGACCGTTCCTCCGTCTTCCTGGCCCCAGTAGTCGTCGATTCTGACGACGAACTTCGTGACGGGATCGACGACCAGCGTCTGTTTCAGTGGCTTGCCGTCCGTGCGCATCACGTGGACCGTCATCCGGTACGTGTCGCGCACAGACTCTTCCATCTCCATGACGGCCTTGCCCTCCGCGACCAGCGCATCGATGCCCTTGACGATCGTTTCCGGATCGAACTGCTCCAGTCCCTCCAATCCGCCGCCGGTGTTCTCGACGTGCGTCATCAGATGAATGCCCCACGGCGGCGGATAGTACTGGCTCATGACGTTGTCTTCCCAGATCGTCACCAGGGTGTTCTCCGGACCTTCGCTCTCATGTTGCCGAAAGCGAATCAGGTTCCCGTCTTTGTCGAACTCGGCCCAGAATTCATCTTTGCGGCGTTGCTGGTAGTAGGTCTGGATGTGGAACGAGCGTTTGTCCTGCATTGCTTCCACCGTCTGCCCGAAGGCGTAGGCCGGCGTGGTTGTTCTGACCATCATGGCGATCAGCACTGCGGCAACGCCCAGGAATACCGCCGCCACCGCGAATCTCGTGACTGGACTTCTCATAATGCTTCTCCTTCCCTTCGGCGGATCGTACGCCGCCGAAGATCTCTTCTGGTTGTCGGGTAATTGCTCGAGCAGGTGTTCCAGAACCGCCCGGTCGGCGCCGGGGGCCGTGCGGATGCCCGCCTGGGCTATAGATTTCTTGATATCTCTAAGCAATCGCATCGTGTTACCTCACCATTGAGCAGGGACCGAAGCTTTCCGAGTCCGCACCGGTATCGGCTCAGGACCGTCTTGATCGGCACGCCTTGCAGTTCCGCGATCTGGCGGAACTTCAGTGCGCCCTGAAGGCGCAGGGCGATCACCTCGCGCTGTTCGTACGAGAGCAGGGCCATCGCGCGGGCGATGCGCTCCAGTTCCTCGCTACAGATGGCCCACTGGTCCGGCCGGACCGATTCGGAGGCGACCGATCGAATCTCGTCGAGACCGACCTGCTCGCGCCGCCGGCGGTCGCGGTTGGCGTTTCGCACGCGGTTGGCCACGCACGTCGCCAGATACGCCTTCAGCGAGCCGGTCAGCCGGAACTGAGGCGCGGCGCCGATGAACGCGGCGAACACGTCCTGGACGACGTCCTCCGCCAACGTCGTCTCATTGGACAGCGAAACGGCCAGCCGGAGCAGATCCTCTCTGTACTTGCCGTAGATGCGGCATAGCGCGTCGCGGCTTCCCTGCTTCAGCCGCCAAACGAGATATCGGTCTTCCAGCACGACGCCGAGCCTCCGAATCCCGATGGCCATCGGGGATCGATCCACATTCGCCTATATAACACCCGCCAGACGGGTTTTACTCATTCGAAAAGAGATTGCCCACCCAATTGAGCCGGCAGCCAGCGCCTGCGCATAAAAAAGGCCGGACCTCCGCCGTCCGGCCTGGATCGATTCCGGAGGATTTCACGCCTACGGCGCGATCGACGTGCGAATCTGCTGGGCCAGATCGATGACCTTCTGATAGGTCAAGTTCTCCGGGGCCGTGCCGTTGTCGGCGAGTTCGGCCATCGCGCCGAGGACCCACTCGTCGAACTCTTCGGCCGTCTCGATCGTGAATTCGGGCTTCACGGTCATATCGTCGATGACAAAGTGCTGTGCGAATTCGAGATTCCATCGGTAGAGCATCTTGTACCCGGTCGCTTGGACATCCGCGGGCGGTGGGCCGTTCGGAACGTACAGACCCCACTCCGCGAATCGGCCCTGTTTGCGTGTGAAGGCCAGATGGTACCCCGT
>CAZNSM010000427.1:0-2285 GCA_964575615.1 uncultured Pirellulales bacterium | reverse complement strand
CTGATCGACACGTTCCGGAGGGCCGGCTGAGGGCAGCCTGGGTTTGGCTTTGAGTTGCCACGCGATAGAACTGAAGAACGTCGGGGTCACCCGAAGGGGCAACGTTATTCTCGCCGGGATCAGCCTGAGTGTCGAGGCGGGCAGTTGCTGCGCGATCCTCGGGCCCAATGGATCGGGCAAGTCGGCGCTGATGGCGGTGCTGGCTGGCTATCTCTGGCCTTCGACGGGCGTCGTCAGCGTGGACGGCCGCACCTATGGGCGAGTCAATCTGGCCGACGTCCGCCGCCGGATCGGGCTGATCGAGCCTTCGCGGGCGCCGAAGTTCGACGACCGGATGTGCGTGCGCGACGTCGTGGCCACGGGGTTGTTCGGGACGATCGTGTTGCCTCCTCACTGCGACGTCGAGCACGGTCAGTGGCGGCGCGTGGATGAGGAGATGGCTTCGGTCGGTCTGGCCGAGATCGGCGAGCGGGCCTATGGAGACCTGTCTTCGGGCGAGCAGATGAAGACGCTCCTGGCCCGGGCGATGGTCTCGAACGCGAAGATCCTGCTTCTCGACGAGCCGACGGTGGGATTGGACATCGGTTCGCGTGCGGCCTGCGTCGCCGTTCTGGACCGGCTGCTGGCGCGGAGCCGGCCGCCGACAGTGGTGATCGTGTCGCACCATCTGGACGAGTTGCCGGCCGCGGTTGACCAGATTGTGCTGATGAAGGGCGGCCGGGTGGTCGGCCAGGGAAAGCCCGACGATCTGCTGACCTCGGCCCACCTGACGGCCTTGTTCGGCTGCCGTGTCGAGGTGATCAGGAGCAACGGGCGGTTCCTCGCCAGCGTCCGCTCCGCCGATTTGGGGTGATCTTTTCTGGGGGTGTACAAAGCCTGTGACTGCGTTGATGCGAAAGTTCCTGCGGCCGGGCCAGTTCTATGCGTCCCGTCGGCCCGTGATGACCGAAACCCTCGTCGGCTCCTGCGTCACCGTTTGTCTATACAACACCAAGGAGGGGTTCGGCGCGATGAATCACTTCCTTCGGGACCGGCCCCGGAATGAGTCCGATCCGGAAGTGGGAACCTATGGGACCAGCGCGACCCGCCAGATCGTCAACGCCATGCTGAAGATCGACTCTGAGCCGCGTCACTATCAGGCCAGCATCTTCGGCGGCGCCGCAGTCCTGAAGACCGCAAACGCCGACGGGAGCATCGGGCAGGGCAACGTCGCAGCGGCCCTGGAGGTCCTGAAGGCTGCAGGCATCCGCGTCGTCCGCCAGGAAGTCGGCGGAACGCGCGGCCGGCGCGTGAGGTTCAACACCCAGACCGGCCAGATCGAGTGTCGCTTCGCCGGCGACATCCCGCGCAAGAAGACCCCGCAGAGGGCCGAATGACCGTTTCGCTCGCATCGCCTCCACGAGCCGGCGTTCTGGCGGAAATCCTCGAACGGGTCCACGCGCGGTACAACCATCGCCGGTTCATTGGCGCCGACCCGCTTCAATTCGCCTATCGGTTCGACCGGCCGCAGGATGCGGAGGTCGCCTGCTTCCTCGCGGCGGCCCTGGCCTACGGCCGCGTGCAGCAGATTCAGCGGAGTCTGAACGATCTATTCGCACGCATGGATTGCGGGCCATACGATTTCGTGATGAACTTCTCGCCGTCGCGCCGGCTGCGCCTGGCCGGTTTCAAGCACCGCTTCACGACCGCCGAAGACGTCAGTGACCTGCTGGAGTTGCTGCGTCCGGTGCTTCGCCGACTCGGAAGCATCGAATCGTTCTTCGTCGAGGGTCTCGATCCGAGCGAACAGAATGTTCTGCCTGCGCTGGCGAGGTTCTGCGACCGCCTGACGGACGCCTGTGCCCGCAAGCACGCCGGCCAGGTCACCCGGGGGCTGATGTACCTGCTGGCCAGTCCCAGCCGGGGCAGCGCCAGCAAGAGGCTGCACCTGTTCCTGCGATGGATGGTCCGGGCCGACGACGTCGATCCGGGGCTGTGGAAGGGCGTCAACGCGGCCAAGCTGATCGTGCCGCTCGACGTACACATGGCCCGCCTCTGCCGCATCCTCGGTCTGCACGACAGCAACACGATTTCACAATCGACCGCCGTGCAGGTCACGGAGGGTTTCGCCGCGATCGCGCCGGCCGATCCGGTCAAATACGATTTCGCCCTGTCCCGCATCGGAATCCTCGACGACTGCACCGGCCGTCTTCGTCCCGACTGCGAATCCTGTGAACTCTTCGATGTGTGCCTCCACCGTGCGGATCGGTCCGGCCGCTGACAACCGTCTTCCTGTCATGGCGCCA
>CAZNSM010000426.1:0-2285 GCA_964575615.1 uncultured Pirellulales bacterium | reverse complement strand
ACCTGGCCGGCGACCGGTAACGGTTATCCGGACCCGCGTGCCCGGCAGCAACCGGGCACGACCATAGAATGATGCCACGGGGCCTGTAATCCCGATGCCCATCGGGGTTGCAGGCCCCGTCTCTATAGGGCTAGGGGGTGGCGGCGGACCTGGCTGGGCGGCTGTCGGCCTCGGTTCTTCAGGCGGGCTTGTCTGCGGTCGATATACCCTCCGGCGCACCGGTGACCCCGAAAGACGGCCGGAATTGCCTTGCAGAGCAGCCGTCAAATATGGTACAACCAATACGAACCGGTTGCGAGGGTTTCTGCGAACACGCGACAGGTGTTAAGTCCTGGGATTCTGTGACAATACCAGCCGCCGCTGAGGTGTGGCTGTGCGTTTCGGTCAGGATCGGAGGCCCTGATGAAGTGTGTCCAGTTACGCACGTGGTCAGGGGGGGCCAGAGGTTCATTTCTTAGCATGCACCGCATGCGCTCTGTGCAGGGACCGCAACGTCTGTCCGTGTGCGAATGGCGAGAGCCATGCGGCAATTCAGCAGTTCCATCCGATTTGAGGGGTGTTCCCGGCAGGACAGCGGCGGTCGGAGTGCATTCGTTCCTGCGGAACGATACGATGCGGTGGAGGGAAACGGTCCGGCGTGTGGTCGGAGCGAATCCGTTATGACCCTGTTTGAAGGAGGACTGTTATGTTCAGAAAGTACATGTGGCTGACGGCTATGGTTCTGGTCTCGCTGGCGTTCGCGGGACCGGCGCACGGGCAGTCGGTAAAGATCAACTTCCAGACGGCTGCGGCGGAGGTGCCGGAAGGGTATCTGCCGGACTCCGGATTGGCCTTCGGGGACCGAGGCAACGGCTGGAGCTACGGCTGGAGCCGGGATATCAGCGCCGACGCCCGCGAGCGCAACAGCGCCAACGCGCCCGATCAGCGATGGGATACGCTGGTCCACCTCGAGAAGGGCGCAGATGCCATCTGGGAAATCGCCATTGAGAACGGTCTGTACAACATCTACATCGTCGCCGGCGACCCCGGCTACACGGATCAGACCAACACGTTCGATGTCGAGGGAGTGGTCATTGTAGACCCCGACGGGCAGGTGGGCAATTTCGATGAGTTGACCGCGACGGTTACGGTGGCCGATGGCCGCCTGACTCTCCAGCCGGCGGCCGGTTCGTCGAACTCGAAGATCTGCTTCATCGATATCATTCTGGCGATCGCGCCCGAGGCGGCACGCTCGCCGAGTCCCGCCAAGGAGGCCACCGATGTGCCTCGCGAAGTAGTTATCAGTTGGGCGCCGGGTGAAGGTGTCACGGGGCACGATGTATACTTCGGGACGAATTTCGACGACGTCAACACCGCCAGCCGGGCCAATCCGATGGGAGTTCTGGTCAGCCAGGGACAGACGGCTGCGACGTTCGATCCCACCGGCCTGCTCGAATTCGCGACGACGTACTATTGGCGGATCGATGAGGTCCTGACCGACGGGAGCATCTACAAAGGCGAGGTCTGGAGCTTTACGACCGAACCGTTCGCCTATGCGGTCCAGAACATCATCGCGACCGCTTCCAGTTCCCAGGCGGGCACCGGACCGGAAAACACGGTTAACGGCTCCGGACTCAACGAGGCCGACGAGCACTCGACCGAGAGCAACGACATGTGGCTGACCGCGGCCGATGCGGCGCAGCCGGTCTGGATCCAGTACGAGTTTGACCGCGTGTACAAGATGTACCAGTTGCTGGTCTGGAACTACAACGTGCAGTTCGAGCCGGTGCTGGGCTTTGGGGCCAAGGATGTCACTGTCGAGTACTCCTCGAACGGCGAGGAATGGACCGCGCTCGGCGATGTGGAATTCGCGAAGGCCACGGCCGTCCCGAGCTATGTGGCGAATACGACGGTGGATATGGCGGGCGTGCCGGCCAAGTACGTCCGGCTGACGATCAACGACAACTGGGGCATGCTGACGCAGTTCGGTCTGAGCGAGGTGCGCTTCCTGTACATCCCCGCGCATGCGAGAGAGCCTCAGCCGCCGGCCGGAGCGGCCGATGTGACCGTCGATTCCGTCCTGAGCTGGCGCGCCGGGCGCGATGCGACGTCCCATGAGGTCTACTTCGGCACGAACCAGGAGGAACTGCCACTGGCCGGAAGCCCTGCCCAAGCGGCGTTCACGCCGAGCGCGCTGGAATTCGGCATGACGTATTACTGGAAGGTGGACGAGGTGGCGGATGACGGCGTCTGGGCCGGCGAGGTGTGGAGCTTCTCGACGCAGCAGTACGCATTGGTTGATGGCT
>CAZNSM010000425.1:0-2327 GCA_964575615.1 uncultured Pirellulales bacterium | reverse complement strand
TCCGCGCCCGCTGCAACGCCGGAATCAGGATCGCCATCAGCAGCGCGATCACCGCAATGACCACCAGCAGCTCGATCAGTGTGAATGCCCGCTCGCTTGTGACTCGCTTTCTCGCGCCCATCGCTCTGCACTCCTTCTCACACCAGGAGTCCACGCCACCCGCCCCATCCCTTCTCGAATGGGCCGGTCGTGCTTCCGTCCAAAAGCGGAGTTCGCCAACTCCTTTCGCTTCTGTCGCCCACGGGATCAGGCGTGGGCATCCCTGCGCCGGCCGGCCGCACGCAGCAAGAACGCGCCCGACCGACTCACATTTGTCCTACGTCCTCAAAGGTGCCATCATCAGTGCTTGATTCCACCACCCCGTCCGCCCGGACCAGAACGACGGCCCGCGCCGGAATCCGCCTTGTCCACGCCCATCCGATTCATAGGCGTGCGTCTGGGCCCCAGTGTGGATGCAATTTCTGAGAAAAATCGAAAAAAACGTAAGAAGCGATGCTCATCCTGATGGGCCATCTCGATTGACCGTTCGCCGCCTTTAGGGGCGATTTGCTGGTTCACCCCCTTCTTCTCGCGCACACCATCTTCTCAATCCGCTTGGCACGCGCCGTCTATCATGGGGGTATGGCATTTCGAGCCAATGGCGTAACCTCCTTGTCAAAAGATTCGGCATGGGCTAAAGCCCATCCTACGACTTCACACTTCACGCTTCACGCTTCACGAAATACGCGTCAATAGTCCTTGCAGTCTCTCATCCATTTGGGCCAGTCGTCGGGCTGGACGCCTCCGGCTTTCGTCCAGCGGTTCGCCCGGTCGAAGTCGGAGGCCCACTTAAGGGTATAGAGTTCCTTGAGGCCGACGCTGCGAACGGACCAGTCGAGGAACATTCCGTTAGTCGCTCTGCCGTGCCGGTCCATGAGGAAACCGCCCAGGCCCGGGGCCCCGCTTTCCCAGCCGCGCGCACCGGTGGAATAGGCCCTGTCTATCTCGGGCAATGGCCACCTCGCATCGAGCAGCACGGGAATGCTCGCGTGCTCTCGGAGCAAGAAGATGTTCAGCTCGGGTGCCTCGTCAGGCCGCGGATCGCGCTCGATGCGAAACGCCCTCAACAGGGCGCTGTTGTATCCGTAACTGCCCGCAAATCGCGGCTCCGGCGTGAGAATCTGCCATGCCTCGGTGGACGTCCCGTTTCTTCCCCTCATGTGCCACGACATACTGGGGGTAGTTACCCCTATGACGAAACCCCCTTCATTGTTGGGATCGTCCGGTTTAGGGCGGCTCGCCATGGGGCATAACGCGATGCCTCTCGTGTGGAACCCGTGGAGGGCCGCGTGGTTGGTGTTGGAGTCCATGGCGCCGATGAACGTCCCGCGCAACAGCCACAGAGCGCCGTATCCGCGTGCGACGGAGGGAAAACGCCCCTCGTAAACCTGGGTGTAGGCGGCCAGGGTCATCGCCCACTGGCGCAGGTTGGACTGGCAGGCCACGGTGCGGGCCTGGTTGCGTGCCCGGTGCAGCGCCGGGATCAGGATCGCCATCAGCAGCGCGATCACCGCAATGACCACCAGCAGCTCGATCAGTGTGAATGCCCGCTCGCTTGTGACTCGCTTTCTCGCGCCCATCGCTCTGCACTCCTTCTCACACCAGGAGTCCACGCCACCCGCCCCATCCCTTCTCGAATGGGCCGGTCGTGCTTCCGTCCAAAAGCGGAGTTCGCCAACTCCTTTCGCTTCTGTCGCCCACGGGATCAGGCGTGGGCATCCCTGCGCCGGCCGGCCGCACGCAGCAAGAACGCGCCCGACCGACTCACATTTGTCCTACGTCCTCAAAGGTGCCATCATCAGTGCTTGATTCCACCACCCCGTCCGCCCGGACCAAAACAACGGCCCGCGCCGGAATCCGCCTTGTCTACGCGCATCCAACATGCAGGCGTCCGTGTGGCCCCCAGTGTGGATGCAATTTTCGAAAAACAGAACGACCGCCACAGAGAGGCATTACCCTGTTGCCTGCTATCCGCGATGACCTTCGCACTCCTTCTCGCAAGGAGTTTTCGGCGCATCGCTATGACGCAGGTGCCGCATCGCCGGTGTCTTCGCTATTCACCGTCGATTCTCGCGATCCTCTCCATCCCCCTAAAGCCCAAACCCCGAAGCAACCGACGAAGACGCGGCGCCGCATCTGCGCCCAGCGAGGTTTCACTCACCTGCGCTTCCACGCATCTACGCTCTGGCGTTTCGCGTCTGGCGGCCGCCGGGAGCAGGTTCTGCGAGACCGATGGGACGAATAGGAGCAATAGGACTGATTGGACTCATGGGAATCGGTCGTATTGG
>CAZNSM010000424.1:0-2334 GCA_964575615.1 uncultured Pirellulales bacterium | reverse complement strand
CTGTCCCCAGATATCCCATGCTGTCCCCAGATATCCCCCCGTCGACAGATTCAATATGCTGCCTGCTTCGTCTCAAGCCAGATCTTGAGATCGGTATCCTGGAGTCCATTGATTATCGTCGCCCGGTCCTGCCAGATGGCCTTCTGCGTTATTTCAATCCCTGCTTCGTCACAGATCTTCATGGCTTGGGCCGCCTCATAGTGCCTGATTACCGGTGAGCCACCGGTTGGCATCCAGGAAGCCCGTCTGACCAGCCTGCCGAGATTGGCGTAGTTGACGTTATCTGTCACGATCCATACCGCGGCCTGCCGAACGCCATACGAGACCTGTGCCCCGTCGAGCACCGGCATCAGACGGACCAGGTCAAGCGAGTGGGCAGAGTGCTGAACGGTGAAGCGGTCTGTGAATCCCGGCACGTCTCTTGAGTGGTTCGCGCATGCGGCAGGCACCGAAAGGGTAGTCCATTCGTCCGTCGTCAGCGTCTCCTCGCACTCGCTGGTTGCGACCATATTCTGGGTCGAAGGCTTCTCGGAGACAAAGAAGGTCCCGACGGGCACCTTGACGGTGACTCCATAGGGGACAAGCCGACGCACCTTCACCGCAACGCTCTCGATGCCGGAGCCGGCCGGCTCGACCTCGATCATGCATTTGTCCAGAAGGTCGACAATATCATATCCGTCGAGACTGCGCAACAACTCGCGGGCCTCACGCTCACGCCGATGTCCGGGATATTCCTGGAGGAACCTCTCGAGGGCCTCTCTTGTGCCCTCCTGGGAAGTTAGTGCAAAGGGAGCGTCATCGCACAAAAGCGCTGCCTGTCGCGTCCGGGCGTCCTGCGCATAGCGCCCGTCGGGATACCTTTCGAGATAGATCCGGTACGCGGCGAGCGTGTCGGCACTCTTGGCATCCGCCCAGCGAAGTTGTTCGACCGCGCCTCTGGACCCTTCCGTCTCCGCTTGAAGGAGCCTTTCCTCGATCGCCGCCGGCCTGTCATCGATTCGATGAAAGTCCGCGCTCCACCATGACCGGGTCGGTTGGGCCCGAGCGGTCTTCAGTCGCTCCCGTTCCTCTACAGGCAAACGGTAGAAGGCCATCGCCCTCAGTGCGGCCGAGGCCACCTCCTCAGTGCAGTTTCCGGTGATCATGGAAAGCCCGCACCGATACAAACACTCGATATCGTCGATAAGCATGGCGTAGATGCGGTCCTCGGACAGCCGCAAGACCAGATGTCGGGCGGCTGTGGCAGGCAGGTCATTCTCTCCATCATGTGTGAGCCAATCGGCCATATAGAGAAGCGCCCAGTCCGTCTTGTCTGCTTCTTGGCCAAGGCGTAGCATCGCGTCGATGGCATTGGCTTGGACGATGGGGTTCGGGTCAAGCACGTAGTCCCGAAACGCCTGGATCACACGGTCAGATGTGTAGAGATCCGAGGCAAGGATGCCGAGCGTGCTATTCCGGATGCGAGCATCGCTGTCGGTGGCAGCCAGTCGCAACAGATCACGAAAGATATCACCGGATGCACCGATACGAGCAGGCCATTTTGCGGCCGGCCCTGCCCAGTCCACCGCCACCAGGCGGATCCGAACGTCGTCGGCCCGCATGGAAAGGCGGACCAGTTGAATCGCCAGTTCGGAACCCAACAGGACACAGGCGGCCGCGGTAAGGAGGCTTGCGCCCACCCAAGTCAGACGTTTCAGGGGCAGACTCGTGCTTCCGTCGCTGTTGCCTTTTGGAAGAGCGTCGTCTTCTTCTCCAAACCACTCCTCGCGAATTCCCAGCCACAGGCCGACAATCAGAGCGCCAACCACGATGAGAACCCCCGTGAAGACGAGATGCAGCAAGATGACCGGCATGAACAGGATTCGCGTCAGTCTGTATCGCTTTTCCGGCATAGTGCACCTCCGATGGGACAATCTGAGAAGTTGCTCGACAGGGAGGACATCGTTTGTTCAAGAGCAATGCCGTCTTCGGCAATTCTGGCATCAGCCCTTACGTTAGTGTTCAGCGCACGGAGAATGGGAGGGGGGTATTGCGCCGACTGGGCGAACCACGCGGCGTCGCCTCGCGGCGTCGGAGCAATGGGCCGGATTGTGGAAACCTCTCGTCGCATGGGTTCCCTTCGCACATTCAGGATATAGTCTATAGAGATACGGAGTCGGGGTCAAGGGCGAGGCGCGTGTCTCGTACCTCGTGTCTCGTATCTCGGAGACGGGGAAAAAGGCGGATGTGCCGGTTTTGTGGTTGACAGGCCACCGTGTTTCGTTTATTGTCGATCTAACGCGTTGCGGACCGTCAGTTGCGGCCAGGCTCGCAAAACGAGATACGAGATACGAG
>CAZNSM010000423.1:0-2345 GCA_964575615.1 uncultured Pirellulales bacterium | reverse complement strand
CTCGGGATGCCCGAATATTGCCCCGCGTACGTCTGATCGGCTTGATGGCTGGGCAAGATTAGTCTATTTGGAACGCCGGTATCGTAAATCACCCTCCGGCGGCCGAAACGGCGGTCATTCTCGCCGAACGGCGGATATCAGTGGTCTCAAAGCGACGCCTGACCGCAGATGCGAAATACGGTGCCCCGCGGTCCGCCGAAGCACACAAAGCCCTCCGCGCCGCAAGCTGACCGCCGCCAAGGCCCGCGACCGCAAGGCCTACGAACTCGCCGGCGAATTCGCCTACCTCAACTTCCCCGACGAGATCAAACGATAGGCCGGCGACTGTAGACTGCAGGCTGTAGACTGTAGGCCTTAGGCTGTAGGAACGGAACAAACGAGATACACCCTCCGGCCGCACCCTTCTCACCCTTCGCACTCTTCACACCCTTCTTACCCTGCCCCCTGCCGCCTCCGGCCGACAGCCTCCCGCTTTTTTTCTGCATTTTCCCGTCCACATTCCCCCGCCAGGATTCGCCTTCTCATACGTGTACATGGTGGGGTGGGGGGAAGGTGTGCGCGGAAAAAGCCGACACACGGAGACTGGAGACCACAGGCTGGAAGCTATAGGCGATGGGCACAACATACGAGATACGAGCGACGAGATACGGCCTCTGGCCGCCCGCTTCACGCTTCACGAGCACCGTTTCACGCAAAAAAACGCGGTTCCCGCGCTTTTTTGTTGCCTTTCCCCATCCTCCAGACGACAATAACATCACTGAGACCTTGATGCGACACCTTCGAAAATGCGGTGGAGACGCTGTTTGCGTGCTTTACGTCTGGTGCAAATGAGTGTGAAGCGACAGAACACAGGCAAAACGCGAGGTGAAAAGGAGAGAAATTACTGACTGTCTATAGTACACTGCAAACACGTCCAGCGGGTTCAGGACCCCGGTCTAGCAGGAGGGTCTATGCCTTGCGCCTGCCAACTTGCACAGTTTGGAGGAGTGGTTATGAGAGCACCGAGATGTCTTCCGCTTTGGGTCGTTTGGCCTTGCCTTCTTCTATCTGCTAATCTTGGCCCAGCGCATGGCCAAACTGCTGGCCTCGTAAATGTTGCTCTGCAATCTCAAGGCGGCACTGCTACCGCGAGCAGCACGGGCACCTACAAGTTTACTCGTTGGCCCAGCATGGCCATTGACGGCGATCGAAGCGATGGATGGGGAAGCAATTGGGATCATCCGATGCCAGCTTGGCTTCAGGTGGAGTTCAACAGGATATACCGAATAGAGGACATCGGAATCCAGTGGTTACAGCATAATCACACGTTCTCGGTATCGCTATCACCTGACGGAGAATCGTGGACGAGCGTTCTGCCTTCCGAAATGCGTTCGAACACAAACGCTTACCCTTCCGGCATGTCTTACGACGACGGATCCTACCACGGGTCAGACCCGGCTTATCAGCTTTTTTCAATTGAGCCAACCGATGCCCAGTACATTCGGCTCACTATCACCAGCACCAGCGCGCCGGGCAGCCACATCTTGCAAGCCAGAGTGAGCGAACTGGAAGCGTACCGTCCGCCGGGAGTCTTCGGGCTTTTCGTCGGAGTTCAAGACGATGCAAATCCCTCAAATCCGCTGCTTGATTATCGTGGCGATGAGATGGCAACCGACATGAGCACCGCCTTCGCTCGCGCGATCCCCAATTTCCAGAAGGATGCTCCTTTGGTGGGGGATGCTCGGACAGATGACCACCCGACTCACGAGGAGATGGAGGGCGCCATCAACGACCTAAGCACCTTGGGTCCTAAGGACACTGCCATCATCTACGTAACGGGTCATGGCGGCGCCACAACCTCACCGGAGCCGGATGATCCTTATGGGGTGGTGTTTCTGGGAGACGGCCTCACGGACATTCACCTCGCAGGAATGCTTGATGCCGTCCCGGATGCCACGCCGAAATGGGTGATAATTGACTCATGTCATTCCGGGGCGTTCGGGACGCGGATCAAGTCGCTGCCGAACGCGGCCCTTCTGGCATCTGCTCCTGCAGACGAGCCAGCTTTGTCTTATTTTGGATACGGATTGATGACATGGGCGATTAAGGAGGGTTTAGAGTTTGACAAGCTTGGCTACATATATGCTGACAAAGACCACGATGGCCTATCATTCAATGACCTGTATAACTGGGTGGATTCCTATGATATAGCGCAGTGGTTAGGTCTTCACGTTCAACCCATAGGCGGCGGCGATCCGGTCCTGTTCACGGCGGAAATGTGGAATCCCGTGATGGTCACTTCCCCCGATTTGGTAGTGTAAAGGATGTTTCGCACATTTTCTGATGGTAGTCACTCTGGTCAAGGG
>CAZNSM010000422.1:0-2354 GCA_964575615.1 uncultured Pirellulales bacterium | reverse complement strand
TCATCGGCGTTGTTCCAGATGTCGGTGCCGATGGCATTCATGACGATGCCCCCGTCGGCGCTTTCGAGAAAGGCCGGAGCAATGCCTCGCACGTACAGCACCAGAGTGTCGGCGCCATGCACCAACCAGTTCTGCGCGGTCTCGAACTCGCGCCAGGCCTCCGAGCAGAACGGCGAAGCGCTGTTGTCGTATGCCAGAGGCATCGACTGCGCACCGCCGTGCACGATGGTCTTCTCCGCAAACGGAGCGGTGAGGTACCCGACCGTCGAGCCGGTGTCATTGACCCAGCCGTCCAGCCAGGTGTCGAAGATCGTCGTTGCAGCCTCGACGTCGTCGGTGTAGCTTTCGAAGTCGTCGATCAACGCGTACTCCTGGGTCGAGAAGCTCCACAGATCGCCGGCCCATGCCGTTACGGCGTCGGCCTCGTTAACCTCCACCACCTGCCAGTAGTACGTGCGGCCGAACTCCAGCGCCGCCGCGAAGGTGGGCGAGTCGACCGTGGCCGCCAGAGCCAGGGCGTCCGGGTCCGCGCTTAGATACACTTCATGCGAGACCGCCTCGCGACCGCTGCGCCAGGCCAGCGCCGTGCCGACTTCGACGTCGACGGCGCCGTCGGCCGGCTGGGGCTCGCGGGCCTGGGCCGGGATGAACAGGAACCGCACTTCGCTGAGCCCGTACTGGCCCATCATGCCCCATCCGCTGTTGACCTTCAGGCGGACAAACCGGGCGGGGACCCCTGCGAAGTCGACCGCGGTATTGGCGGCGTATGTGGCCTTTGCGGTAGCCCTGGCGAATTCGAAATCGCCCAGGGCCGTCCAGTCCGCTCCGTTCTCGCAATACTCGACCGTCACGTTCTTGCACCCGAAGCCGAGGATCGACTCGAACATGACGTTGTAATTCCAGACAAGCATCTGGTGCAGTTTGTACACCTTGCCGAGATCGTACTGGACCCACAGGCTGCCTTCCGCCGGCGGGTTGGCCAGCCACATATCGGCCGCAGCGGTGGAGTGCTGATCGTCGGCATCGATTCCCGACCCGTTGACGGTGTTCTCCGGCCCGGCGCCTGCGTCGGAGATCCCGTTGCTGGTGGCGACCACGCCCGGTACGGCGTAGGCGAACGGCTCGGTCGTGAAGCTCCAGACATCGCCCTTGAAGATGGTATTGTCCGGGGCGGCGTTGACCTCATCGACACGCCAGAAGTAGGTCCGGCTGAAATCGAGAACAGCCGGCGGATCGTACGAGACGTCGGCCTGTCCCTGACTGAGAAGGACACCCATTGGATTGGCTCGATCCGCATCGTTCACGTCGGCGAACGCTGTTCCGAGATACACATCGTGTGTCGCGGCGAACCGGCCGGCCTTCCAGTTCAGGATCACCTCGCGGGGCACATCCGTCGCCTCATCGGCGGGGACAGGATCGCCCGCCTTCTCGCTGTCGGGCCCCAAGCCCGCCATGGCGTTGCGAATCTCTCCGATCTCCAGCGCGCGATCGTACACGCGGATGTCATCCATGGGCCCGAGGAAGAGGCGAGCGACCTCCCTCTCGTTGTCGAGGATGCCGACCGCCAGGCCAAAGGAGTCCGTGGGATCGAACACACTGGTGTCGGCGGCCGCGCCGATCTGCTCGCCGTCGATGTACAGCGCGATCTGGCCGGCCGACTTGACGATCGCTGCATGGTACCAGTTGCCGTCGGCGTAGGAGGCGGTGCTGTAGACATTCGTGCCTCCCCCCGTCCCCAGCGGGTACCGGTGCAGGTAGCGGAGCGTGCCGGCGGCCTGGACCTCCAGCAGGATGCCATGCTGCACGCCGGTCGCGTAGGCCGACAGGATGTCGCGCTGGGCCAGCGAATCCACGCGGAACCAGACCGTCATCGTGTACTCGGCCAACTGAAAGTGGCCGTCGATGAAGATGTAGTCATCCGTCCCATCGAACAGCAGGCCGCCTCCATAGACCGCCTTGGCCATCCATTCGGGATTGCCGAAGAGCGTTCCGGCCACGCTGCGACCGCTGGAATCGGCAGCGATCGTGCCGGCGCCGTCGTCGAGCTTCCACCAGCCGACGAGACTTGGATCGGCCGCACGCGTCGCACTGAAGTTGAACGTTCCCAGGACCATTGCGAGAATCAACACAGGCGTGAATTGAGTGCGCATGATCGTCCTCCTTCGAGAAGTTCGACATGGACCCGCTCCCGGCCACGAGCGGGAGCGGGAACCGTGTGTCTGACCCTATTTGCCTGGCAGCCCCGGCCCACGTGGCGAGGGCGTCTCGCCCTCGTGTCCGAAGAGAAAGAGCAAGGGCAAGATGCCCTCGCCACACAGCCGAAGCCGCAGAACACGCACCGATGAACTTGCCTC
>CAZNSM010000421.1:0-2396 GCA_964575615.1 uncultured Pirellulales bacterium | reverse complement strand
TATGGGCACAGGAATCCGTATACAACGCCGCCAGCATCCCCGCCTCTTCGAGCATGCGCGGAATCGCATACCGATGCCGCCCCCCATGCTGGCAAACCAGCACCTTCGGCTTGCTCATCCGGCCACCACCTTCCGCAGCATCCCGCCTGCTCGCGAACACAGGTAGGGAACATCAGCCCATCTCATGGCAAGAGTTCGTATCGCGTTAATGGGTTGAGCGTAATGGGCCAGTATCCGCCAGAGGAAAAAGGCAAGGCAGATGCCCTGTCCCACCGCGTAGGCCAGGCACATTCCCGGCAAACCGAACCAATGGGACAACGCAATCCCCGCCGCGACCATGGCCGCCAGCCCCACAATCCGGCCTTCAAACCCGACAAACGCCCGGCCTTGCCCCCTGAGAGTCTGATCGACTAGGTTCGCCAGCCCGCCGAAGGCCGAGCCGACGATCAAGAGACGTGCCGGATTGACTGCGGCGGCGAACTCCTGCCCATAGACCAAGGGCAGCAGCAGCCGCATGGCGAGCGCCAGAGCGATACCGAAGACAATCCAAAGCAGCGCCGAGATGCGGAACATTCGGGCGATTCGCTCGAAACCGTCGCCCGGCCCCGCCTGTGCGGCCATCGTAAAAGAGACCATGCCGGCGGAGTTGGTGATACTGCCTATTGCCGCGCTCGCCGACAGCGCCACGACGTAGAGGCCCAAGTTCTCGGCGCCGAGCAGCCACAGGAGGATCGCCTTGTCGGCGTGGAGATAGAGCGGCTGGGCGGCGCCAACCAGGCCGAAGCGGACGCTCTCGCGAAGGGTCTCGCGCGGCGAGTACAGCGGGCCGCGAAGCGGCATGTCCCGCAGCGCGAGAATCACCCGGACCGCGACTACCGCCGCATTCGCTACGAGCAGCCCCGCCGCCGCCCAGGCGACCTGCCGGACGTCCCAGACCCACATCACCACGAGAAACGTGACGTAGACGGGATACAGCAACATCCGCGTGAGGTTGAACCGCTTGAAGTTGCCCGCGCCCTGATCGACGGCCTGTAAATTGAGCCCGAGGTGGTTGAGAATGATGAATGGCACAAACAGGCGCGCCAGACGCAGCAAGTGTGCCTCTGCATCGGGTAGAAGATAAGGAATACAACAGTAGCACAAAGTGGCACTGATTATTGAGGTGGCCCCTGCAAGAACAACCGCCGTGCGAAAGACCGGATCGGGTCGGTGGATCTTGGCCGCGGCCCTCGCCAAAGCGATATTGGTGCCGAGGATTCCGATGGCAGCGAAGACGCTCGGCCACAGAATGACCGTCGCATACTCCCCACGGCCCAGTGGACCAAGCAGACGCGCGACAATAACGCCTTGCAGGACGGTGAAACCGTGTATGGCAATGCTCGTGCCGAACGTACCGGCGAAGGCAGCAAGACCAATGCGGCGATTCTCGCTCTGCGCCGGACACACATCCTTCACATCCGGCTTGGTGATAACAAGTGCGTCGTTCACCCGCTGCACGCGTCCCCTGGTGAGTGGCTGGCGGAGACTCTCTTTTCGAGAATCCAGAATGACATCCGGCCATGCCCTGCCATTCTTTGCCATAGTGAAGGCTTGTTGTTCCACAACATGGTCCAGGTCTGTCTGCGAAGCTTCCTGCTGATCTGCCCCCATCCGTAGATATGCGGGTGGGCAACAAAGAGAAACTTGTCGGGCCTCATCCGCCGGAGAAGACGCCATTTGATCCGGCCCAGGAATGACAACGTGTTGACTCCGAAGACGAAGATACCCCCGCATTTCGTGACGCGCCTGACCTCTTCCAGAATCGAATCCGGGTGCTCTGCATGATCGATCACATTGATGCAGCAGGCAACATCAAATGTCTCATCGCCGAATGGGATCGCTTCGCCCTTCGCTTGAACCACTTCGACCCGGGACCGGACAGCTCTCGCATATTGCTGAAGCGCCTTGTCAGCGAGGTTCACGTCCAGAATGGGAAGCGGTTCCAGCCCCATGATCCGGCCGAAGTATCCGGCGGCATGAACGGCGAGGAAGCCAGTCCCCAGGGGGCCGACGCCGACTTCCAGCCCGTCCAGGTCTTCTTTGCCTCCCAGATACGTGTCAAGAACCTTCCCCACCTCTGAATGCTCGGTAAGTTCATACAGCACGCGGGAGGAACGAGAGGCAGCATCTTGCCAATTGGCGGCTTCCGCCGATTGAGCTGCATTCCACCGGTCTTGCGTAATCGTCGTCAAGGCATGTCCGTCCTATATCGAAAAGTGGTAATCCTGATTGCCGGGCCTCGGCCCCACATCGGAGTCGCTGAGAGCAGCGAGTTTTTTTCACCTTGGACAACTTCTTCGTTGGCGGGTTTGGGCTATCGGGCGGTGCGAACGCGAAGCGTTCGAGTTTTAAGTTTT
>CAZNSM010000420.1:0-2401 GCA_964575615.1 uncultured Pirellulales bacterium | reverse complement strand
CCTCGGCCGGATCGCGACGGCGGTGAGGCCGCAGAACGAATCGGAACACGGTCGGACCCTCCTGGTAGGCGCGGTAGTTGGTGCCCCAGTGATTGTTCATGGCCCAGGAATAGAGCTTCTGCGTCGGCTCCACATGCCGCCGCCAGACGTCCGGATCGGTCTGCGAATTGAGCAGCGTCGCGGTGATGCCCCCCACCTGCACGAGCGGTGCATCGAGCGTCACCCACGTGACGCCGCGCTCAGCGTTGGAGACGTCGGCCCAGCGGCCCACCGTGAACCAGTTCTTGCACGCGCTGGGCATCTGATCGCTCTCCGGCCGCATCATGCCCAGCGGAATATCGAGGAGAACTTCGCCATCCGGCACCGCAAAAGGAAAGGCGAAATTCACGCTCTCCTTGCCCTCTTTCGCGTGGTAGCTCTTCGCTTGCAGCCGCTCCTTGGTCAGCGTGTTGATAAGCTCGACATAGTCACACCCGGCCACCACGCGCAGCTCCCGCACGAGCTTCCCGCAGCCCGGCGCCGTCGATTCGATGACCAGCGACGCAACGAGCGGGCCTTTTTCGCCGACACGGATCGTCACTGGCCCGTTGCGCTGAAGGTCCTTCGGGTCGTCGCCGATCAGATACAGATAGTCGTTCAGGGCCTCGCCGTCGCTGATGTCGGCGAAGTTGCCGCTCAGGCCCTTGGCCGTCAATTCGACGATGCCGCCGGTACCCTCATCGACCCGCAGACGAATGGCCCCGCTGTCCAGAGTCGCGCCCTCTGCAATCGCCCGCCCCTCCACATGAGGCGCACCGGAAACTATGGTGTAGCGGCGGGCGGCGAAAGGCGGCACATCATGCGCCAGGAAGACGAGTTCGCCCGATGTCAGTCGCTGCGACGGGACCGGCCGGCCCGCATCATCGGTGACGCGGTCGCCGCCGCCGGAGAGTTCCTTCGATAGAGTCACCAACTCCGCGCGCGGCCAGGAAAGCGTGTTGAAGACATCCACCGTCCCTGGCGCTGCGGCGGAATCGACGCGTGCGTCTCCAAGAGATGCGGCCAATAGCTCACACGACTGCCGGTCCGCCTCTTCCGCGTAGCTTCGCTTGATGTCCCATTGTTCGAGCGTCTCTTTCCGTTGCGGCTCGCTCACGCTGCACCACGCGCCCCAGGTGTGCTCGGAGTACAGCAGCACCTTGTTCCACGCCTCCTCGAAGGCCGCTGCCGAATATGCGGACGGGCGCAACATCGCAAAGAGCGTCTGGGCCTGAGCGAGCCGGTCGGAGCTGGCGCGGTTCATCGCGGTCTCCAGGGCGGACGAACCGGCGCCGTCCTCCCAGTACGGGGTCCAGTCGCCTCGCACAACGGGCAGCCCGTCGCCGTAGCGTCGCTCGAACGCACGGAACGCCTCGCTCGCGCCGCAGATGACGAAACGAGGCCAGGCGTACCTGGCGTTCCAGTCGCGGACGAACTCACAGATGGCGGGGTCCGGCACGGCGTTGTCGCCGTGGCCCGCCCAGCGCACGTAGGCGATGTCGAACGGATAGCCGCGTTGCTCCAGCCCATCGGAGAAACCCTCGACCAGACGCGGCGACATCTTCCCATAACGGTGCGACATCGCGTAGCCCCAGAACGGAATCCAGACGAGCACCTTCGACCGTCCGTCGGGGCCCACCCAGTAGAACGGTCTGTTCTCCCATTCGCGCAGGATGGTGCCGATGCGGTCGAAGTAGTTCGGCGCTACGGAGAAATAGCGAATTCCCGCCTGGGCCATGGCGGTGACCGTGCCCCACGTGTACCCCGGGACATCGGAGATCATCGCCGCGTCGATCGGCACGCCGGTCTGCCGGGCCAGCTCCGTGGCGTACTTGAACAGGCGAACCAGCTCCTCCGGCCGGCACAGCCCGGTCAGCTCGTTGAGGTACATGCCGTTGAGCACCACCTGTCCACTCTTGACCGCATCGAGGAACTCTTCGCGTTGTCGGTCGTCGAGCCGATGCAGGTACAGGTCCGCCGCCCAGAGCACCTCGACGTTCCACACGAAACGAGAACCCTCGGGATAGCCGGCCGTTCGTTTGGCGGCCGCGATCCCATCGACCAGATTCTGCACCTGTTTGGCCTCGATGGCGGTCTGGATCTCGGTATAGCCGATGTCGGTGTGCGAGTGCGGCGTGATATACACCGTCAGCTTCCGCACCGGCTGGAGCGTCACGTCACGGGCCGCGATCACCTTGCCGTCCACAGCGACCGTCACCTGGCCCTTCGTCTCCGCTTCGACCGCATCGACCATCAGTTCCACTTCCTGCGTCCCCTGGGTCAGGCGCAGGGATTTGGCAGGCCCATTCAGAAGACCCACGACGGCGTCCGTGTCCTCGCCGATGTGTCGCACCGTCACCAGGAGCGGCTGGGCCATCCGCCC
>CAZNSM010000419.1:0-2404 GCA_964575615.1 uncultured Pirellulales bacterium | reverse complement strand
GGCTGGCGGCCTCGTTAACCTCGTCGACTCGCCAGTAATAGACGTGGCCGAAGACAAGGTCATCCGGCTGGAAGCTTGCCGCCTCGACTGTCCCGGCCAGGGCCAGGTTTGCCGGATCGGCGCCCAGATAAATCTGGTGCGAAGCCGCCTCGCGCCCCGGCCGCCAGCTCAGCGTCGCCGACGGTTCGACGTCCACCGCCCCATCGCTCGGTTGCGGCTCCCGGGCATGAGCCGGAATGTACATGAACCGCACTTCGCTGAGCCCGTATTGGCCCATGACTCCGAAACCGCTCTTGACGACCAACCGAACGTATCGTGCGGCAACACCGCCCAAATCCACTGCCGTGTTGTAGGTGTAGGTCGCCTTGGCCGTGCCCTGAGCAAACTGGGCATCTCCCAGCGTCGTCCACTCGATCCCATCCAGAGAATGCTCGATGGTGGCATCCTTGATGCCGAAGCCGAGGAGCACCTCGAACTGCACGTTGTAGTTCCAGACCCGCAGCTCGTTGAGCTTGTAGACGCGATCGAACTCGAACTGGATCCACAGCGGCTCGTCCGCCGCAGCGCCGGTCACCCACATGTCTTCGCTGACGGTCGAGTGCTCACCGTTTTCGTTCAGCCCGGAGCCGTTGACCGTGTTTTCCGGCCCGGCGCCGGGTTGAGCGGCGCCGTTGCTCGTGGCGATCACACCAGCGATTGGGTACGCCAACGGCTCGGCGGTGAAGCTCCAGACCTGGCCCTTGAAGATCGTGTTGTCAGGAGCGGCGTTGACTTCATCGATGCGCCAGTAATAGGTCTGGCCGAACGCGAATACACCGGCCGGATCGTATGCGGTCTCGGCCTGACCCTGGCTGAGGAGCACGCCCATCGGATTGGCCCGGCTCGCCTCGTTGACGTCGTCGAAGGCCGTCCCCAGATAGACATCGTGCGTCGCGGCGAATTCCCCCGGCTTCCAGCTCAGGACGGTGTCCCTTGGGACATCGGTGGCTTCGTGGGCCGGCGTGGGCGCAAAAGCCAGGGCACGTGACACAGGACCTTCCGGAAGAATGAAGTCCTTTTCGGGATCGAACGTGCCGGTAAAGGTGGAGAAGGCCACTGACTCGTATTGCCCGACAAGCTGCCGTCCGCCGTCGACGGAGCTGTGGCGGATATTGCCCCACGAAATCAGCGTGGTGATCTGCTGCGGCGAGCCGTTGTCGCTTTGGAAGATCTGAACGCCGTCTTTGTAGTACTCGATCGTCTCGGCGCCGTGGTACACGATGGCATAGTGGTGCGTTTCGCCGACATTCGGGATCGCCTCGATGTTGTTGTTGGCGACTTCCGTGCTGCCGTTCCAACTGCCGGCGGACAGCCCGTCGTGGAAGCGGATGAAGCACTGACCGCCCAGGTCCATAATGGGCGCCATCGCGTCACTGGCGTCGGTCGCGGTGAAGACGGCTTCGACCACGAAGGACGTCCCGGCAAACGACGTTCCGTTGTTGTTGAACGCCGACGCATCGAATTGGAAACTCTCCTGGCTGGCGCCGTCCGCACCGGTGAGGATTCCCAGTCCCCCGGACACGACTTCGGTTCCGTGGTGAGCGGCGAAAGTGCCGGTCGCATCGATCTCGCGCGGTCCCAGCGTGTAGGACGTGCCGGCCAGGGCGCCCTCGAAATCGACAAAGATCACCGGCGTAACCTCCGCGGCGCCGGCCAGAGGCGCGCAGATAGCGCTCAACAAAACGGAACAAACTGCACACATGAACTGCCTGGACATGATGCTCCTCCGTCTAAAGAACCTTGTGCGATCGAAGTTCAAGAATCAAACATCAAAAAGCAAAGATCAAAACAGCGGCCTGGCCGCGGGTGGCAGCCTCAAGCGAAGCTTGGGGATGGAGCCCTCTCGAAGCCATCCCGCATGGGCGGGCTGCCACGCCAACCGGCCGCAGACCTGGATGGCATCGTTCGCCGTGGATCTTCCGCCGTTTGCTGTATTATGCCACTTTCCGGCCTGTGCGGGCAAGGCTCAATTGCGTTTTCTTTTCACCCATTTGCGGCAGACGCAGCGCAGAAGGCCATCGTCGGCCATGCGGAAATCCTGATCCGTAGCGTTCTCGACCGCTTGCCGGCGGCTCTACTCGGTGGTTCCCCGGCCGAAACCGATATCGTCGATGTAGATCAGTCCGGTTCCTCCGGCGGCCGGGCTGGTCCGCGAACCGACGCCGATAGTCATCGTCCGGACCCGGCTCAGGTTGACGCCGGTCAGCTCAGTGAACGGGATTTGCCATTGGTTCCACGAGCCTCGGGCCGTGGCCAGCGCGTCCGGATTCGTCACGACGCCGACCTTGCCGGCGTTGTCCTCGATGGCGACGTAGAGCCGTTCGGCCGCGTTGCCCGTGTCGGGCTGCTCGACGCCGATCTCCGC
>CAZNSM010000418.1:0-2413 GCA_964575615.1 uncultured Pirellulales bacterium | reverse complement strand
GGCGGTGCTGGTCATCGCCTATGGTGTCGCGCTGATCCGGTCCACAGTCAAGCTGCGGCAGGCGTACGCAGACCTCGAGGCGGCGGGACGGCCCATGAAGGCGGCCCAGGTCATCCCCGAGCCGGTTCCGGAAGGCAGGAACGCCGCGCTGCTGTACCAGCGCGCCGTCACGACACTCAAGGAGTTGCCCGCCCCCAGGAAGGACATGCTCGATTACCTCGGCAAGCTGGCCTATGGCTTTCTGGCCGACGATCTCGATGCCGATCAGGTGGACGAGTTCGAGGAACTCCTCAAACGAGAGGAAGTGGCTTCGGCACTGTCTTCGCTCGAAGAGGCCATGCAGCGGCCCGAATGCCGATTCGACCGGGACTACAAAGCCGGCCAACTCGATGGGCCGTTCGGGTTCCACGACCTGCGACGCGTCGCGGCCATTGCCAGGGCCAAGGCGTACCACCAGATCAAAGCGGGCGGCGGGACCAAGGTCTGGGACGTTGTGCGGGGGCAGTTCAAGATCGCCGATGCATTGGCTCCCGATCCGAGCATGGACACTCAGTTCGCGCGTTTGTGTCTGGTCCGTGACTGCTGCTACACGATACAGACGCTCTGCGGGGTGACGCCGCCGGACGCGGACACCTGTCGGAAGTTGCAGGATATCCTGAAAGACCTCGACGGCGTGGAATCCCTCGTGCGAGCGGTGGACGCCGAACGCCTGGTGCGGGGCGAGTGGTTCTTCCATCTGTCAAGCGACGATCTGTACGAGGCCATGCAACATGACCAGCCGGTGGAGGACGAAGACCATACATTCGATACGATCAATCGGGTGATGTTCCATGTCGTGACCTTCCGGCCGTTGCTCATCGCGGCCCACGCCGCTTATCTGCGTGCGATGCACAAAGCGGTACAGATGTTCGAGAGTCCGTACGTGCCCAGGGACACCGGCATTCGAAAGGAGTTCAACGACGCGAGGGGCAAACACTTTCTGACCCATTGGGCAACGCAGGTGAACGATTTCTTCAAAGGGGTCCATTGCGAGATGGTTGCCAGGCTGCATATGACGCGGGCCGGCTTGGGGCTGCTCGAATACCGCAGGGAGCACGGCGCATTCCCGCCATCGCTCGACGATTTGAAGCTGGACAAGCTCATCGATCCCTACGTCGAGCAACCGTTGCGCTACCGCCTCGAACAGGGTGGTTTCCTCGTCTACAGCGCCGGCGAAGACATGCACGACAATGGCGGCATTCCGAAGGAGCGCAAGAGGTCAGACGATCCTCGTCGCAAAGTGCCGGAGTACGACCTGCTCTGGCGATTCAGTGACAGCGAGGGCAGCACAACCGAGAACATCTGAGCGGCCGAATGGTCTGACAGATATTGGAAAGGAAGGTGGACCGTGCTCGTACAGGCGAGCGAGAAGCAGACTTGCGAACATGGCGTACAGCCGATGGTCGTTGAATGCGCAGGTCTGACGAAGGTCTTCCGCCGGCCGTTTGCGAGTCTCGACAAGGCGGTATGTGCCCTGCGGGACGTGTCGTTGTCCGTGCGGAAGGGGCAGATCGTCGGACTGATCGGTCCCAACGGCGCGGGCAAGTCCACGCTGCTGAACCTGATGGCTGGACTGATCCTGCCCACGCAAGGGCGGGTCACGGTCTGCGGCCATCCGGCCCGGTCGGTGGGCGCCAGACGCTACCTGGGATTCATGCCGGAACACCCGGTCTTCCCGGGCCTGTATACCGCCAGAGCCGTGCTGCGCTACCACGGCGCGCTGCTGGGGCTTTCGCGCGAAGGCATCGCCCGGCAGGTGGACAAGTCCATCGAGCAACTGCAAATGAAGGAGTTCGCCGACCGGCCGGCCTCCGATTTCTCGCAAGGCATGAAACAGCGGCTCGCGCTGGCCATCGCCATGATGTCCGATCCGCAGTTGCTGCTTCTCGATGAGCCGAGCAACGGTCTGGACCCGATCGGTATTATCGAACTGCGCGATCTGCTCCAGCAGTTGCGTGGTCGCGGCACGTCGGTCGTGATCAGCTCCCACCGATTGGGCGAACTGGAGAGACTGACGAATGACTACATCTTCATGCACCGGGGCCGGATCGTGCAGTTCGGCGACGAGCTAGACGCCAGCCAGGCGGGGCAGCTTTGCGTGGGCGTTGTCTCCAGCGGCGAAACCGTAGCCCAAACGGCGCTGCCCGCCTCCAAGGTGCTCAGCGTCACCGGTACCGAATTGATGATCGCCATCGGCGACGCCGACGAGGTTCCCGATATTGTGCGTGACCTCGTGACGAACGGCGCGAGGATCACGAGTGTCGTACTGAAGCGAGAGAACATCGAAGACGTCTTTCTGCGTCTGTGCGGCGAGGGGAGCGGCCAATGAGAGCGTATGAGCTGATACGGGAAACTTACTTCCGCCGGAGCTACA
>CAZNSM010000417.1:0-2413 GCA_964575615.1 uncultured Pirellulales bacterium | reverse complement strand
GGCGGTGCTGGTCATCGCCTATGGTGTCGCGCTGATCCGGTCCACAGTCAAGCTGTGGCAGGCGTACGCAGACCTCGAGTCCGCAGGACGGCCCATGAAGGCGGCCCAGGTCATCCCCGAGCCGGTTCCGGAAGGCAGAAATGCCGCGATGCTGTACCAGCGCGCCGTCACGACACTCAAGGAGCTGCCCGCCCCCAGGAAGGATATGCTCGATTACCTCGGCAAACTGGCCTATGGCTTTCTGGCCGACGATCTCGACGCCAATCAGGTGGACGAGTTCGAGGAACTCCTCAAACGGGAGGAAGTGGCTTCGGCACTGTCTTCGCTCGAAGAGGCCATGCAGCGGCCCGAATGCCGATTCGACCGGGACTACAAAGCCGGCCAACTCGATGGGCCGTTCGGGTTCCACGACCTGCGACGCGTCGCGGCCATTGCCAGGGCCAAGGCGTACCACCAGATCAAAGCGGGCGGCGGGACCAAGGTCTGGGACGTTGTGCGGGGGCAGTTCAAGATCGCCGATGCATTGGCTCCCGATCCGAGCATGGACACTCAGTTCGCGCGTTTGTGTCTGGTCCGTGACTGCTGCTACACGATACAGACGCTCTGCGGGGTGACGCCGCCGGACGCGGACACCTGTCGGAAGTTGCAGGATATCCTGAAAGACCTCGACGGCGTGGAATCCCTCGTGCGAGCGGTGGACGCCGAACGCCTGGTGCGGGGCGAGTGGTTCTTCCATCTGTCAAGCGACGATCTGTACGAGGCCATGCAACATGACCAGCCGGTGGAGGACGAAGACCATACATTCGATACGATCAATCGGGTGATGTTTCGTATCATGACCTTCCGACCGTTGTTTGTCGCGGCCCACGCCGCCTACCTGCGTGCGATGCACAAAGCAGTGCAGATGTTCGAGAGTCCGTACGTGCCGAGGGACACCGGCATTCGAAAGGAGTTCAACGACGCGAGGGGCAAGCACTTTCTGACCCATTGGGCAACGCAGGTGAACGATTTCTTCAAGGGGGTCCATTGCGACATGGTAGCCCGGCTGCATATGACGCGAGCCGGACTGGGGCTGCTCGAATACCGCAGGGAACACGGCGCCTTCCCGTCGTCGCTCGACGATTTGAAGCTGGAAAAGCTCATCGATCCGTACGTGGAGCAACCGTTGCGCTACCGTGTTGAGCAGGATGGTTTTCTCGTCTACAGCGCCGGCGAGGACATGCACGACAATGGCGGCATTCCGAAGGAGCGCAAGAGGTCAGACGATCCTCGTCGCAAAGTGCCGGAGTACGACCTGCTCTGGCGATTCAGTGACAGCGAGGGCAGCACAACCGAGAACATCTGAGCGGCCGAATGGTCTGACAGATATTGGAAAGGAAGGTGGACCGTGCTCGTACAGGCGAGCGAGAAGCAGACTTGCGAACATGGCGTACAGCCGATGGTCGTTGAATGCGCAGGTCTGACGAAGGTCTTCCGCCGGCCGTTTGCGAGTCTCGACAAGGCGGTATGTGCCCTGCGGGACGTGTCGTTGTCCGTGCGGAAGGGGCAGATCGTCGGACTGATCGGTCCCAACGGCGCGGGCAAGTCCACGCTGCTGAACCTGATGGCTGGACTGATCCTGCCCACGCAAGGGCGGGTCACGGTCTGCGGCCATCCGGCCCGGTCGGTGGGCGCCAGACGCTACCTGGGATTCATGCCGGAACACCCGGTCTTCCCGGGCCTGTATACCGCCAGAGCCGTGCTGCGCTACCACGGCGCGCTGCTGGGGCTTTCGCGCGAAGGCATCGCCCGGCAGGTGGACAAGTCCATCGAGCAACTGCAAATGAAGGAGTTCGCCGACCGGCCGGCCTCCGATTTCTCGCAAGGCATGAAACAGCGGCTCGCGCTGGCCATCGCCATGATGTCCGATCCGCAGTTGCTGCTGCTGGACGAGCCGAGCAACGGTCTCGACCCGATCGGTATTATTGAGCTGCGCGATCTGCTCCAGCAATTGCGCGGCCGCGGCACGTCGGTCGTGATCAGCTCCCACCGATTGGGCGAGCTGGAGAAGCTGACGAACGACTACATCTTCATGCACCGGGGCCGTATTGTCCGGTTCGGCGACGACCTGACCGCCAGCCAGGCGGGGCAGCTTTGCGTGGGCGTTGTCTCCAACGGGGAAGCTCTGGCCCGGTTAACGCTGCCTGCCTCCAAGGTGCTTGGTGCCTCCGACAAGGAACTGATGATTGCGATCGGCGACGCCGATGAGGTCCCTGATGTTGTGAGCGACCTCGTGACGAACGGCGCGAGGATCACGAGTGTGGTGCTGAAGCGAGAGAACATCGAAGACGTCTTTCTGCGTCTGTGCGGCGAGGGGAACGGCCAATGAGAGCGTATGAGCTGATACGGGAAACTTACTTCCGCCGGAGCTACA
>CAZNSM010000416.1:0-2422 GCA_964575615.1 uncultured Pirellulales bacterium | reverse complement strand
AATGCCGTCGGCCGATTTTGGCAAACTCACGACCGCCAGGCAAAGGGCTTGCCGGCAAGGCGTTCGCAGGCTTCGATGTACCTGGCGGCCGGCCAGAATCGCGACGAGTCGGACGTCAAAACCCTGTCGATCAGGACGATCTTCCCATCGACCAAACCCCATGACCGAGGCGCCCCGCCTCACGCAGCAGAACCCGGAGCATAAAGCGAACCCAACATTCAGTTCGATGGCTTTGTGCCAACCACGCAACACCCACCGGCTCACATGGCCGCAAGGCATGGTTCTGACGCCGATTCCGAAGAACTCGCAGGCCCGAGAATATCACGACGCGAGAACACCCACGCCCCCCAACACACGGGATAGGGCCAGAGAAATTCCGCATGTCTATCGCGATTCTTCTAAAGTCCTGAACAACCCCGGTCGAAACTGTGGCCACGGACATCGCTACGGCAATGTCAAATAGAGTTAATGGCGCCCCTTGAATCAGAAAGAAGCTGTGGAGGTCCGATACACGTTCGTTGCGGATTCCAGTGGGTGGACCCTGTCTGCTCGCGTGGGCTCAATGTGCGCAGCGGGCGGCATGGGGACTATAGACCCCCGCCGCTCGAGTCCGGTCCGCAGCGTTTTAGGTTGGGAGATACAACAATGACGAAAACCGAAACGAAGAATCACGAAACACCTGGAGGGGCACCCACCAAGGAGGGCAAGTATCTTACGTTCGCCCTGGCGCAGGAGGAGTTTGGGCTGGAGATTCTCAAGGTGCGCGAGATCATCGGGTACATCGATGTCACTGCCATCCCGCAGACGCCGGCGCACGTCAAGGGGGTAGTCAACCTCCGAGGCCACGTCATTCCCGTAGTCGACCTGCGGGCCAAGTTCGGCATGGAGACCACCGAAATCACTCCCCAAACATGCATCATCGTCGTGGAGATCGCCCAGGGCGGACGGACATTCAGCACCGGCATCACCGTTGATCATGTTCAGGAAGTCCTCGATATCAGCGGCGACCACATCGAGGACGCCCCGCAGTTCGGCTCGTCTGTGGACACCAGTTTCATCCTCGGCATCGCCAAAATCGGCAAGACGGTCAAGATTCTGCTCGACATCGACCGGGTGCTCGGCGGCGACCGCCTGAACGGTCTGCATCAGGAGATGCAGGCGTCGTGATTCAGAAGAGACAACGGCCTTTCGTCGGCGTCGCTACGGACCCTGCCGCGTGTGTGGGCACGAGCCACGTTCGAGACGGAAGGAGGGTGTACCTTGCGTACAGGCGACAACACAGGACTCAAGTGAAAGGGCAGATCCAATGTTGAAGAGCTTGACAATCGGAAAGAAACTGGCAATGGGATTCGGCGTCGTTCTGACGCTGCTGACCCTGACGGGCATCATCGCCTTTCGCGGCGTCAGCGGAATGGGAACAGATGCACAGGACGTCATCGAGAAGAACCAGCTTGCGAAAGACCTGGCGCAGAAGGAAATCGACCATCTGAACTGGGCGAACCAGGTCGTCGCGCTGATCACCGACGAGAACGTCACGGAGCTGACCGTCCAGACCGACGACCACAAGTGCGCGTTTGGCCAGTGGCTCTACAGCGATGCACGCGAGGATGCGGAGAAGGCGATTCCCGAATTGGCGTCAATCCTGAAGGAGATTGAAGGACCCCATCGGGAGCTGCACGAATCGGCCGTCGAGATTGGCGACCGCTTTCAACGGGCCGATGTTCGGCTTCCCGGTCTGCTGGCGGCCCGCATGGTCGATCATCTGAAATGGGCCGACGTAATTCGGGACGCCTTTTTGGAAGGCAAGACCTCCCTGGAGGTGCAGACAGACCCGACTCGCTGCGCTCTGGGGCTATGGCTCGCCAGCGCAGAGGGAACGCAGGCCTACACCAAGGCGAGCGGCGAACTCAAGCAGGCATGGGACCAGATGCTGACCGTGCACCGCGCGTTGCACGAATCGGCCGCGGATGTTTGCAGGCACATCGGCACAGGCGAAGAGGGCCGGGCGGAGGCCAAGAAGGTGTTCGACGAAAGGACTGTGCCCCTGCTGGAGCAGACCCTCAACCATATGGAGCAGATGAAGCTGGCGGCCGAACACGCGCTGGACGGCCAGAACCACGCCGGCCAGGTATTTGTCACGAAGACGAAACCGTCTCTCCACAAGGTCCAACAACTCCTGCGTCAGGCAGGCGAGCGTGTCAGCGAGGTCGTCGACGACACCAACAGCGGGATGATGGCCTCGGCCGGCTTCACCAAGCTGAGCGTCAGCATTCTCTGCATCGCAGCCGTCGTGATCGGAATCCTGGCCGCCCTCCTGATCGCCCGTGGCATTCTCCGGGCTTTGACGCGGATCATTGCGGGTCTTCGGGAAGGCTCCGAGCAGGTGGCGGCGGCAGCCGGACAGGTCTCTTCGGCCTCCCAA
>CAZNSM010000415.1:0-2426 GCA_964575615.1 uncultured Pirellulales bacterium | reverse complement strand
CGAAGAGGATTGGTGGCGGATGAACGACCCGCAGATTCCCAAGAGCAAATGGTGGCTGCCTCAGATCGACTTCATCGGCTTCCGCGTCGCCTGCTCGATTCCCAAGGACACCAAGTAACATCGGGTCGATCTCGGAGCAGGTTCTATGAATAGGGTTCTCAGCCGGCGTCATTTCCTCGGGACCGTGGGTGTCACAGCGGGCCTGGGGCTGACGCCGCGATGGCTGCGCCGGTCCCGCGCGAATGAGCACAGCCCAAGCACGTACACGAATTCGATCCTGCGAGGCGATTACCCCGACCCGACCATCGTTCGCGTGGGCGACGAGTATTACATGACCCATTGCGGCGGCAACTGGTGTCCGGTGTTTCTGATCTGGCGCTCGCGCAACCTCGTGGATTGGCAGCCCGTGCGCTCGGCGCTGCACGAGTATGGCGGATCGATCTCGGCGCCGGAGCTGACGAGCTACGCAGGCCATTTCTACATCTACTACGAGACCGCCGGCGGCAACCACGCGATCGTCGCCGACCGGATCGAGGGCCCGTGGAGCCGGCCGCACAAGCTCGATCTGCCGCACATCGACCCCGGTCACATCGCTACGCCACAAGGGCAGCGCTATCTGCACGTCTCCGGCGGCTACGCGGTCGAGCTGGCCCCCGATGGCCTGTCCACCGCCGGACCGCTTCGCAAGGTGTTCGAGCCCTGGCCGATCCCCGAGGACTGGAACATCGAGTGCGTCTGCCTGGAGTCTCCGAAGCTCTTCTATCGCGATGGATACTACCACCTGCTGGTCGCCCAGGGCGGCACCGCCGGACCGCCGACGGGACACATGACCGTGCATGCCCGTTCGCGAACGCCGATCGGGCCCTGGGAGTACTCGCCGTACAACCCGATCGTCCACACCTCCGGCCGCGAAGAGAAATGGTGGTCGTGCGGACACGCGACCGCCGTCGAGGCGCCGGACGGTTCCTGGTGGCTGATCTATCACGCTTATGAGAACGGCTACTACACGCTCGGCCGCCACACCATGATGGAGCCTCTGGAATGGACGCCGGATGGATGGTTCCGCGTGCGACAAGGCATCGACCGAGCCCGGCCGATTCCGCGACCGAACGGCCCGGTGCAGCCCGTTCGCATCGAGCGCTCCGACGATTTCTCGTCGCACGAATTGGGTGTCCACTGGCAGTTCTGGGGCGAGAACCCCGCAGGACACTATCGACTGGCCGAACGGATGCTGCATCTGGAAGCCAGGGGCGCCTCGCCGGGCGAAGGACGCATCGTGACGTGCAAAGTGGGCGATCACGCTTATGTTGCGGAGGTCGAGGTCGCCGTCGATAAGGGCGCTGAAGCGGGCCTGCTGCTGTTCTACAGCCCGCAGTGCTATGCCGGCGTTTCGCTGGGCGCCAAGGGCGCCAGCGCCTACGCACTGGGCGGACCGGTTGGGACCATCGGCTTGCCGGCCGGGCACGGCGGGCGCTGCGCGCTTCGCCTGGTCAACGACCATCACGACGTCGCGATGTACTTCCGCGCGTCGGATGGGCGGTGGACCAAGTTCGAGAGGTCGTGGGACACCTCGGGCTACCAACACAACGTATTCGGCGGATTCGATGCGCTCCGCGTGGCGCTGTTCGCCTCGGGGCAGGGCGAGGCGCGCTTCAGCCGGTTCTCTTACCGACCCGCGTAGAGCGCCGCCGTGACTTTTGGGAAGGCAAGACGATGAAGTGTCGAACGGGACTGGTTCTCCTGGCGTCAATGTTGTTCGCCGCCGGCTGCGCCTCGCTGTCGTCGGGGCCGTCGGAGCGATGGTCGGTCGAGCAGGCCAACGCCTGGTACGCCGGGATGCCTTGGCTGGTGGGCTGCAATTTCACGCCGAGCACCGCGATCAATCCGCTCGAAATGTGGCAGCTCGACACGTGGGACCCCGAGACCATCGACCGGGAGCTGGCTTGGGCGCAGAAGCTCGGCTTCAACAGCGTTCGCGTCTATCTGCACCATCTGCTCTGGAAGCAGCACGCCCGAGGCATACTCCATCGAATGGAGGCGTTTCTCGACATCGCCGACCGCCATCAGATCGGCGTGGTATTTGTGCTCCTCGACGGTTGCTGGGACCCCTATCCGCAGGTCGGGCCGCAGCCGGAGCCGATCCCGCACATCCACAATTCCGGCTGGCTCCAGAGTCCCGGCGTCGAGGTCCTCCGCGATCCGGCCCGCCACGATGAGCTCAAGGGCTACGTCAAGGGCGTCGTCGGCCACTTCCGAAAGGACCGGCGCATCTACGCGTGGGACCTGTTCAACGAACCCGACAACCGCAACGATCCCGCTTACGTGAAGTTCGAGCCCGAGAACAAGGCCGAGCTGTCGCTGATGCTGCTGAAGAAAGCGTTCGCCTGGGCCCGGGCGGCGCGACCAACGCAGCCGATCACCGCTGC
>CAZNSM010000414.1:0-2435 GCA_964575615.1 uncultured Pirellulales bacterium | reverse complement strand
GGAATCAGGCGAGGGCCGTGGCCTGCCAGTCCAACCTGCGCCAGTGGGCCATGACGCTGGCCGCCTACACCCAGGATTACGAGGGGCGTCTCCCCTCCGTCGCAGGCGGTTTCGGCGCTCTGTGGCTGTTGCGCGGGACGTTCATCGGCGCCATGGACCCCAATGCAGACCACGCGGCCCTTCACGGGTTCCACACGAGAGGCATTGCCCTGTGCCCGATGGCGACCCGGCCCGCAGATCCTAATTCTGGCGGTTTCGTCATAGGGGGGATTACCCCCAGCATGCCCGTGAACATGAGGGGATTAAACGGGACGTCCACCGGCGCCTGGCAGATTCTCACACCGGAGCCGCGATTTGCGGGCAGTTACGGATACAACAGCGCCCTGTTCACGGCATTTCGCATCGAGCGCGGTCCGCGGCCTGACCAGATACGCGACCTGAACATTCTCTCGCTGCGGGAGCAGGCGAGCATTCCCGTCATGCTCGATGCGACCGGGCCATTACCCCGCCTGGAGTGGGCCGATTCCATGGGTCCCGGCGGCGGGGTCGGCGGAGGCCCGGGCCTGAACCAGTTCGTCATGGACCGGCACGACAGAGCGACTAACGCCATGTTCCTCGACTGGTCGGTGCGCCGCGTCGGCCTTAAGGAACTCTATACCCTTAAGTGGGCCTCCGACTTCGACCGCGCGAACCGCTGGACGAAGGCCGGAGGCGTCCAACCTGGCGACTGGCCGAAATGGATGAGAGAGTGCAAGGACTATTAGATCGTCGCTCGTCGCTGGTCTCTCGTGTCTCGCACATTGGCAGGTTATGTTTTCTTGACAAGGAGGTTACGCCATTGGCTCGAAATGCCATACCCCCATGACAGACGGCGCGTGCCAAACGGATTGAGAAGATGGTATATTTCTTTTCTTTTTTTTCAAAAAAGAGCATCCACACTGGGGGCCACACGGACGCCTGCATGTTGCATGCGCGTAGACAAGGCGGATTCCGGCGCGGGCCGTCGTGCTGGTCCGGGCCGGAGGGGTGGTGAAACCAAACACCGATGATGGCACCTTTGACGATGTAGCGAGGACGTCAGTCAGCCGGGCCTGTTCCTGGAGCACGCGGTCCGGCCGGCGCAGGGATGCCCACGCCGGATGCCGTGGGCGACAGAGGCGAAAGGAACTGGCGAACTCCGCTTTTGGACGGAAGCACGACCGGCCCATTCGAGAAGGGACGGGGCGGCTGGCGTGGACACCTGCTTGCGAGAAGGAGAACGGAAGCCATGGGCGCGAAAGGGCGGAACAAAAACGAGCGGGCATTCACACTGATCGAGCTGCTGGTCGTCATTGCGGTGATCGCGCTGCTGATGGCGATCCTGATCCCGGCGCTGCACCGGGCGCGGCGCCAGGCGCGCACCGTGGTGTGCCAGTCGAACCTGCGCCAGTGGGCGGTGACCCTGTCCGCCTACACCGAGGCCCATGAGGGGCGTTTTCCCTCCGACCCCACCGGCCACTCGGCCTTGTGGATGTTGCGCGGAACCTTCGTCGGCGACACGGACCCCAATGCAGACCGCGCGGCCCTCCACGGGTTCGGCACAAAGGGCATCGCCCTGTGCCCGATGGCCACCCGACCCTCAGTCCCGGGCGCGCACGGGGGTTTCAGTGAGGTCTTCATCGCTTCCGCCGGAGTGCGGATCGAGGGGTACGCCGGGTGGCCCACCGAGGCCTGGCAGGTGGTTACGCCGACCCCTCCCTTTATCGGCAGTTATGGATACAACCATAGTCTGTTCTGCGGCTTTCGAGCCGAGACCTTCCTCAGGGTGGGGGCTTTGCGGATACCGAACCTGAACGTCTTCTCGCTGCGAGAGCAGGCGAGTATCCCCGTCATGCTCGATTCGACCATGCCGATGTCCAACCGGAGCATGACCGAGCCCGGCGCGTTGGCTCCAATGTGGCGTGCAGGCATCGCTGGGGGCCTGAACATGTTCCTCATGGACCGGCATGGGCGGAGCGTCAACGGGATGTTCCTCGACTGGTCCGTCCGCAGTGTCGGCCTCAAGGAACTCTACACCCTTAAGTGGGCGTCTGACTTCAACCGCGCGAACCGCTGGACCAAAGCCGGAGGCGTCCAACCCGACGACTGGCCGAAATGGATGAGAGAGTGCAAGGACTATTAGATCGTCGCTCGTCGCTGGTCTCTCGTGTCTCGCACATTGGCAGGTTATGTTTTCTTGACAAGGAGGTTACGCCATTGGCTCGAAATGCCATACCCCCATGATAGACGGCGCGTGCCGAACGGATTGAGAAGATGGTGTGCGCGAGAAGAAGGGGGTGAACCAGCAAGTCGCCCGTGAAAGCTTCTGCTGGTTCACCGGGTCGCACCAAAGGGCTCGTTCTGCGCCTTTGGGCAATCGCCTCCACCTGTTAGCACATCGCGCTCGTCGTGTCAAG
>CAZNSM010000413.1:0-2437 GCA_964575615.1 uncultured Pirellulales bacterium | reverse complement strand
ACATTACACTAGCATGAAAGGCAGAAGCTCCTGGCGGCTATAATAGCCGCGAGAGGGGTTCAGACGAAAGGAGGTTCTGCCATGTACTACGCAGGGATTGATTACCACAAACGCTATTCGGTGATCAGCATCCAGGACGAGAAGGGTCTGACGGTTCAGGAGCAACGGGTGGACCATGCCTTCCCGGAGTTGTTTGAGAGGCTGTTCAGGGAGTATCGCGAGCCGGTGGCCGTAGTCTATGAATCCACGGTGAACTGGAGTTGGCTCTACGACATCCTCGGGCCGCTCGAGAACGTCTCGTCGATCACGCTGGCCAATCCCTTCAAGGTGCGGCTGATCGCCGAGGCCCAGATCAAGACCGACAAGATCAGCGCCCGCGCGCTGGCGACGCTGCTGCGACTGAACGTCGTCGTGCCGGCCTGTCATATTCCCGATCCCGAAACGCGGCGTCGCAAGGAGGTGCTCCGTCAGCGGTCGTACTGGGTCAAGACGCGAACCGCCCTACGATGTCGCGTGCACAAGATTCTCGGCAATCAACACGATCTGTCGATGCCGCAGGTGACGGACCTGTTCGGTCGAAAGGGAAAGACCGCCCTGGAGAAGGCCCTCCTGCCCGAACCCGACCAGAGCCTGCTTCAGCAGAACCTCAAGGTCCTGGACGCCCTCGACGAGCAGATTGCCGGCGACGAGCGACTGATCCGCAAAGAGGGCAAGACGGATCGCGCGGTCAAGGTTCTCTCCAGCATGCCGGGGATCGCCTTGATCCTGGCCAATGTGATCGCGACGGAGACCGACGGGATCGCGCGGTTCGGCGACGCTCAGCACTACACCAGCTACAGCGGCCTGTCCCCGACGGTCCACAGTTCCGGCGGCAAGACCCGTACCGGCCGCATGGTCCCGCAGTGCAATCGCTGGCTCAAATGGGCGTACATCGAGGCCGCCTGGGTGGCGGTGGGCTGCTCAGCCTACTTCGGAGGTCTGTACCGTCACCACCGCGACCGCGGCAAGCAGGCGAACACGGCGATCACGATTGTGGCCCGACGGACGTGCCGTATTGCGTACCAGTTGTTGACAGAAGACCGAATGTACAAGGAGCTTCCCTTTTCCCCGGCTGCTCTCCGTAAGGGGTGACGGCAAGCGTCTTGGGTCAGTTTAGAGGGCCGGGGATCTGGCCGTTCGTGTGTCGGTGAGCGACTGAGAGAAGACTGATTCTGAATCGTTCGAGCTGACGAGAAAAAAGGGGACCCACAAGCGGAACGCGCTTGACAATGCCTTTCAGAGGGGCCCTTAGAATACAAAATTGGGAGACGAGGGACCAGATGTGGGGGACACCATACTCGGGAATGATAGGGACAGGCACCTGTTTGGAGATGAAGTGGCTCCACTTATTATGTGGCTGCCCCTAAGTGGCTGCATCGTGAATCCACTGCTGGATGCTCGCAGCGGAAGGATCGTGCGAGAACAAGCCCCTGTTCACCAATCGCTGGAACTCCACATAGGGATCATTCTTGTCACCATCTTTGCGAAGGTGCTTCTCGTCATTCAGATAGAGGTACAGAATGATCGGCGGCGTATTGGAAAAGCAGAAGAACAGACGATACCGCTGCAACCCTTGTTTGTAGCGTCGATATTTGCGGAGTATTCCTGACAACCGATAGTCTTTTCTGTCAGGGTCCTGGGGAATGATGGTTTGATCGGCCTTTCGAACACGAGCTGCGAATTTGACGACTTCATGCTGGGAGTATTCAGCCTCGGTCAGGCGGGCTCGAAGCTCCTTCACTTGTTCTTTGAGAGCCTCAATTCGTCGATAGTAGAGCATGTGGTATTTGAGCAGATACCTATGCTTCGTCAACGTCTACCCCTTCGAGCAAATCCGCCCACTCATCGTCCCAAACGTCGCGGGCGTCGCGCAGTTTCTCAGGATGCTTCATGGCATCCATGGCAATGGCCTCTACGAACCGCTGGAAAAGAGGGTCCGCCTCCATAGCGTCCAGCTCGGTCTTGGGCTTGATAAGGAAGCCCTGTGGCGTTTCTTCGATTACGACGCTCATCTCCTTAAGCTCCTTGGCGAATCGCATGGGCAAGTCAATAGCCCAGCTTCCCCCATGCTTAAACAGCTTCTTTTCAACCAAGGCCATAACGCAGCCTCCAGGGGTACATCATCGTCATTTGCTCGAAAACACTTGATATTCAAAAGAAAGTATACATAGATATATATACTTTGTCAAGGGCCATGTCTTGGACGAAACCCGGAATAAACACAAATACTTTATATAAAGGCAGTTATGTACGCATATTTGGGGCCGCCACCAATGTGGCCATCCCCAATATTCGGAGTATCTGTGAATCCTCGTCGTGGGCCGTTTTCAGAGGACGGTGGTCTGGCCGGGGATGGCGACAGGGTAGCGGCCGTTGGCGTCGGGGACGACGGGCGGGG
>CAZNSM010000412.1:0-2470 GCA_964575615.1 uncultured Pirellulales bacterium | reverse complement strand
GATTGTAGGCACAGCAAGCCGGCCCGGTCAAGACGACGGTCCGGCGGCACTCGATGGGCGTGAGGTTGTCTGCGGGCCGGCGAGAATGGTATACTTGCCGGGAAGAAAGGAGGCAGATCATGAATAGGACGACGGTGGTTGGGATGGTCACAGGGGTCTTGATACTGGCCGTGGCGGCTCAAGCGGCGGACTGCCCTCGATTTCGTGGGCCGGCAGGGGATGGGGTATTTCCGGAGACGGGCCTGCTCAAGCAGTGGCCGGAGGGTGGGCCGAAACTTGCCTGGTCCGCTGATGGGCTCGGCCCAGGCTACTCTTCGGCGGTTGTTGTCGATGGGACCGTCTATGTGACCGGCATGGACAACGAGAACCAAGGGGTGCTGTTTGCTTTCGGAGAGGACGGCTCGCGGAAGTGGAAGGTGGCCTATGGCCCGGAATTCGTCAAGGAGGGCCCCGCTCCGACGGGAACACGCGGCACGCCGACGGTGGATGGCGGCCGGGTCTTCATGATGACCGGCTTCACCAGGCTGGTCATCTTCGACGCGAACACGGGACAGGTGCTCAAGACCGTCGATCTGCTGGAGCGGTTCGGCGGCGAGAAGGCGAGATTCGGCTTCGCTGAGTGCGTTCTCGTCGATGGACGCAAGGTCATCTGCACGCCGGGCGGCCCCGACGCGTCGCTGGTCGCTCTGGACCGGGAGACCGGCGAGACAGTCTGGCAGACCAAGGGACTCGGTCAGCCGTCGGGGTACTGCTCCGCCAGGCTGGTCAGCCACGACGGTCGCAGACTGGTGCTGACGATGCTGGCGAACGGCGTGGTTGCCGTCGATGCCGCCTCGGGCGAGGTCGTCTGGCAGCACGAGTACCCGCACCGCGCCGGGGTTCAGCCGAATCCGCCGCTCTACGCCGACGGAATGGTCTACGTCGCATCGGGGATGGGCACGGGCGGTGCGATGCTGTCGTTGGCCCAGATGGACGCGGCCGCCAAGTGGACGGACAAGACGCTGGATTGCCAGATGCAGGGCACCGTCCTGCTCGATGGCTGCATTTACGGGACTGCGCAGAGCGGCAACCGGGGCCTCGTCTGCCTGGACTGGAAGACAGGCGAGGTGAAGTGGAACGCTCCGGCCACCAGAATGGGTGTGGTCGTGGCCGCCGATGGCATGCTCTACGTCTACGCCCAGGATGGGACGGTGATTCTGGTGCCGCCGAGCCCAGAGGGATACAAGCCGACGGGGCAGTTCACGGTCTCGGCCGGGACCAACGAGCACTGGGCCCATCCGACCATCGCCAACGGCAGACTCTACGTCCGCCACGGCGATGTGCTGCTGGTCTACGATATCCGCTCCGGATCGTAGCGCAAGCGGGCGGGCCCGCGCGTTGTGCCCGGACGGCTTGCGCGTGGCTTTTCGCGGCAGATCGCGGTAAGAGCGAACTACACAGGGCGGCATGGGGTATAGTCGAGCGTCACAACGCACCACGCGGCTGGTGGTGCCCGTACGGGCGGGTAATTATTCGCCCCTACCCGGCGCAGGGCAATAGACGGTAAGGCAGGGCAGGAATCCAATGACAGCAAGGCAAACCGAAAAGCGGCCGCACGTGGTATTTTGTAGCTGCACCTATTACGAGACGATTCCCGGCGATGTGAAGGAGCGGGTGTTCAATTCTCTTCGCGACGCCGGCATTGTCGTGGAAGCGGTGGCCGATCTGTGTGGCATGGCGGCCAACCGGCATCCGAGATTGCGGCACTGGACGCAGGCCGAACCGCTGTCGATCGTCGCCTGCTTTCCGCGGGCGATTCGATGGCTGTTCGAAGCCGCCGGGGCGCCGTTGGACCTCGGGCGAACGCGCCTGTTCAACATGCGAACCCAGTCGGCCGAGGAGATCCAGGCTGCAATCCTCGACGGTCGGGCCGTGTGGCAGCCTCAAACGCAGCTTGGGGATAGAGAGTTCTCTGAGCCATCCCCAACTCCTGCGGAGTTGAGGCTGCCACCCGAAGACGGCTGGGTCCCTTGGTTTCCGGTGATCGACTACGACCGGTGCAGGAACTGCAAGCAGTGCATGAATTTCTGCCTGTTCGGTGTATACGGCCTTTCGAAAGACGGCCGCGTGGAGGTGCAGAACCCGGCAGGCTGCAAGACGAACTGCCCGGCGTGCGCGCGGATGTGTCCGACTTCTGCGATCATCTTCCCCAAGTATGCGGATTCTCCCATCAATGGTGACGACGTGACCCCATCGCCCCAAGCGCAGAGCGAATCCCCTCGCGATTTGCGCAGTCTGCTCCAGGGCGACGTATACGACAAGATTCGCCGTCGCGAACCAGGGCGGAGACGATTCTCCACGGAGGCGCCGGACCCGGCACCGGGCGGTCCGTGTCCCACGCTGGATGCGTTGCGTCGCGACCTCGACATCCCCGATGATGTTCTCGCGTCGCTGTCGGGCGCCGAGTTGCAGCGAATCCGGGCGGAGGCGA
>CAZNSM010000411.1:0-2495 GCA_964575615.1 uncultured Pirellulales bacterium | reverse complement strand
AACCACTCGGCGTCGCCACCCGTCGTGAACGACAGATCGCTGTCGCAGGCCGCCGCCAGCGCCGTTGGGTTTGGCAGCCGGATTGTCGCATCCTCTGTCCGCATGAGTCCTCCGATCACGCCGGAACCAGCCTACTGCGCCGGCACGATATTGTCAAGCGCCCGACCAGGAAATGGCGTCGGTACGACCGTGGTGGCGATGAGTGGGGTGATTTGTTTGGCGGGGCAAACGTTCGATTTGACTTCCGCGCGGGTTCTGCTAAGATGGGGGAGGTAGGGTGGCCCACCGTTCGTAGGAGTAGGATGGGCTTCATCCCATGCTGTATCGGCCGCATGGGCTAAAGCCCATCCTACATCGGGCAACGCCTCGGGGTGTTGCTGTCCGCCTGCGGCGGACGGGTGCGTCCTGGCCATCCGGGCAGGGCAGGCAGGGGAGTTGTATCGATGGTGGAAGGTGGTCCTGGACGTCATCGGTTGGTCGTCGTGGTGGCTGCTGCGCACGATGCGCTGGCGACCGCGACCGCCCGCCTGGCGGCCGAGTACGAGCTGGACGAGCGGCGGTGTGACGACGTCTATGCGGCGGTGGCCGAGGTGGCCTTGCTACAGGACCGGTGCATTCTGGTGGTCGGTCGGCTGGAAGAGCTGACGAAGGAGGACCGTCGTTTCTTCGCCATCGCGGCCCGCCACGGTGCGCGGTGCTGTGCCCTGCTGGAGGCTACAGCGCCGATCGAGCCAAACGTGGTCCCGTCGGCCCTTCGCATGGGTGTGTTCCTCGTCGGCGCGACGAGTGAAATCAAGGGTGTTCTCGACGCGTGGTTGACCAGCGCCGGCTGCCCGGCGTCCGAGGCGATGGTTTGCCTGGACGAGGAGTGCCGCGCCAGCGAGGCCGAGCTGAACGCGTTATTGGGGCAGGAAATCGATGAGTAGCACGGGGGATTCCCTGACGCGGACGCCGGGACGGGACAAAGTCCTGCTGGTCGGCGACATTCGCAAGGCGTTTCTCGACGCCGAACGCGTGGAACGCTACCCGTGCGACGTGAGGACGAACCTTCTGGAGGCGATCGATGCGGCGGCCCGAGGCGGCTACGATGCCGTCGGCGTGGTGATGAACGGCCTGCTGGGCCAGTTGCGTCCCGTGCTGAGGGCCCTCCGCAAAGCGACGGCCGCGCCGATCGTCCTGCTGGCACAGATGTACGACGAGCCGGTGGCCCGCCATCTGGTGCAGAGCGCCCCCAGCGAGGAAAAGGCAGCCGATGCATATCGGGTCTGCCCGATGACCCTGGCCAGCTTCGGGTCTGTCCTGGCGACGAAATCGGTCCCGGCGGCGGCGTGGTCGCAGGGCGATTTCATGCCGGCAGGGGTCGAGAAACGGATGCGGCATCTCGAACGGCTGGCCACCACGGATGACCTGACGGGACTGAAGAACCGCCGATACATCCGCGAGTTCGCCCGGCAGATCATCGAGCGGGCCCGCCGCAGCGCCGGACGCGTTACGCTGCTGCTGTTCGACATCGACAACTTCAAGCACTACAACGACGACTATGGCCATGCCACCGGCGACGAGATCCTCAAGCAGGCGGCTATCCTGATGCGCCGCTGCTGCCGGCCCCACGACGTGGTCGGGCGCATCGGCGGCGACGAGTTCGCGGTGGTGTTCTGGGACGATCCGCGTTGCGCCGGGTGCGAGACCGCCCGGGACCGGCGGCACGCCGAGGCCGAACATCCCAGCGAGCCGGTCTTCGTCGCCAAGCGGTTCCAGAGCGAATTCGGCCACGCGGAACTGAACCTGCTGGGTCCGGAAGGACGGGGCACGCTGACCATCAGCGGAGCGCTGGCCCGGTTCCCGCGCGACGGGACCACCGTCCAGGAGCTTTTCGAGCGGGCCGATGCGGCCCTGCTCGAGGCCAAACGCAGCGGCAAGAACCGCATCTACCTCGTGGGGGAGCCAAAAAACAATATCGCCGACCTCCCATAGCCGATATACCCGCGTAGGGGCGAATCAGGATTCGCCCTCGCAAACAGGCGCCGGCGCAGGGTGTCTGCATCGGGCCCGAGGGTTTGGGGTCGGCCACACGCCGCACGGGAAACTGGGAGTTGCATGGATTTGCTCACGATCAGCCCGCTGAGTTGGGAATCGCTGCTTTGCTGTTTTCTGGCGGCCTTCTTTATCGGACTGGAAAGGCAGTTGCAGGGCAAGCCGGTCGGTGTGCGAACGAGTTCGTTGATCTGCATCGGGACGTACATCTTCATCGCCATGTCGGCCAGCGTGTTCAACGAGGCGACCGATCCATCCCGCATCGTCGGGCAGGTCATCACCGGGATCGGTTTTCTCGGCGCCGGGGTCATGCTGGCCAAGAATGGGAGCGTGGTGGGTGTGACATCTGCTTCGGCCATCTGGATTCTGGCGGCCATCGGCGTGATCGTGGGACTGGGCCACCCCTGGCTGGGCGTCAAGATGGCGATCCTGACGGTGGTGATCCTCGTGGGCGTCAACCG
>CAZNSM010000410.1:0-2497 GCA_964575615.1 uncultured Pirellulales bacterium | reverse complement strand
CGAGTTCCAGTTCGAGGCGGCATGGATCGCCGGCGTGGCGCTCTTTGGGGTTCTGCTGGCGGCGACATACGTCACGCCGTGGCCGCAGTCCCATCCCTTGGGTTTTGCGTTGGCCTACGCAGTGTGCGGTCTGGTCGTCCTCGGACTGATCGGGCAGGTGAGGCTGCCGGACGACATCACGCAGATGCCGGAGGGCGAGAACTTCTTTTTCGCCCTGATCCTCGTGGTCTCGGGGTTCATTGTGACGGCGTACGGGCAGGTCTTCGGCAGTTCCTGGCTGTGGGTGCCGCCGAAGGGTGACGAAGTCCGGCTGGGCGCCTGGCTGCTCTGCAAGCTGGCGGCCGATCCGGACCGCGCGATGGCCGGCGACGCCGTTCATGGCCGCATCGTGGGCATCCTGGTTCGCCTGCGGCTCATCGGCGTCACCGACGCCGGCGCCGCCCTGACCCACAAGGGCCTCGAATTCATGCGCACCACAGCAGGTCCGTGATGGAGAAGGCCACGGCCGCGAAGGAGCAAAGATGAAGAACGAGAAGACCCCAGGCGCCGGATATCGACCGGTTCGGTGGATTCTGTACGCTGTGCTGTTTGGTGTGGCGGCGATGGGGATGATGTGCCTGTTCGGGATCGTCTATATGTACACGTCGATCCTCGGATGGCTGATCGCTCCAGCGGGGCTGATTTACGGCGTGCTGCTCGTCGTGTCGCTGGTCGTCTTTGCCGTGCTCTTTCTGCTCGGGCGGCGCAAGCGATGGGGTTGGCTCAAGGCCGTTTCGCTGGGCGGCGCTTCGGTGCCGGCGCTGCTGGCGGCGCTGGTCGCGGCCGGCCCGTTCATCCTGCCGGAGGCCGACTCGGCCAGGACCGAGAAGCCCAACCAGCAATCGCGCGCGACCTCGCCCAGCGGCAGATATGTGCTCACGGTGCCGATCGAGCGGTCGAAGACGCAGAAGGGACCGCTGGGATACGGCTTTCCCTATTGGCACGTCACCATCTCGGACCCGAACGGCCAGGTTGTCTATCGGGACGCGGAGGACAAGTTTGACGGCGTCCACAGCATTTACTGGGCCTGGGGCGACGGTGACATCGTGTGGCTCTACAACAGCGACGATGGCAGCGTATATTATTACCAGTGCAGCGACGGACAATGGGCAAGAGGCCGGTGGGGCAGCGGCAAGACCGGCTACGCCGAGCAGGACATCGCGCCGCCCGCCTCGCTGTACCCGAGCTACGTCTCGCCCGGACCCGTGCAGAACCTGGGCATGCCCTGGCAATTGTCCGGGTTTGGCGGCGGCGCGGACCCGAACATGCCGGTGATGGTCTTTTTCAGGAATGTCGAGACCGGTAAAAGCATGATGCTCGCCAGGGGCGAATCGAAGAACGGCGTGACACTCCTGGACGCCAGTTGGGACAAGAGACAGGCGGTCGTGGAGATCAACGGCAGGCAATTCACCCTCCCATCCGGCCCGGCCCGATGATCGCCGCGATCGCATCGGGCTTCGGCGGCCGCAAGGACCCGGCGTGGCCCCGAGGACTGGAGACTCACATGATTGACGATGCGTTCTTGAGGAGTATGACATGAACCGGTGGATGCGGCGGATTGTGGCGATCCTGGAGATCGGCGGGGGGGCCACGGGCATGGTGATGTTGTTGGCCGCGCAGCCGTGGGCCCGGGAGGGGCACAGCGGGTGGTGGTTTCCCTTCGGTGTGTACGTCGGCCTTTCCGTGTTCGCCATAGTGGCTGGCGTGCTGCTGGCGGAGGGGACGCGGCGCGGGATCAAGTGGTCGGCCGTTTGTCAGGCGTTCCAGATTCCCGTGGTCGTCTCGTCGATCGTGACCTACCGATTCGTCTGCGGCCTTCAGATTACCGCCGGCTCGTGGGGCCGGACCTGGGTCGTGGAGAGTGGGATCGGGAGCACCTCGCTGCTGATTCTGGGCCAGGCGGTGCCGGCAGGCAAGTTGATATCCGCGCCGGGGTACGGCGTGAACATCCTTGCCGTCTGCGTCTTCTTGTATCTGCTCTGGCGCCTTCGCAGAACGCCGGCCGAGCAGACCCAATCCAAGGCTGTGTCCGAGACGCAAGCAGACAGCGTCACGGTATGAGGCTCCATGACCGGCATCCGGAAATACCGACGAGCCAAGGCTCCGTGGCGGGAGCGAGCGACCCGGCCGGCGAAGAGGCCCAGGGAGTTTCTCCTGCGTGAGTACCTCCTGGTTGCCGGCCTGATCATGGCGGGCTTGGGCGCGTTCTTCGGGGCGCACGAATACGACGTCTACTGCGTCGGCCGGTTGGAGGGGATCGATAACAGCCGTCTGGGGACCGAGTATGTCCCCGAGGTGCCGCCGGGCGATCCGGACCGCCGGACCGCCGCCGTGGCGGGATTCGCCGTCGCGGCGGTCGGCGTTGTGATAGCGGCGCTGGCTCTGGTCCTCTGGGGGCTCGAGACGTACACTGTGCGCGGGCGGACCGCGATGGAGCGGATGATGGAGACTGCCGCCC
>CAZNSM010000409.1:0-2559 GCA_964575615.1 uncultured Pirellulales bacterium | reverse complement strand
CAGCCCCGATCGGAGCCGCTCTCGCTGCCGCTGTCCTTGCTGTACACCCAGACCAGGGCGTGCGTCCCGTCCCCGCCCAGCGGGTACGACTTCTGCTGCCAGTCCACCTCCCCGCTGATCCGGTCCTGAAGCACACCATCCAGCAACGAGCCGCTCGCTACACGCCGAACTTCCATTACCTATCCGTCTGCCATGTTCGTCATCTATCGATCATATAATGGGGTCCGTCCCCGTTAGTCCCTGGATGCTGATCACCGAATAGCGTTTGTGGTAATCAATCCCTGCGTAGTACATGGCAGAACCTCCTTTCGTCTGAACCCCTCTCGCGGCTATTATAGCCGCCAGGAGCTTCTGCCTTTCATGCTAGCTGACCCCGAAGTTGTTCTGGCCCCGAAGTTGTTCCTGTTAATGCGCCACCCGTCCTGCATCACCCGCCTGGCCGCGGTATTTGTCATCTATCGACCATATGTTCTGTCCGTCCCCGTTAGTATGTTTGTATGGGCCAGAGCAAATCGTCACCCCCGACCTCATCATCAGCGTCGCTGCTCCTGCTCCCGCCGTCATCACGGAAATCCGGGCCTAGACTGTACAGCACGAAATCATCCGTGGTTCTCCTATACACAAGAGAGACTCCACTGAATGGATCGGAAGGAAGTGCGTCCAAGTACTGCTCCTCAACGAGTTCCCTGAGTTCATCTGGTGGATGCCCCTTCTTCAGGCAGTATCGTAGGATATCGATGGCGACGACCAGACCATCCGTGGCGGCCTTGTTACGGTGGGCTTGATGATAGTACGGTTCGAATCTGGCCATATTCTCCATCAGGACAGGATTCTCGTGGGCAATTCTTGATATCTGATCACCAAGCGATACACCCGGCGAGTATATTTCGATAGGCGTACAGCCTCTGATCGAGTCCAAATATGCGAAGACCTCATCCAGCAAGTGTATGGTTTGCTTGCGGCGCAGTTGCTCTAACGCCTTCCGTCCATGGCGCGAATACGACGGAAAGGTCAGAAGTTCGTTCACAACGGCCTTGGGCATACGCCCATCTCCCTCGCCGTCGTCCATAAACAGTCCCTGAATGACCTCCTGAATTACAATTCTCTGACCAGAGAAATCAACAAGAACCGGGGCAGTCTCATAGGCTATCAGGAGCGCTTTGCGGAACGCGATGAGAAACGACTCCTCCGCACGTGCGTGGGCCACAATCTGGATCGCCGCTCTGGTTGCTTGTCGTTGGACAAGCAGCCCCACCCCAATTTCGTTGATTGGCTTTGGCCCCATGAAATGCTGACCAAACCGGTAACATGTCACTATATCCGAAACCGCTTGGTGATGACGATCCTCAATGAAACCCGTCTTGGCGCTCGCCAGCAAGGCATATGACAACGACACGGCCCTCCTACCAGACGGCACTGCCACAATCTCCTGAAAAGGCATACTCGTGTAATCACGCAGACAATACGTCTTAGAGCCTCCTCGCTCAACTGCTCCAAAGGCTTGCTCATTCGCGGCAATCCAGGCGCGTAGTGCGTCTAGCTTTCCGCTGGAGAGGTCCTTCGGCCACATCTGCAGATCAGGGACACTCAGTTCAGAAGATGGCTCCACGAAGAGAGCGAATGCTCGCTCGTATTCGGGCCATGCATTCTCACATTGTGGAATGTGCATGGGATTCACCACATCCTTCAAATCCGGTCGGTAGTCATACTTTCTATCGATCTTCTGCAACTCTGAATGGACGTGCCAGTATTGGACCCACCATGCGGAATTCCAGGCGACGTGGGCAACAATTAGAGGTACCAGTGTCCCTTTTCGCCATCGCCAGATGCCAAGGGTCACTCCGAACAGAAAGAGCGTAAGTGTACGGCTCAGGTCTTGCACGTGAATCGCAGCAAACACAAGGGCCTGCACAATGACCGCCATCGGCTCTTTCATGATTCTCTGGAAGTAAGTCTGTACATATCCTCTCCAAAATACCTCCTCAACAAAAGGCGATACAAGAATCTGCCGAAATACGAGGGCAATCATAAAGACCGTCTCGAATGGGGGCGAGAGCAATGCTGGGCGAACGAGGGCATGGCCGCCGTCAAACAGCGATGAGAGCACTTGGCCCAAAGCAAGCACAGCAGCAGACAATCCTATAGTACTGAGAAGGGTCGCTCTCCTTCTCATGCCAACCCACACCAACGTGAAGCTGGGAGATAACGGAAACCACATAGCGACCGCCACAACAGCTGCCATGAGAAACAGGCACAAGTAAGGAACCACAATGAAGAACCACAGGCTATTCCTGGCAACGTGCCCTCGGGCAATGGCAATCTGCACATATGCCATCGGGCCCAAAGCCAGTAGAATGCTCAGGATAAGGAATGGCGTATGGTACCATACCTTGGCCTCGCCGAACTCGCTCTGTGCCCGTGGCATACCGAGCGGGGCAAACAGCGTTATTTTTCCCCGGCGTTTCTCTCTTCTCATCGCCTGCACACGCTCCTACGTAGGTGAATACAAGGTCTCCTGCTATCCCCCGGGGTCACTGCAGGCTCCCGCAAGCCGCTCTT
>CAZNSM010000408.1:0-2561 GCA_964575615.1 uncultured Pirellulales bacterium | reverse complement strand
GTGACCACCACCATGGCGTGCTTCGAGCCCGGATCGAGGGTCTCGCGGATCATCACGCCGCCCTTGGCCCAGGCGCTGGTGTTGGCAAGGTCGTCAACCCGTGCAACGATGGAGCCGTTTCCGGCCAGCCGCTTGTACGCGAGGCGGAAGGCATCCGCGTTGTCCCAGATGTCGCCGCCGGTGCTGCCCATGAAGATCGTGCCGTCGGCCTGCTCCAGGAAAACGGGCGGATTCCCGCGCACGTACAGCACGAGGGTGTCGGCCCCGCTGGCCGTCCAGCTCTGGGCCGTCTCGAATTGTCTCTCGGCCTCGGAGTAGAACGGCGCGGCCGTGTTGTCGTACGTCAGCGGCATCGACTGGCGGCCGGTGCGGACGATTCGCTGCTCGGCAAACGGCGCATCGAGGTAGCCGACGGTGGAGCCGGTTTCGTTGACCCAGCCATCGAGCCAGGTGCCGAAAATCGTCGTGCCGGCATCGATGTCATCGTCATACGTCTCGAAGCCTTCGATCAGCTCGAATTCCTGGGTCGAGAAACTCCACACCTCGCCGGTCCAGGCGGGGACGGCCTCCGCTTCGTTGACTTCGACAATCTGCCAATAGTAGGTGCGCCCGAACCCCACCTCAGCGGGGGCATAGCTCGCCTCGCTCACCGAGCCGACCGTCGGCAGGTTGTCCGGATCGGTTCCCAGGTGAATCTCGTGAGACGCCGCCTCTCGGCCCGCTCGCCAACTCAGGGTCGCCGTCGCCGGATCGACATTGGTGGCGCCGTCGGCTGGCTGAGGCTCGCGCGGGTTCACGGGCAGGGAGTAGAAACGCACCTCGCTGAGACCGAACTGGCCCAGAACCCCGTAGCCGCTCTTGACGTTCAGGCGAATGTACCTGGCGGCCACACCGCCAAGATCCACCGTTGTATTTGCCCCGTACGTTGCGGCCGCAGTGCCTCGGGCGAGTTCAACATCGCCCAGAGCCACCCAGTCCGCTCCGTTCTCGGAATACTCGACGGTCACGTCCTTGAGGCCGAAACCGAGGATCAGCTCGAACTGGACGTTGTAGTTCCAGACGAGCATCTCATGGAGCTTGTAGACCTGGTCGAATTCGTACTGGATGTACACGGATTCCTGGCCGGGGGCGGTCAGCCACATGTCGGCGGCCTCGATGGAATGCTGGTCATTGGCGTTCAGGCCGGAACCGTTGACGGTGTTCTGTGGACCCGCTGTGGGGTCGGAGACCGCGTTGCTCGTGGCGGTCACCCCGGTAATCGGATACGCAAACGGTTCGACTGTAAAACTCCAGAGAACGCCTTCGAAGACGCTGTAGTCGGGCGCCGAATTGACCTCATCCACACGCCAGTAGTAGGTCGTTTCGTACGGTAGACGCCCGGGGGCAACCTTAGGCTCCGTAATGCCATCGGCGATCAGAGCGCCGGGGGCTCCGCTACTGACATCGCTGACGTTGTCACTGAGGTAGACCTTGTGCGTGGCGGCGAAATCGCCCGGCGTCCAACTCAGCACCGGATCTCGCGACACGTCGGTCTGGCCGTTCGCCGGTCGGGGTTCGGTTGCTACCACCGAACCGCCCAGGACTTCCGCAAGTCCCTTGGTCATGATCGTCTGAACGTCCTCTTCGGCAACGACCGCGTTGAAGTAGCCCACTTCGTCGAGGCTGCCGTTGAAAAAGCCCCCCGCAGCACCGGCGTCCGATCGGGCGCCGATCAGGAAGTTTCGACTGGCGTCGAGCAGAATGCCTGCATTTGCGTTGCTGGCCGCCAGCCGACCGTCGTGGTAGAGCTGCATCGCAGTCCCGTCAAACGTGGCAACGATATGATGCCATTCGTTGAGGGTCGTAGGGGTGTTGATCCCCACCCACCCGGTGTTGTTGAACGTCTCATACAGGATGGTCGCCTGGTTCTCATACATCATGACACCCCAGTTGACCGACCCGGGGGTGCCGCTGGCCACATGCTGACCCCGTGAGATCATATGGTTCCATCCCTGTGTGGCGGGGATATTGCACCAGAAAGAAACAGAGAACACGTTGACGTTCAGCATCTCGGCGTTGCCGCAGTTGACGTACGTCGAGGATCCGTTGAACCCCAAGGCGCTGCCGGATCGACCGTTGATCCAGGCCGGCGAGCCCATGAGCGTGCCGTCATTGCTGTTGCCGGAGGCATCCTCCGTGAAATCACCGTTTCCCTCGTCGAGGAGCCATGCCCCGAGAATGGTGTCAGGGTCAATCGCCCCGTGGCTGTGTCCGGCCAGCATCAGGCCGAGGCAAAAGGACGCGATACAGATTGTGGCCAAGCGTGTCATGTCTCTGTCCTCCGAATAGATACAAACCCAATTCCACGCCGTTGCTCAGCCTCGGCGTGTCGATGCCGCTTCCCCATCGACCGTTTGCGGAGCCCACGCTCCTAGCCCTTCATTTATAGCAAGTCCGAGCACATCATTCAACAGGATTCCTGCTGCCACAAGCCCAAGTCCTGGCCGATCCGCCCCGGAGAAGGGCAGGGCCTGTGTCTGCGAACAGACACAGGCCCCGAGGGATTCATTCTTCGCGATCGA
>CAZNSM010000407.1:0-2654 GCA_964575615.1 uncultured Pirellulales bacterium | reverse complement strand
TGCGAACCCTGCCCGGAATACTTCGCCTGCTCCTGCGTCGAGTCCCAATACCACAGCCGGCGGAGGTCCTTGTCGAGGGCCTGAACCTTGATCAGGTTGTACGTGCCCCGCTGCACGATCAGCGAGGCTGTCTTTCCGTCCAGATACGCAACGGTCAGGAAGTTGCGACAGTAATAGTTGTAGTCGGGGTACCCATCCCGGCTGAGCCAGTCGGTCCTGGCCACGATGCGTCCGGTCTGGCCATCGAGCTTGACCAGGTATTCGGGACCGGTCTGCACGAGGCCCTTCTCGTCGCGCGGGTCGCCTTCGCCCGCCTTGCAGTAGACCTCCGCCTTGCCGTCACCATCCACATCGTAAACCAACCACGGCGAGTACCAGATGCCCGCCTCGATCGACCAGCCCATGTCGTGGCGCCACAGGAGCGTGCCGTCCTGACGGTAGGCCTCGATCTTGTAGGTGGTGGTGCTGGGCTTCCAGTAGCCCGGCCGCTGATAGGGGTCGGTGTTGAAGTTCGGCTGCTTGATGACGAATTCGAGCGAGCCGTCGCCGTCGAGGTCGCCGATGCCCACCTTCTGGAAGTCGTAGTCGCCCGCCAGCGGAATGCGGATGTAGGGCGGCGCGTCCTTCCGGATCGTGACGTCGGCGGTTTCCTGGACAGGCGCGCCTTCTTGCGCGTACACGCGAAGCTCGTAGCGCCGCTCGGACGCCGCCGGACCCCACGCGCCCTTGTCGATGAGATTCGTCAATCGCTGCGGCGTCTCTGTGAGCCGGACCTCGGATGCCGAGCCCTCTATGCGAACGAGCGCAAAGCACGTCTGCTCGGTATCCGTCGCCAGCAGCCGCCAACTGAGAAAGACCGATCCATCTTCGCGCGGCACGGCGACCAGCCCGCGATCCAGATGTTCCGCCCCGCCGCAAACGAGGCTGGACAACAGGACAATTAGTGCTCCAACAACGACTCGGTGCGTTTTGTCTGCGTGCTTCATGTCGGTCTCTCCATTCTGCGCCCTGATTCGGACCCGCTCAAATGGTCATACCCTCCGGGCATCAGCTCAACGGACTGCCCATCCGGCATGCGAAGTTGCATCCCCGCACCCTCGACGATTTGGCCGACTCGCATGATCGGCGTCGGGTCGTCCCACGTCTGCGACAGCCGCGTCCAATCGTCGAGTGACAGGGTGAAGAGCAACTCGAAGTCCTCTCCATCGTGCAGCGCCGCCGCGAGCGGATCGGCCAGGGTCCTGGCATCCTCAGAAATCGGGATGTCGGCCGCATCGACGATCGCGCCGACGCCGCTCTGCTCGCAGATCCGATTGAGGTCCGTGCTCAGACCGTCGCTGATGTCCATCATCGAGTGCAGCGTCACCGTCTGCGCCATGCGCAGGGCCTCCCGAATCCGAGGCTCAAACTCCAGGTGCTTTCGCAGCAGCGAGCCGCCGAGCGAGCCGGTCACGCAGACGGCATCGCCGACCTTGGCGCCATTTCGCCGCACCGGGGGGTTCGTCGACCACCGGCTGAGCATGGTGACATTCACCGCGAACGGATGATCGTGACGCCACGACGTGATGTCCCCTCCGATGAGCGGGCAGTCGTATTTCTCGGCCGCGCGGGTAATCCCGGCGTGGAGCTCCTTGAGCCAGCGCGCCCCAAACCCGGGCGGCAGCGCCACCGCCACGACCGCCGCCAGCGGCACGGTCGCCATGGCAGCGCAGTCGCTCAGACTGGCGGCCATAGCCTTGTAGCCCACCTGTTCGAGGGTCGCGGTCTTCAGATCGAAATGCGAGCCGTCGAGGAGCATGTCGGTGGTGATCAGGACCGACGCGGTCTCATTGAGACAGACCTCCGCCATGTCGTCTCCGATGCCGATGGGAAACGCCGACGGATCGATGCGGCTCTGCTGCCGGAACCACGCCGTGATGTCGTCTTCGTGCGGTCTCATCGTTCGGCGAGATGCTTCTTCCAGTAGGCGATGCGGTCCTTGACCTGCTCGGGCCCCGCCGCACCGGCCGACGCGTAACGCTCGACCACGTGACGCGCCCCGAGATACTCATACACGTCCGTGTCGATCTGCGGGCAGTGCTCCTGGAACGTCTCCATCGGCACATCCGACAAGGGCCGGCCTTCCTTCTCGCACAGCGACACGAGCGACCCGACGATGCCGTGGGCCTGGCGGAACGGAACGCCCTTGCCCACCAGGTACTCCGCCAGCGCCGTGGCGTCGAGGAAGCCGGCGTCCAGGCCGGCGGCGATCCGGGCGGTCTTGAACTGCGTGTGCGCCACCACCGCGCGGGCCATCTCCAGCGAAGCGCGGACCGTGTCGGCGGCAGCGAACAGGTGGATCTTGTCCTCCTGCAAATCGCGGTTGTAGCCCGACGGCTGGCCTTTAAGAATCGTGAGCATGCCGACGAGCGCGCCGTACAGCGAGCCCGTCTTGCCTCGCATCAGTTCCAGCACGTCGGGATTGCGCTTCTGCGGCATCATGCTCGACGACGTGCAAAACGCGTCGTCGATCCGGATGAAATCGAATTCGTTCGAGGAGAACAGAATCCAGTCCTCCGCGAAACGCGACAGGTGCGCGCCGATCAGGGCGCAATCGAAGATGAACTCGGCGCAGAAGTCGCGGTCGCTGATCCCGTCGATGCTGCTGTACGCGA
>CAZNSM010000406.1:0-2677 GCA_964575615.1 uncultured Pirellulales bacterium | reverse complement strand
GCGACACGGTCCAGGTCTACGAGTACGACGTCTATGGCCAGGTGGCCGCCTCCGATCCAAACCATCCCAACCGCTTCCTGTTCACCGGCCGCCGCTTGGACGCCGAGACCGGCCTCTACTACTACCGCGCCCGCTACTACAACCCGACCATCGGCCGCTTCCTCCAGACCGACCCCATCGGCTACGGCGATGGGATGAACTGGTATGCGTATTGTGGAAACAATGCGACCAACTGCGTAGATCCTCGTGGGAAGTTCTCGGGCTCGCTCGCCAGCGTCGATGGCATGGTGCAGTTCTCATGGACAGATGATAGTGGGAACAGTGGGAGCCTCCTGTTCAAGGACGGAATCGGAGACTGGTTTGAGTGGCTCACGGGCGGTGGCCCATACAAGGGAGAAGATGGGAAAGCCCACCTGTTATTTCCGGAAGGCTGGGGAGTGGGGAGAACTGGCTGGGAGTTGTCCGGGGGGCAGGAATCCTACTTCTGGGGTCTGCAAGCGCTCATGTGGTTGGACCCTGCGTATAGTGTCATGGTCTTCTGTCTTGAGGACTTGGACGGCAGGGAGGACAAATGCTCGATGGAGGGCGGACTGGCGGCGTATGATTATGGAGGCAACACGATCTACTTCCCCGGCGAGTTTGACGCCTGGGACTCTGGTGACACTGATCCAAGATGGTTGGAGGGGAACGCATTGGCGTACTTGGCACATGAGGTAACACATGCTTGGCACGACTGGTTTGGCGAGAATGTTGCGGGAACCAATTATGGTTCCTGGCTCTACTCGAATGAGTACAGAGAACAAATTGCAGTGGCTTCGGAGAACAAGATGCGAAAGAGGTTGTTTGGACTGGGTTGTGACATATGGCCCAGGACTGGATACTCTGAGATGGGCATGCCGCTTACGCCCGATGTGGCCGGAGCCACGACGTCCGAAGAGGCATGGAGTCTGTGGGACGGGAGTTTCACATACGTACCTGTACCCCTATACTGAGGAAAGCAAATGTCCATGAGAATACTGGTAACACTGGCGTTGGTGCCAATGGCTTGCTCCGTAGGCAGTGCGCGAGCTGAGCGCGTCTTTGCAGATCTGATGCCCGAGACGACTCGTGTAACAATGGCCATAACCAAACTGGAGGTAACGGAGAAGGCGCTTGACGTTCACTATGAGATCAGCAATCGCACCGAACGGGACATCTGGATTTGCCAGAGCCTCACGGGCGCACTGCCGGGGGGTTCGTCAGAATTTGAAGTCTATGTTCCGGGGGGCAGTGAGGTTCTCGTCGTGCGCAGGCGAAGCTTGCCAAGTGGGAAGGAGTGGGCGGTGCCGCCGCGTCCGCTGTATCTTCGCCTTCTCCCCGGAGAGCAGCGGTCAGAGTTCCTGCACTTAGCCCTGCCTATTCGGCCCGCGCCGCTACTGTTCTTTCTTCCACGTTCAGAGGAGGCTCAATGTGCGAGGCTTCTGCAGATTGAGATTGGCTTCTACGGTGCTGACTTTCGTGAGAGAGTCTTTGAGCGGCTTGGCGAATGGGCACAGCTTGCCTCGCGGTCAGGTGAGGAATTGCGGGACAGAGATCACACAGCCGAGGGTGGGCCATACCTCACAGGAGAACAGGTGCTCACGGTGGTGGCTAGACTGCCCCGCCCCGTGGCTACGGAAGAGCAAGTCCGGAAAGGCTTCACTTGGCCGGAGCCACCCGATCTAGGCGCATGCACGCGCCTCAAGATAGAGTATCATCCGTCAATGTTCGACTACTTCTTTCCAGGTGTCAGCGAACAGAGGCTTTTCGATGACACCGAGAGAGATGGTCTACGATCACAGAGGGTGACCGTGGTAGCCGATCTCGAACGGATTGCGTCTCTGGCACGCGATGTGGCTGGCGGAAAGCGGGGGCTGTTTGCTGGCCATGCCAGCTATGTCGACGTCACCTGTTATGAGAGTGACGGAAAGTCGTCACGTTTTACCATCTTCGACGACCAGAAGATCATGACAAGCGATGGTGGACACTTCACCTGCCTGACCCCGGTCGCGAGTCTCAGGATGCTCGTCCCAGAGATCGAGTCCTACGAACTCAGGGTCCAATGTGGGCGCAATCTGAAGAACCTCTGGTATCGGTTTCGCCTGCGGGGTGCGAGCAAAGACACTGTAGACACAGCATCTTGGGACAAACGCGTGATTGGATACCCAACACCCGCACATTGGTGCGACGGTATGAGGGAGACTTATCCGCGCAGTGCATCAGAATATGCGACGGGGCGGCCCTACCGTTGCCTCGGCGCCGGAGAAGGCGACTCTCACTATGCGATGAATCCCGATTGCGAGCCGAACTCGGCGGGCGACATGGTGCTGCTGTTCGAGACGAAGGCGGGGTGGAACCAGCATGGCGGGCCGGAGTTGTTCACGTTCGACAATCACGACCCCAGAGGTGGCTGTGTCCTGCTCAACGACGGCACCGTCAAGTTCATCCGCACCGAAGAAGAACTCCACGCCCTCCGCTGGAAGTAGGATCAAGATAGATGACGAGCACTGTGCCCAAGCGGGTGATGCAAGAGGGGCCGGGGACGGTCACGTTCTGGTGGAAGGTCTCGTCCGAGGCGAATTACGACTGGCTGTCGTTCTACGCGGACGGGGTGCTTCCGGACCGGATCAGCGGGGAGGTGGACTGGCAGCAGAAGTCG
>CAZNSM010000405.1:0-2727 GCA_964575615.1 uncultured Pirellulales bacterium | reverse complement strand
TTGGCACATCGATGTCGGCTCATCACATCCTGGGGCTGAAGGCGGTCCCAAGGGTTGGGCTGTTCGCCCATTAAAGTGGTACGCGAGCTGGGTTCAGACCGGCGTGAGCCAGGTCGGTCCCTATCTGCCGTGGGCGTAGGAATCTTGAGGGGATATTTCCTTAGTACGAGAGGATTAGGAAGTACTGACCGCTGGTGTACCGGTTGTGCCGCTAGGTGCAGCGCCGGGTAGCTATGTCGGGAAAGGATAACCGCTGAAGGCATCTAAGCGGGAAGCCCACCCCAAGACGAGGATTCCATTCCAGCTTCGGCTGGAGGAGAGCCCTGGAAGACCACCAGGTTAATAGGCCGGATGTGTAAGACGCGAAATCGTCTCAGCTAACCGGTACTAACGCTCGATCACTTGACCATATCAATCTTTGGTTGACGGATTGATGCATCACTACAATGCCGCTCAGATCCATATCCGCTATGGACTTTTCAAACAAGTGCAGAAGCACCGAGTGTGAGGTTTGAAGTCTCAAGTGTGAAGAGGCTTCAAACTTTACACCTCAAACTTGAAACCGACCGGCCGTCAGGCCGGTTGTACGAGTTTCCTGGTGACGTTACTGACGGGGAAACGCCTGATCCCATGCCGAACTCAGAAGCTAAGCCCGTCCAGGCCGATGGTAGTGCGTAAGCGTGAGAGTAGGTCATCGCCAGGAATTATAAGGCCGGTTCGTGAACCACGAGCCGGCCTTTCCTTTTGCGCGTGGCAGCCTCAAAGCCAACGGCTTTGGGGATGGGCGGGAATCCAGGAATGTTGTTTGTGTCGGGTGCAGACCGGCGAGGTTCGTGGTATCATGGGCAGCCGTTCATTCAGATATGGAAGGGATCATGGCGGCGCGAATGTTCAAAGACCTGTTGTCCACGACGCTGGAAGCGGATCTGGAGCGGTTGAATCCGTGGTGGAAGGGGCTGCCACAGCCGCAGTTGCCGCCGGTCCGGCGGTGGGCCTTTCCCGTCGCCACGCGCCGGCTCCAGGGCGGGCTGACCAAAGTCACCGTCCTTCGAGGACCCCGCCAGATCGGCAAGAGCACGCTGCTGCGCCAGATGATCGAGAGCTTCCTGTCGCAGGGAGTGCCCGCCCGTTCGATCTTGCTGGTGCAGTTCGATGAGTTGCCCGGCCTGGCGGACGTCCAGGAGCCGATCCTTCGTTTGGCGGACTGGTTCGAGAAGCGCATCCTCCAGAAGACGTTCAATGAGGCCGCCCGCGCAGGGCAGCCGGCGTACGTCTTTCTCGACGAGGTCCAGAACCTCGACGATTGGGCGCCGCAGCTGAAATTCCTCGTGGATAGCACCGACGTGCGCGTCATGGTCACCGGCAGCTCGGCGCTTCGCATCGAAGCCGGACGCGACAGCCTGGCCGGACGCATCAGCACGCTGGAAATGGGCCCGCTGTTTCTTCGTGAGATCCTCGAAATTCGTGGCGAGGGCGCCTTGGACCCGCTCCTGCCATTCAATGGTCTGGCGGCCCTGAAGGAGAAAGACTTCTGGCTGAGCCTGCGGCGCTTTGGAGAAGAACACCGCCGAGAACGGGACCGCGCCTTCGGTTTCTTCTCGCAGCGGGGGGCCTACCCCATTGCACACGCCCGACCGGATGCGCCCTGGGAGGAACTGGCCGGCCTGTTGACCGAGACCGTCATCCGCCGGGCCATCCAGCACGATCTGAGGACCGGACCCAAGGGACGCAAACGGGACGAGCACCTGCTGGAGGAAGTCTTTCGTCTGGCCTGCCGGTACGTCGGCCAGTCGCCTTGGCAAAGCCTTTATCTCGACGAGATCAAGCGTACCATGCACGCCAACATCAGTTGGCAGCGAATCCTGGCTTACCTGAAATTTCTGGATGCGACGCTGCTGATCCGGCTGATCGAGCCGCTCGAGCTGCGTCTGAAGCGCAAGCGGGGGGCCTCAAAGCTGTGCCTGTGCGACCACGCGCTGCGTGCGGCGTGGCTCCAGGAGGTGATCCCGCTGGACGGGCCCGGCCTCGAACAGAACGCGCACTTGCGGGACTTGGCCGGGCGGATCGCCGAGAGCGCCGTCGGATACTTCTTCCGCTCGCTGACCGACCTGGACGTCGCCCATTTCCCCGAGCGGGGGGCGGAGCCCGAGGTCGATTTCATTCTCACGATCGGAGAGCAGCGAATCCCGGTCGAGGTCAAATACCGCTCACACATCGATTTCGCAGACACCCGGGGTCTTCGCAGCTTCGTCGAGAAGAGCGTCTACAACGCCCCGTTCGGCGTCCTGGTCACGCAGACCGACGACCGCGCCACCGACGACCCCCGAATCGTCGAAATCCCCATCGCCTCGCTGCTGATGATGCGTTGAACACACCCTCCGGCCCACGGCGGCCGCCGTATCTCGTATCTCGCCGCAGGCGTAGAAGCGTGGGAGCGTAGAAGCGTAGATGCGTTGGTCGCGCTTTGTGACCCGTGGCCCGTGCCTCGCAAACTCAAAACTCAACACTAAGCACTCGAAACTCAATGGCCTTGCCAAACCACGCCCCGCCCATCGTAGGGGCAAATCATCATTCGCCCTGCATGCGCCCCGAAATTGTACCGGACACCGTTACGTTCCCCCCGTTACGTTCCCCGTTACGTTCACCCATGACACCTTAAATTCCCCTCGGGCTTGACCGCCGCTGCGATGTGGGTTACAATAGCTATAGAAATCCACATTCACAGGA
>CAZNSM010000404.1:0-2741 GCA_964575615.1 uncultured Pirellulales bacterium | reverse complement strand
TGCGAATGAGCCTCGTGTCCGGCCGCTTCGTGATCGTGTGCCTCACCGGCGTGATCATGGCTGTGCAGGTCCGCATGGGTCGGCACCGCCACCCCCAGGATGCTTTCGCCGAAAAAGGGCAGGACGCAGTCGCTCAGCGTTGCGATCCCCACGGAACCGAGGTAGCCGATGACCAGCAACCTCATCAGGTTGACCCTCTTCTCGTAAATCTTGAACAAAGAAGCAGTTACAATGGCAGACAGCACGACGTGGGCCGGGTGAAACACCTGGAAAAGGCGGTGGTTCACCGTCTCGCCGGCGTTGTGGAACAGCAGCATGCAGACAATCCCTGTGGCCGCTCCAAACAGCGTAAACGGGGCATGATGTCTCAGTTCGGTGCCGATCGCCGCGATTCTTGTCTGCATGAACAACCGCCTCCTGACAGTCCGGTATTGTAGCTCTATCGTCTCTTCGAACGATCATTATAGTCGGTTCGTCAGAAAATGCAACTTAGTTGCATATTTTTAGAGGCCGATTTGTTTCGTAGGATTTAGATACGGCCGGGTGGCTTTGTCTTTTGGAGTCACCCGTACGGACGGGGGCGGGGGCGAGCGGCGTTGTTCGGCCTTCCGTCGGACGACTTGGGACCGAACAAGACCCCCGATCGAAGTTGTGGGCTGAACTGAAGATCCGTGAGCATTGAAAGCGGTGCACTGTGATTTCGACCGTTGACAGACTGATCAATGAATCGCCGGCATGGGCCCTGCTCATCGTGTTCTGGATTGGGGCAATGGCCTCGCTCAGTTCGTGCATGGCCGTTCGGCTGCCCGTCGTGATTGGATACGTGGCCGGGGTTGGATCGTCCAAGAAACGGGCCATCGCCCTGACCTGCCTGTTCGGTGCGGGACTGACCCTCAGCTATGTCCTGCTGGGGATGGTTATGACGACCGCCGGCGGTGTCGCGGGCAAGTTGCTCGGCCTGAACAAGTACTTCTTCTGGCTCCTGGGCGGCCTGCTGATCGTCACCGGGCTCCTCGTTTCGGGCCTGGTGAGTGTGCACCTGTTGCCGGAGAAATGGCAGGGGCTCGGACCCAAACTGCACACGGCCACTCTGCCGGGGGCGGCTCTGTTGGGGTTCGTCTTCGGCCTGCTGCTCGTGCCTGGGTGCCCGTCTTGTGGAGGGGGCCTGCTGATCCTGGCGGGAATCGTGGTTGCCAAGAAGCTCTCGGTGTACGGGGTGCTGCTGTTCCTGAGCTTCGCACTGGGCCAGAGCGTGCCGGTTCTGGCGGTCGGGGCGCTGACCGGGTTGATGAAGCCGAACGTGATCGACCGCGCGCGGACCCGCATCTGTTCGCTCGAGCGGCGGATCCAGTTGATTGCCGGCAACGCGCTGGTGATCGTTGGCATTTACCTCATTGTGGTGGGTTGACGGGGGACACTATGGCAGAAGGACAGGTCATCTATCCCAGACCGCGACGCGACCGGCAGGAGTGCCGGGAGCTGATCGCCAACGGATCGTACAGTGTCATCCTGGTCGTGATCGCGCTGATTGCGATCCGACCGCTCATGGTCCGCCATATCCTCGATCGGGCCGAAGCCTACTCCCTCTTCCGCCAGTATGACGACGCCAAGCGGCAATGTGACAAGGCCCTCTTGATCGATGGAGACAACAGCCATGCGTGGTATCTGCTCGCCTGTCTTCACAAGGCCCGAGGGGAGCTCGACGCGGCCTACGGCGCCTATCAGAAATCGACCGAGGCCGATCCCACCAACGTGCCGGCCAGCTTCGAACTGGCCGTGATGTACGTCAAGGACGGCCAGCCCCAGCAGGCGGTTCCTTACTTCGAGCAGGTGCGCCAGGCAGAAGCCGGCCGCGCGAATCAGTACGCGCCGGACGAGTTCGCCTACCATCGGGCCGCCCTCGACATGCTCGTGATGTGCTACGAGAAGCTGGGCGACGAGACCAAGGCCAAGTTCACACGCGAAGAGCTTCGCGTCTACTATCCGCACCACACGCAATTGGGCGAACCGGCCAAAGCGACTGTGACCGGAGCCCGGTCCGGCTGAGCCGCTCCGGCGGATTGTCGATTGCTGTTCCGTCTCAACGCGCCGGTGCGGAATCCCGGGCTCATGGTCTGACCCGTGCAAGACCTCCCTGCCGGAGTCTCGGTTCGTTTTCGTTGCGTACTCCTTCACCTCCGTCTGGTCGTTTTGTCCGCGAAAACCCATTGCGTCCCTGCAACGCCGCGATACACTCTCTTGGGCGTCCACGCGCCGAAGGGCGGTGGTTTTGCTACGCCTGCAGTCGAGTCTGTTTAGAGAGTGTGGCCAATGAAGGTTCTCAAGTCGCTGTCGGAATTCGGACGCATCAGGAAAGGGTGTGTGCTGACCATCGGCAATTTCGACGGTGTCCATATCGGGCATCAGGAGATCCTTCGCACGGCGCGGTCGCTGGCCGCCGACTGCGGCGCCGAGATGGTCGTGATGACGTTCGAGCCCCATCCCGTGGCGGTTCTGTATCCGGAGAAGGCCCCGGGCGTCCTGACGCCGCTGCCGCTGAAGCTCGATCTGCTGCGCCCCTACGCCGACAACTGTGTCATCGTGTTGGAGGACAACAGGGAGTTGCTGAAGCTGTCGCCCGAGCAGTTCATCGACGAGTTCCTGATGGCCACCTTCGCGCCTCGTTTCATCGTAGAGGGCCACGACTTCCACTTCGGCGCCCGCCGCGCCGGTGACATCGAAACGCTGGGGGCCTTCGGACG
>CAZNSM010000403.1:0-2742 GCA_964575615.1 uncultured Pirellulales bacterium | reverse complement strand
GCGGCATCTGGGTCCAGGGCGGCGGGTTTCTCAGCAAACCCGGCGTTCAGGTCGTCGCGGCCTGCGACGTCAATCGCAACAATCTCCACAACGCCAAGAGCATCATCGACACCTACTACGGCAACAGCGACTGCGTCGCGTATCACAACTTCGAGGACCTGCTGGCCCGCGACGACATCGACATCATTCTCTGTGCCGCCGGCGACCGCTGGCACACGCCGATCTCCATCGCCGCCGCCAAGGCGGCCAAGGACATCTACTGCGAGAAGCCCATCTCGCTGACGGTCTACGAGGCCCGCGAGCTGGCTCGCACGATGCGGCGGTACGGACGGATCTTCCAGAGCGGCACACAGCAGCGAAGCTGGTACGAGTTTCGCTTCGCCTGCGAGCTGGTCCGCAGCGGATACATCGGCCATGTCAAGCACATCAAGGTCAACGTGGGCGGCCCGCCCGAAGAGTGTCACCTTCCCGCACAGGGCTCGCCGCCGGACTGGCTGGATTACGACCGGTGGCTGGGCCAGGCGCCATGGCATCCGTTCCACCCCGACATCCTTGGCTGGATGCGATGGAAGGACTTCTCCGGCGGCGAGATGACCAACTGGGGCCAGCACATGTTCGACATTGCCCAGTGGGCGATGGGGATGGATGAGTCGGGCCCGGTCGAGATCATTCCGGCCGACGGCAACGAGTTCAAGGTCCTGACCTATCGCTACGCCAACGGAACGGTCATGACGCGCGAGGGCATCAGCCAGCCGACGCCGGGCGTGCGGTTTGAGGGGACCGAGGGCATGATCGAGGTCACGCGGGAGCAGCTCATCACCGAGCCTGACTCGTTGCGCAGGCAGACGCTCACCGCCAACGACGTGCATCTCTACGAGAGCAAGAACCATCCGGACAACTTCCTTGACTGCGTACGGACGCGGAACCGCCCGGCCTGCGACGCCGACGTCGGTTACCGCTCGATCAGCGTCTGTCACCTGGGCAACATCGCCTACTGGCTGGAACGGCCCCTGCGGTGGGACCCGGCGGCCGAACGGTTCGTCAACGACCGGCAGGCCGATTCCATGCTCCAGAGGGCGATGCGAAGTCCCTGGTCCATCTGAGAACGACAATGCAACACGATTTTGGAAAAGGAGCACCCATGCGAACTCGACATATCGCCCACGTTTTCGTGGGACTGGCCATCGGCACTCTGTTGGCAGGCTCGGCCGTTGCAGCGGCGGAGGCCAAGGTGGGCGACGGTTTCAGACTGCACACTCTCAACGCGGATTCGCGTTTCGAGGCGGCGGGGATTCTCGATGTGAACCGGGACGGCAGGCTCGACATCGTCTGCGGCGGGTTCTGGTACGAGGCGCCGACCTGGACGAAGCACTTCGTCCGCGAGATCAAGGAGGAAGGGGAGTACCATTACGACTTCGCCAACCTGCCGATGGACGTGGACGGCGACGGCTGGACCGACACCGCCGGCGCCGCCTGGCACGACAAGATGGTCTACTGGGTCCGCAATCCGGGCCAGGCCGGCGGGCCGTGGACGCTGCACCAGGTCGACACGCCGGGCAACATGGAAACCGCGCTCGCCTATGATATCAACGGCGATGGCCAACTCGACATTTTGCCCAATATCATGAGCGCGGCGGCCTGGTACGAGTACCGCCGCGACGCCTCGGCTCCGCAGGGCGTGCGATGGGACAAGCACGTGCTGCCGCAGGAAGCGGCGGGGCACGGCATCGGCGCCGGAGACGTCAACGTCGATGGTCTGTGCGACATCGTGACGCCGAAGGGCTGGCTCCAACAGAATCCCAACGGCTCGTGGACGTGGCGTCCGGAGTTCGAGCTGGGCTACGCCGGCATTCCGATTCTCGTCCACGACGTGGACGCGGATGGGGACTCGGACCTGATCTGGGGCCTGGGCCACAATTACGGCCTGTTCTGGATGGAGCAGAGCAAGGACGCGCAAGGCAATCGCGCGTGGGGAAAACACCTGATCGACGATTCGTGGTCCCAGCCGCACTTCAAGCTGCTCGCGGATTTAGACAACGACCGGCGATTGGAGCTGGTCACCGGCAAACGCCATCGCGCCCACAACGGACACGATCCGGGCGGCAACGATCCCGTCTGCGTGTATTACTACGATTTTGATATAGCCTCGGGTAAGTGGACGCGGCATACCATGCATGAGGGGGGCCGCGTGGGCTTCGGAATCAACACCGCGGCTGCCGATATCGATCGCGACGGCGACATCGATGTTGTCGCTCCCGGCAAGAGCGGCCTGTACCTCTTTGAGAACCTCATCAAGTAGTTGACGAAGGACGATTGCCATGTCGAAACCGAAGATCGCGATGATCGGGGCCGGAAGTCTGATTTTCTGCAAGACTCTGGTCATGGACATCCTGGCCACCGAGGCCCTGCAGGGCAGCGAAATCTGTCTGATGAACCGGACGCGGCCCAAGCTGGCCAAGATGGAGGCGTTCGTCAAGAAGGTGATCCGGGAGAACCGTCTGTCCGCCAAGGTCACGGCGACGCTGAATCGCCGCGAGGCCCTCGACGGAGCCGACTACGTGATCAACATGATCCAGATCGGCGGCGTGGAGGCCTTCCGCATGGATTACGAGATTCCGCTGAAGTACGGCGTCGATCAGTGCATCGCCGATTCCATCGGTCCGGGCGGCATCTTCCGCGCGCTGCGGACGATTCCCGTCCTGGCGGACATGGCGGCGGACATGAACGAGCTGTGTCCCGACG
>CAZNSM010000402.1:0-2782 GCA_964575615.1 uncultured Pirellulales bacterium | reverse complement strand
GCTGCCTCGGCATGTGCGACAAGGGCCCGATCCTGGTGGTCAATCCCGGCTATACTATATACGGAAACGTGACCGAAGCCGACATCCCCGAGATCGTCGAGGAGCACCTGGTGCACAACCGGCCGGTGGCACGGCTGGCGATCCAGGAGGACCATCTGTACAACCGCTTCTTTCGGGTGTTCGGAGACGCCAAGTTCTTCGGCAAGCAGATGCGCATCGCGCTGCGCAACTGCGGCATCATCGATCCCGAGAACATCGACAACTACCTGTCGCTTCGCGGCTACGAGGCGCTGGCCAAAGCCCTGACGGACATAGCCCCGGAGTCGGTGGTGGCCGAGGTGGAGGCCTCCGGGCTTCGCGGGCGTGGGGGCGCCGGTTTCCCGACCGGGATGAAGTGGAAGTTCACCGCCGCGCAGAAGGCGACACCCAAATACGTGATCTGCAACGCCGATGAGGGAGACCCCGGCGCGTTCATGGACCGCAGCGCCATCGAGGGCGATCCGCACACGGTTGTCGAGGGTATGGCCATCGGCGGCTACGCCATCGGGGCCAGCAAGGGGATCGTCTACATCCGCGCGGAATACCCGCTGGCGATCAAGCGGATTACGAAGGCCATCGAAGACGCGCGGTCCCATGGGCTGCTCGGTGAAAACATCCTGGGCTCGAACTTCTCATTTGATATTGAAATCCGGCTCGGCGCCGGGGCCTTCGTCTGCGGTGAGGAAACTGCGCTGATCCACTCGATCGAAGGGGCCCGCGGCATGCCGCGACCGCGGCCGCCATATCCGGCCGTTCAGGGCCTGTTCGGCCAGCCCACGCTCATCAACAACGTGGAGACCTGGGCCAATATCCCCGTCATCATCCTCGACGGCGCCAGGTGGTTCAAGACGGTCGGAACCGAGACCAGCAAGGGAACGAAGGTGTTCGCGCTGGCGGGCAAGGTCGTCAACACGGGCCTGATCGAGGTCCCCATGGGAACCACGCTGCGCGAGATCATCTATGATGTCGGCGGGGGCATCCCGGGAGGCAAGAAGTTCAAGGCGGTTCAGACCGGCGGGCCTTCCGGCGGCTGCCTGCCCGAGCCGTACCTCGACACGCCCATCGACTACGAATCGCTGGCCAAGGCCGGCTCGATCATGGGCTCCGGCGGAATGATCGTCATCGACGAGGACTCCTGCATGGTCGACATCGCCAAGTTCTTCCTGGAGTTCACGCAGAACGAGTCGTGCGGCAAGTGCACACCCTGCCGCGAAGGCACCAAGCGGATGCTCGAGATCCTCACGCGGATCACCGAGGGCAAAGGCCAGGCCGGCGACATTGAGAAGCTCGAACGGCTCGGCAACATGATCAAGAAGGCCTCGCTCTGCGGCCTGGGCCAGTCGGCGCCCAACCCGGTTCTGAGCACGATCAAGAATTTCCGCGAGGAATACGAAGAGCATATCCACCAGCGAAGGTGCCGGGCGAAGGTCTGCACCAACTTGGTGACCTACGAGATCACGGACAAGTGCGTCGGCTGCGGCGCCTGTCGCAAGGTCTGCCCGGTGGGGGCTATCTCCGGAACCGCGAAGAAGCAGCACATCATCGATCAGGACAAGTGCGTCAAGTGCGGCATGTGCTTCAACACTTGCAGGTTCGACGCCATTGTGAAGGTTTGAGGATTCCACATGGACAACAGCAAGATCAGCATCACCATAAACAATCAGGAATACAAGGTCGATCCGGGCCAGACGATCATGCAGGCGGCGGACAAATGCGGTTATCGCATTCCCCGGCTGTGCTATCACCCCAAGCTCTCGATCGAAGGGGCGTGCCGGGTGTGCATCGTTCAGGTCGAGGGTATCAAGAACTATGTGGCGTCGTGCGCCTACCCCGTAGCGAATGGCATGAAAATCGTCACCAACAGCAAGGAGCTGCGTCAGGCCCGGCGCGACATCGTCGAACTGCTGCTGGACAATCACCCCCTGGACTGCCACACCTGTGATCGGGACGGCAACTGCGAGTTGCAGCGTCTGGCCTACTCCATGGGCATTCGCCAGCGGCATTTTGAGGGCGAGCGCAAGCACTACGAGAAGGATCTGTCCTCGACCAGCGTGATTCGCGATCCGGACAAGTGCATTCTCTGTGGGCGCTGCGTCCGGATGTGCTCGGAGATCCAGGGCGTCCATTGCCTGACACAGGCGCATCGCGGGTTCAGCACGGTGGTCATGCCGGCCTACAACCAGCCGTTTGCCGAGACCGTGTGCACGACGTGCGGCCAGTGTATCAACGTCTGCCCCACGGCCTCCTTTGTCGAGAAGAACTACACGCAGGAGCTGTTCGAGAAGCTCAATGACCCCAACCTGATCACGGTCGCACAGGTGGCCCCGTCCGTGCGCGCCGCCATCGGCGAGGCCTTCGGCCTGCCGCCGGGACGCAACATGGAAGGCCAGATTGTCGCGGCGCTGCGGCGCATGGGCTTTGACTATATCTTCGACACGCAATTCTCCGCCGACCTGACGATTATGGAGGAGGCCAGCGAGTTTCTCGAACGCGTTCAGTCCAAGGGGCCGCTGCCCCTGATCACCTCCTGCTCCAGCGCCTGGATGAAGTACCTGGAGCAGTTCTATCCGGACCTGATCGAGAACATCTCGACGGCGAAGTCGCCGATGTCGATGGCCTCGGCGATGATCAAGACGTATTTTGCCGAGAAGATCAAGGCCGATCCGAAGAAGATTCTCAGCGTGGCGGTCATGTGCTGCACCGCCAAGAAATACGAAGCGGCCCGACCCGAATTGGACGTTCG
>CAZNSM010000401.1:0-2788 GCA_964575615.1 uncultured Pirellulales bacterium | reverse complement strand
GGGTACGACTTCTGCTGCCAGCCCACCTCCCCGCTGATCCGGTCCTGAAGCACCCAATCCACCAACGAGCCGCCACGGTGCGCGCCGACCCTCCATCATCCACCTGCCGGCCATATTCGTCATCTATCTATCTCATAATGGGGCCCATCCGCGTTAGTCCACACGCGCAGTCAGTTATTCGCTGTGTAATCACGCAACAACTCGACGATATCCTTGTGGCCACTCTGCGCTGCCATATCGAGTGCTGTCGACCTCGAATTATCCCCTATCGCGACGTCGGCACCTGATGCCAAAAGCAATTGCACTACCTCCTTGCGACCCGCACGCGAAGCCGTGTGCAACGGCGTCATACCGACCTCATTTGCCGCGTTGACGTCGGCTCCGTGGGCAACGAGCGTTCTGGCCGCCTCTATGTGTCCTCCTGCCGCCGCAGAGTGAAGTGCTGTCCAATTGCCATCGCCAGCGGCTTTGACATCTGCCCCGTGGGCCAGCAAATACTCTATGACTTCAGAACTGCCACGGTAGGCCGCCTCGTGGAGCGGAGTATCCCCCCTCTTATCTTCAGCAATGGGATTGGCTCCGCTTTCCAGCAGAAAGGCCGTCGCCGAGAGTTCCGCGCCCCTCGCGGCCGCATGTAATGGTGTGCAACCGTCCTTGTCTCGCACGTTCACGTCAGTGCCTCCGTCGAGGAAGTTCTTGAGTGCTTCTATGTCTCCCAGATAAGCCGCAAGGTGAATCGTGAGCACACATCCCTTGTTCTTGGCCAGATCGCCAGCTATTGCCCGCTGCCCGCATCGCATGGCAAAGACGGCAGCGCCCTCCTCATCCTGCCCGGCACTGTCCAGGTCGGCTCCGGTATCGGCAAGGAGTTCGACCAGTGTCTGAGATCCCGCCAGGATGGCATAATCAATCGGGTGACGGCCCCTGCGATCCTTCGCATCGACATTGGCGTCGTGTGCTATAAGAATCTCGGTAACGGCCTCGTTAGCCCTGCTGCACGCCAAGTGAAGTGGAGTCTCATCAAGCGTCGTAACGGCATTGATCTCGGTACCATGCCGAAGAAGCAAGTCGGCCATGCCTCCATGGTTGTATTCGGCCGCACAGTGCAAAGGAGTCTTGCCGGATTGGCTCCTCGCATTGACCCCGGCCCCCTTGCTCAACAAAGTCGCCGCAACGGTCTCATTCCCGATGGAAGCGGCGTAGTGTAAAGCGATGTAGCCAAAGACGTCGTCTATAGCGTTGACGTCTGCCCCCTCGGTCAGCAGAAACTCGACCATTTCTGCATGACCATTCTTGGCCGCCAAATGAAGAGGGGTTTGGCCGTGTCGGTCTTGGGAGTTGATTTCGGCACCCTCTGCAAGAAGTGACTTCACCAGATCGAGCCTATTGGCCGCTACGGCCTCGTGCAAACGCGTCGCTGTCTTATTCGGCCCCTGTCTATCACATCCATTCAACAGGACTATCCCCGCCAGGACCGCGCATAGCCGCATACTCACCCGCATTTGAACACTCCTTGACTGAAGAACAATGGTGCCTCTATACTGAACTAATAGGGCAGTGAAGCTCGCAAGCGTAACGCGAAGAGAGTGCGCGCGACATTCTGCACACATCAACGACACTCGGAACCTTACAGCACACTCGAGACCCAATCATCCTTCAGGCCAAATTGCCCAAGGTAGTTTTGTAGGCCCTCCTGGTCATACCAGAGAGGGTAGTCGTGTATTCCATCAATCACTGAGTACTTGTAGTCGCTGGGCTCGCCACCGTATTCGTCGACCAAATGGTCCACGAGAGACTGTGGCGTATAAGCAATCGTCACGGCATGCCACGCAGCACTTTCCGTCATCCCTTTGTTCAAGTCAATGGCAACGATCACGGGCCTCTTCGTGGCGGCCATCGTCCGAACAATCGGCATAATTCCACATTTTGTTCGCACCTTCCAGCCCTTATTGTCGGTGCTTCCGAGAACGGCGGCAACAGCCTGAGGAAATCCGGGGACAGCATACTTATTTCTCCACTTGTTTTGGTTTGCGGCCGGGCTTGGCGGGGCGTACGGGCCGTCCGAGTCTCTTCTCGATCCGATCGAGAAACGCCGCTTCGCCCAGGGGGCGGCCCGTTCGTTCGTGACAGCGCAGCAAGGCCGCGTCCTCCGCCTGCGTCGCCTCCGTCAGAAACTCGCGCCAGTCCGGCGCCCGTTCCAGCAGGGCTCTGACCTGCACGATGCCGTCATCGCGTCCGGCCACATGCGCCGCGGCACTCGACCAGCGCCACCGCCACGGCACGCGACACAATTTGGCGCGAACCGGATTGCACTCTACATAGCGTGCGGCCCGCAGCAGATACCGCTCGCCCATCGGGAAGGATGCGAACCGACCTTGCCACAGATGGCCGCGCCAGCCTTCCCGAAAGTTGACCCGACGGGTATACCGTCGGTGCGCTTCGCCGAGCGCGCGACGCAACCCGTCTTCCGAGGCCGGCACCACGATCAGATGGACGTGATTGGGCATCAGACAGTACGCCCAGACCGCCACGCCGCAACGCCCGCACCATTGCTTCAACAAGGTCAGGTACGCATCGTAATCGTCCTCGACGAAGAACGTCTCCTGACGCCGATTGCCGCGCTGCGTCACATGATGCGGAATCCCCGGTACCACTACTCTCGCCAGTCGCGCCATGCCCTCATGCTACCCATCGCCACCCGCCATGTCAACCCAATCCACCGAAATGAGTATGCTGTCCCCAGATATCCCATGCTGTCCCCAGATATCCCCCCGTCGACAGATTCAAT
>CAZNSM010000400.1:0-2801 GCA_964575615.1 uncultured Pirellulales bacterium | reverse complement strand
TGTCGTGTCTTGTATCGGCCGGCGGCCGGATTTTTCCTTAGTCGATTCCGATGACGGATACCCCTGTGCGAGGACGGATAAATATGAGTATTGTGGGTCCAGATAGTGGTATCAGTCCGGCAGGGCGGGTTTTTCTCGGCGGTTGCCTGCCGGCGGATTCGCGTCGCTCCGGCGGGCCGCGTTATCAGTACTGACAGCAGGGATTTCGTCGGCGAGAAGATTTTTGTCTCGCGACGGGATTTTCTTCGTCGAAGGAGCGTTTCGGAGATTTACCTGGAGGACTCGGCGCGGATCACTTCTCGCGGTCGAGCAGGGCGAACGCCAGTTGGCGCAGCACGTCGGCGCCGGGACCGAACGGCTGCAGCGCCGCTGCCGCCTCGTCGGCCAGTTGGCGCTCCAGCGCCTTAGACCGTTCGATGCCGAGCAGAGCGGGATAGGTGCACTTGGCAGCTCTTACGTCCTTGCCGGCCGTTTTGCCCAGTTGCTCGCTGGAGGCGCTGACGTCGAGGATGTCGTCGGCGATCTGGAATCCCAGGCCGATCTTGAGGCCGTATCGCGCCAGGGCGTCGAACTGTTCGGGGTCGGCGCGGCCGCAGAGGCCGCCCATGACCGCAGCGCAGCGGAACATCTTGGCGGTCTTGTGTATGTGGATGTATTCGAGGGAGTCGATGCTGCCCTCGGTGTTCTCAGCCTTGAGATCCGCGACCTGCCCGGCGATCATCCCGGCCGCTCCGGCGGCCTGTGCCAGCTCGCGGACCAGCGCCACCGCCATAGCCGCGTCGTCAATTCGCTCGGCCAGCAGCTCGAACGCCAGCGTCAGCAGGGCGTCGCCGGTGAGGATGGCGGTCGCTTCGTCGAACGCCTTGTGGCAGGTGGGCCGGCCTCGACGCAGGTCGTCGTCGTCCATCGCCGGCAGATCGTCGTGCACCAGCGAATACGTGTGGACCATCTCGATGGCCGCCGCCGCGATCCGGGCGTTCGAGTTCTCCCGTCCGGACACCAGCTCACAGCACCACAGGACCAGCATCGAGCGGATGCGTTTGCCCGGCGCCGAGAGCGTGTAGACCATCGCCCTTCGCAGGTCCTCCGGAATTCCGGGCTGTTCGGCGACGAGGCGTTCGAGCAGTTCGTTGATGGCAGGGAGTTTGTTGTGCATCAGGGTGCGTAAATCGGAACGGGCTGCACTACTTGCTGGCATACGTCACAAGCGAGTCGATCGAAGACACGGTTTTTTGCGAACAGGTTGACGAGGCTGTATTATACTGGCCGAGGGGAGATTGTGCAGGAAATTATGAACCACAAGATGATTATGATTCTGGGTGTGACCGCCTCGGGCAAGGGCCGGCTGGCGTTCGAGCTGGCCCGGCAGATCGACGCGGAGATCGTCAGCGTCGACTCGATGAAGGTTTACCGGCGCATGGATGTGGGAACCGCCAAACCCTCTGCCGAGGCCCGCCGGCAGGTCCGCTACCACATGATCGACGTGGTCGAGCCGAGCGAGTCGTTCAGCGCGGGGCTGTTCCTGGAGAAGGCCTCGGCTGCGATTGAGGAGATCCGCAGCCGGGGCAAGCCGGTGGTCGCCGTCGGCGGCACGGCTCTCTACAGCAAGGCGCTGCTCTACGGGCTATTCGAGGGTCCCGGCAGCGACGAGCGGACGCGGCGCGAGCTGCTGGGGCGGGTCGAGTCCGAGGGTCCGGCGGCGCTGCACAGGGAGTTGAGCGAGATCGATCCGGCGGCGGCCGACCGGATCAGTCCCAACGACGCCAAGCGGATCGTCCGGGCCCTGGAGGTCTATCGCCTGACCGGCAGGCCCATATCGAGCCTTCAGAGGCAGTTCGATGGCCCTGGTGCAGTCGAAAACTGGACGATTATCGGGCTTCGCCGGGAAAAGTCGGTTGAGAGCGCGCGGATCAACGCCCGCGTCAAGAAGATGGTTCAGATGGGTCTGGTCGACGAGGTCCGATCCCTGCTGGCCGAAGAGGAGCCTTTGAGCCAGCAGGCCCGCTGCGCGATCGGCTACGCGGAGATGATCGAGCACGTCCACGGATGGCTGTCTCTCGACGAGGCGGTCGAGCAGATCAAGAAGAACACGCGACGCCTGGCGAAAGGGCAGCGCACGTGGTTCCGGCGGTTCCCGGCGGTCACCTGGATCGACGTCGGGGCGGAGGAATCAGTTGAAAGCGTGCTGGAGCGCGTGATGCAACGGATCGGTTAACGGACTTGCAGCTCCCGTTCGGCATGAAGCAGGGCGGCCGCCTCCCCCAGCACGAGCTGCTTGATCAGGCTCAGCGGGACCATCGTCATCTCCATGCGGAAGACTTTTTCCTCCACGCCGGAGGCCACCGCGCGGGCCGTTCGGCGCGGCATCCCGAAACGCTCGGTCAGGTCCTGAACGATCCGCCCCTTGTCCCAGGCGGCTCGCTCGGGCGCCCGGCCCGCCCCAAACAGTTGCTCGGCGTCGGTGAACTCATGGATGTCCACCGCGAGGACCTCCGTCCGCAGCCGCCGCAACCTCCGTTCGAACGCGTGCTTGGTCAGCGCCAGGGCCGCTTCCTCATGTCCCGTGGCCGTCAGCACCGCCTTGATCATCGCGAAGATCTCGCCGGATGAGGCGACGGCGCGATCGTGTTTGTTGTACAGATAGAAGGTGACGACTTCCGTCAGGTCTTCGGCCATGACCATATCCCCCTGGCCGCAGGCGGTCATGGCGTTGTTGATGGTCCCGAGGACCTTGGTGTGCAGATAAGCCTCCGTGCTGCCGTCGGATTTCCTGACGCGTAACTGCCTGTTCATCTGTCAGT
>CAZNSM010000399.1:0-2814 GCA_964575615.1 uncultured Pirellulales bacterium | reverse complement strand
CGATGGCGATCAGCCCATCCTTGACGTACTCCGACGCCTGGAAGATCAGCTCATCGTAATCGACCTCGATCTTCTGCTTGTTCTGCCAGTCGTAGGGGGTGGGGATGCGGTCGAGATGGTTGCACAGCTTCTGCTCGGCGCGCAGGATCTCGCGGACCGGGCCGTCGAGCGCGGCCTTATCGACGACGAACGCCGCCCAGCACAGGAACGGATAGCAATCGGCGGCGGTGTCGCGATAGTTCCATCTGCCGTCGGCGGGATACAAGCCCGTCTGCGGATCGATCACCGGCAGTGCCTTCTCGTGCAGCCAGCGCTGCACCTTGCTGAGGGCATAGCCGGCGATCTGCGCCGAGTGCGAAGCCTGCTCGATCGCGCGATTCGCTTGCCCTGGCGCGCCATCCCCAAGCCGTTCGGCAGGCTCAGGCGAGCGCTTCGCTTGAGGCTGCCACACGCCTTTCCCCACGCCCCTGGTGGCGAGCGCTTTCAGCTCGTCGAGGTGATTCTCGTAGACGCCGCGAGGGGTCGTGTCGTGTTTGGCGCACAGCGATGCGGCCATGCCGACCAGCTCGCCCATCATGCCGCCGGTGCGCATCACGCGGATGGTGCCGAGCGCGACGTGGGTGACGCTGATGTTGCGGCCGGCCATGAAGAGGTTCTCGACGTTCCGCGAGTAGAGGCAGCGGTAGGGGATCGGATAGGGTTTGATGTCCGGCTGCACGCAGATCGTGCGGAACTCCATCCCCGGGAAGTGCTCGCTGTTCTTCGGCGCGGGATAGTGCAGGTCGATCGACCACGTCGTCGTCACGAACGCGTCGGGGAATTCACGAAACTCCTGCACGTCCTGCTGCTGGAGGACCACGTCGCCCAGCAGACGGCGAGACTCACGCTTGCCGGCGATGTACGCAACCCAGTCGAGCTTGAGGTTGGCGTACCTGGCCTTGTCCTTGCTGTGGTTCTTCTGGAAGGCCCAGTTGCCGTAGATCGCGCGGAAGGTGTGGTCGCGGATGAGCTCGATGTCGGTGATCTGGTCGTTGTTCAGGCCCGATTCCCAGTCCCAGTCGCCGCGCGTGGCGTTCTGGCAACTGGCCTCGCTGAAGTTCAGCGCCCAGGGGCAATCGGGAAACGGACTTGGCTGATCCATTTTCGCCGAGTACCACTGGACCGAGGCGCCCATCGTCATCTTGTCGGGCGTCTCGGGCGCCATCTCTTCGCCCGTCTCGGCCTTGCTCTCGCGGCCCATCCGCCAGTCCGCGCCCGCCAGATAGCCGATGGTCCCATCGCCGGTGCAGTCGGCGAACAGCGGCGCCGCGAAGCGCATCTCGCGCGACGTCGTCAGCTCTCTGGCAAGCACCGCGACGATTCGGTCACCTTGCTTCTCGACCTCGTACGCATGGGTATTGAGGAACAGGTGGATGTTGGGCTCGGCCCGCACGACGCGGAGCTTCCTTTCGTCGTCGTAGTGAGACGCCGGCTGCGCGTTGCCGCGCTTGCCGGAGTCGAGTTCCCGCACGACGTCGCCGAGGCGCGGATACGGCGGCAGGTTGATCTCGCCGTTAAGGTGGACGCGTATCTCGGAGCTGTTGTTGCCTCCGAGAATCGGTCGATTCTGCACGAGCGCGACTTGCAGGCCCAGGCGGGCGGCGGAGATCGCGGTGCAGGTGCCCGCCATGCCGCCACCGACGACAACGAGGTCGAACCGGCCCGCGTCCTCGGCCTGATCCGGCAAGCCCAGAGCCTTGCGCCGAAATGCGCTCATCGCGTCGCCTTCGTTGGGCGGGACGAAACCCATATCGCTGCTCAGGACGATGGCGTCGCACCGGCCTTCGAAGCCGGTCAGATCGTGCAAGGCGAGCCTGGCCGTTGCGGCCTGGATATCAACAGCGCCGCCGTCCTGCCAGTGCCAGTTGGCTCCCTCGGTGCCGAAGGTCGTTGCGAGGGGCCTGCCGTCGACGAGCAATTGGAACCTGCCCGGCGCGCCCGGGGCGTTCCAATTGGCGACCCAGTCGCGCGTGCGGACCCAGACGCGGTACGTGCCCGGCGTCGGGAGCGCCACGGTCGTGACCGCGTCCGCGACCGGGACGCCGAAGCCGTGGGCCAGCAGGTAGGGTGAGCCCATCTGATCCATCGACTGCTGGTCGAGCACCCAGCCGCCGGGATCGTCGAAGCTCTCGGCTTCGACCAGAATCAGTGCCGCCCTGGCGGGCGCACTCGGACAGAAGAATAAGGCCAGCAGGGCGATCGACAGTACGATGTGAGGTCTGCACGCAGGTGTCATGGAGTTCTCCTGTGGGATTCTGCCATCCTGATCGCAGCAAGGTCCAGAAAGTCGAGCAGGGTGTGCACTGCACACCATTCCAGGCAGTCTAACGCCCCTTCGGCTCGCTTTCAACCCGCTTCGGCAAGCACCATCGGCGTGGCGCAGGGTCCTGCCTCCGAACGGCATCGGGATTGACCTGCGCGTCCACTACTGGGCGGTGGCTTTGCGTGTGATCGAATCGTTCCTGGTGTTGGTGTCGGTGAATCCGCTCGGGCGGGTGATCTTCGCCATGAAGGTATACGTCGCCGGTTTGCTCGGCGTGTACTTGAAGGTCAGCGTCGTCGTCTCGCCCGCCTTGAGAGCCACCTGTTGTGCTTCGATCTTCTTGCCGCCGACGTACAGAGTCACGCCGACGCCCTCGACGCCAACGGTGCTGTCGTTCTTAATCGCGACCCCCACGGACGTAGATCGCTCTGCGCGGATGGTGTCGGGCAGTTGCAGTTCCACCAGGGCCAGGTCCCCACGGGCCTCCTGACTGCTTCCGTCGCGGCTGGCGC
>CAZNSM010000398.1:0-2815 GCA_964575615.1 uncultured Pirellulales bacterium | reverse complement strand
CCCAACGCCATCGCCGAAACGCCCCCGATCGAATGAAACTCCTCCATCTCCCGGGTGGCAGCCTCAATCCCCCGCAGGCGGAGTGGAGATGGCTCGTGGCCATAGACCATCCCCATCCCGATCCCGACGCTCTCATCGGGATCGGGATGAGGCTGCCACGCCTGCCTTTGTCATCTACCGGTGGAAGCCTGCCAAAGCGGCATACAAATGGCGGGGATCAGGCGAATAGCGTTTTATGGCGCCACGTGTGTGCGTGAAAACACTCTGGCGTGTGTGGCAGCCTCAAACGCGCAGCGTTTGGGGATGGCGGCCCTGGCGGCTCGGGGACACCAGAAGGCTGCCAATGCGAAGGACCATCCCCAAGCCCTTCGGGCTTGAGGCTGCCATACACACCTCTCCACGCGCGAGATGGGCCTTACTCTGAAACCTGCACAGACACGGTCTTGCACCGAGCCGGGATTGGAGGTTGCGTGGGGCGCTGGGGGCGGGCATAATGGCCGTGTGGGCCTTGGGGCCTGCGGCGTGTGACTGTCGAAGCAGCGATTCAGGAAAGGGGTGTCGTATGAGCGTGCAGAGCGAGCGATCCACCAGCCGTCGTGACTTCCTCAAGCAGACTTCCGGAGCCTTGGCGGGCGCTGCGCTGGCCGGCGCCATCGGCGCGCGGGCCTGGGCGGGCGAGCAGAACACAATCCGGGTCGCCCTGGTCGGCTGCGGCGGGCGCGGCACGGGCGCGGCGGCCAACGCGCTATCCACCAAAGGCCCGACGAAGCTGGTCGCGATGGCTGACGCCTTCGACGGCCGTCTGAAGAACAGCCTGACCAATCTCTCGACGCAGTTCGGCGAGAAGGTCGACGTCCCGGCCGGCCGGCAGTTCGTCGGACTCGATGGCTACAAGAAGGCCATCGACACCGTCGCGCCAGGCGGCGTGGTGCTGCTGGCCACCCCGCCGGCCTTCCGCCCGATCCACGTCGAGTACGCGGTCGCCAAGGGCTGCCACATCTTCATGGAGAAATCGTTCGCGGTCGACGCCCCGGGCATCCGCCGCGTGCTCAAGGCCGGCGAAGAAGCCGAGCGCAAGAACCTCAAAGTCGCCGGCGGCCTGATGAGCCGGCACTACAAGCCGCTCGAAGAGGCGGTCGAGCAGCTTCACAAAGGCCTGATCGGCAACCTGATCACCTGCTGGGCCTACCGCGAGCACGCCCCGGTCGGCTTCACGCCCAAATCGCCCGGCACGACCGAGATGGCCCACCAGATCCGCAACTACTCGAACTTCACCTGGCTCAACGGCAGCTTCCTGCTCGACTGGCTGATCCACAACCTCGACGTCTGCTGCTGGTGCAAGGACGCCTGGCCCGTCTCGGCCCAGGGTCACGGCGGGCGGCAGGCCCGCACCGCCCCGGACCAGCTCTTCGACCACTACGCGGTCGAGTACCACTTCCCCGACGGCACGCGCCTGTTCGCGCAGGGCCGGCACATGGACAACTGCTGGGGCTTCTTCGGCGACATCATCCACGGCACCACCGGCTCGGCGGTGCTCGGCGAGGGCATCACGCAGCCGCGTATCTTCAAGGGCCACCGCCAGCGGGCCGAGGATATGATCTGGGAGTACAAGGGCGGGCGCTGGGACCACTATCAGTACGAGCACGACCTGCTGTTCGACGCGATCCGCACGAACAAGCGGTACAACGAGGCGGCGCGGTGCTGCAACGCCGCGATGGTGGGCATCCTCGGCCGCATGGCCTCCGAGTCCGGCCAGATGATCACCTGGGAGCAGGCGATGGCCTCGGACCTCCAGCTCGCCCCCGGCCTGGACAACTACACGATGGACTCGACCCCGCCCGTCGTCCCCGACGCCAACGGCCGCTACCCTGTCGCCATCCCCGGCCAAACGCAGGTTCTGTAGAGAATGCTGTCTCGCGCAACGTCTGGCTTGGCGCACGCCCGACTTCGATCAAACGGGCTCGCATGGAGGGACTGTAAACGATGGCGAAGATCAGACTGCCTGCCGACCCCGGCCGGTTCAACATCGAAAAAGCTTGTACGGGCAATTACATGGTGAGGAATGACCGGACGGGCAAGAACGAGGTGATTATCCCGTGTCGAGACCGCGATCAGGCCGAAGACATCGGCAAGCGCCTCAACGAAGGCGCCCACTCCGGCGAGATATGGGTGTGAGGGTGGGTGGCAGCCTGCCCTACCCATATCTTGCCCGTAAGCGCTTGCCCTGAGCGAAAGCCGAAGGGGCATTATTCCCAAAGAGAGAATAACGCCTTATCCCGATGCACATCGGGATCACTACGAACCGGTCACCGGTCCGGCTTGGCCGGGCCCTTCGCGGTTCGCGCCTTCTGGCGCTCCTTGTAGAAGTCAATCAGTCGCTTCGGATCAAAATCTACCCGGCGCGAGATTTCCCGCCGGACCCGTCTGATCTGGGCAATGGTCTCGTTGTCTTTCATGTCAAGACCCCATCAACTCCAGCGGCGTGAGAATCTCGGGCGTGTGCATCCTCAGCCGCTCGTTGATACTTCGAATATGCCGCCGCTTGTTGGCGTTGGCAAGGTGGTTGCAGTTCCACGTCAGCAGATAGTCCATCTTGTGATACGAGGCCGCCGCCAGATGCAGGGCATCGCCCAATTCATCCTTGGGCATCAGATAGTGGGCAATGTAGACCTCGACGATCTCCCTAATCTCATCGGTGATCTCCAGCAGTACGCAATCCTCGATTAGCGCAACCTTGTCCTCTTTGTTGGGATGCTCTCCCGGAGGGTGTCCCGATCTCAGTTGAAGGTTGATGGCTACTCCTGATCGGGATCTT
>CAZNSM010000397.1:0-2850 GCA_964575615.1 uncultured Pirellulales bacterium | reverse complement strand
GGGGTGAGACCAGCAGCGAGCTGCGGCCGTCGCCGGAGCGGATGGCCCGGCGGATCAGCTCGATCCCTTCGACGATGCCGCTCCTGCGGTATCGCGTGGCGATCCCGAGGCCGCGAAGCTCGCGGACGGCGCTGGTTCCAGTGATGTCGCCTGCGGCGGCGCCCGCCGGATCGCAGAACGTCGCGGCCACTCGCTCCTCCGGGCAGGGCGTCCGCGCCTTCATTTCGGTGGCATGGATGTCGATCGTCGCCCGGCTGCGGACGTACTCATCGATCACGCGAACCACCCCGTCATGATCGATCTGAATCCACAGGCACACGAACGGATTGACGAAGCCGAAGTCCAGCGTGCGATACAGAGGCAGGTTGGGATCGTAGTCAACGGGTTTGACGTGGACGGTCGGGTCGAACTCGCTGAAGACGACGTTCTCCAGCGACGGGCGGATGCAGAGCATTTCCGCTTCCCAGCCCGATCGGCTGCTGCGGCGCATCTGCGCGATGCAGTCGTCGATCCGCAGGTAGCCTGCGGCGTTCCTGGCTTTGCCACGGCAGTCGGACCACAGCGGGCACTGCGAGCAACTGCGCGCCGTGCACTTCTCGATCGTCTCCCACAGGCACCACTTGAATACGGGCACGCCTGTCTTCGTCGCGGCGGCGACCTCGCGCTGCATGATCCCGTAGGGCCGGTGCATCGTGCTGATCAATTCGATGCCCGCGGTGAGGTTCTCCTTGCTGAGTGTGGTGAACTTGGCGGCCGCGAACACGTCCTCGTCGAACAGCTCGACCTCATCGCAGCGCAGCTTCTGCACGTGCTGGCCTCGCACGCTGGTGGCCGACTGCGTCAGCACCTCGACCGCGGCGCCATTGGCGAAACGGCAGGCGCCTTTGCGGATCGGGCCATCGAGCGCGCCGGCGAAGCCTCGTTGCAGGAACGCAGTGAGGTACTCGTACATCCGGCTGGACTGCTCGCCCGAGCCGCCGAGGATGCGGACCTGGCAGCCGCCCTTGAACAGGCAGTCGAGCAGCGTCGCGACCGCCGCCAGCTCGGTCTTGCCCCCGCCCCGATTGGCCCAGATCACCGCGTCTCCGGATTGATGATTGATTATGGATGATGGATTATTGGAGGCGGAAGACAGATGGTTTGAATCATCCTTCATCAATAATCGATCATCAATGGCGAAGCTGTGCCAGAGGTAGTCCATCGGGCTGCTGTGGTCGGGACAGATGCGCACGTCCGGCACATCGATTCCGAGGAACACCTTCACGTAGTTCTTCAAGTCCTGTCTCGATCGCGGCCTCGTCCGCCGCAACAGATCGTAGACGCTTCTGGCCTTGGTCAGTGCAGGCGAATCATGATTCGCCCCTGCGTCGGCGCAGGGATACATCGTCTCGGTCATCGGAGATTCCTCCAAAGAAAGGTCTGTGGATTGTCATTCGGAGATGGGGCAGACGCCGTTCGTAGTGTGCTCGTAAGGGCCTGCCCTGAGCGAAGTCGAATGGGGCATAGATCATAACGCCTTATCCCGATGGTCATCGGGATCACTACAAACGCGATAAGGCGCAGCGCTTTGTCTCGATCCCGATAGGCAGTGGGACGGTCCATGCCGTTTGTCGCGCAGCAGGTGTCTTCGGGTCCTCGTCAGCGGGCGGGGCGGATGAGGAGGTGCTTTTCCTGGCCCGGTTCGAGGGTCAGGGGCAGGCCTTTGTGGAGGGACCGGCCGGTGGCGGTGACAGCCTTGTCCGGGCCTTCGACAGTGTACTTCTGGGCCGGCTCGACGGTGTACCATTCGGGCAGGGTGTTCATGCGGGGCCAGTCCTGCGTGAAGCCCATGTACTCGCGATGGCGCGGGATGTCGAAGCAGAGCGTGCCGGACCAGGACTGGTCGGAGCGGACCACGATGATGATACCGTCGCTCGTCGCTGGTCGCTCGTCGCTCGCAGAGGCGATGCGGGCGGCGCCGAGTTGGAGGCCTTTCTGCCAGGGCCGGGCGATGATGCCCTGGGTGTGCATCAGGGCGTGCATCAGGACCGTGCGGACGCCGTTGGCTTCGAGCTTCATCGTGCCCCACAGCTCCGCCGTCTCGAGCGGCTCGCTCGAGCGCGTGACACTGCGGGCCATCTCGCGATCGACCCAGGCGAAACCCTCCTCGATCGGGACGCGGTTGAGCAGGTAGATCGCCCCTTCGATCGAGTCGGCAAATCCGTCGATCGAGTAGTTGCCTTCCCAGTTGTAGTTGTCGTACTCGGGCTTCAGGAGATTTCTCAACGTGCGTTCGACCTGCGTGCGATAGACCGGCCGGCCGAGGGCCATGTCGTAGCAGAGGTAGCCGACGTAGTTATAGCCCCAGCCGTCGCTGAGTTTGCCGTTGCCGCCGTCGCGGGCGGTCAGATGGTTGTACATCATGCCGTTGTCGTTGCAGCCTTGGGCGAGGATGGTGTCGAAAACGTGCTTGAGCCGGGCCTCATAGACCCTGGCCTTGGAGCGGTTCTGCTGCACCTCGACGGCGTAGAGCAGGCCCAGGCCGCCGATGATCTCGCAGCCGTGATCGCGGAGCCGCGTGGGCACGAAGTCCGGCTGATCGAAGTAGTAGTCGGCCAGACGCTCGGCCCAGGTGAGGAACTCCTCGCGGCCGGTCATCGTGTACAGTCGGGCCAGCGCCTGGAGCTGTTCGCCGTTGACCTCGACGTTCTTCGACGGGATCCTGCCGTGCGGCGTGTCATAGCGGGCGTGCTTCCAGATGTCCTCCTCGATCGCGAGCATGCGGTCGAACCACTCGTCCTTGCCCGTCACCTCGACGATGGCGATCAGCCCATCCTTGACGTACTCCGACGCCTGGAAGATCAGCTCATC
>CAZNSM010000396.1:0-2871 GCA_964575615.1 uncultured Pirellulales bacterium | reverse complement strand
AGACTCCGTCTGAGGAACCCGAGAAACAGCGGAACTTCTACGACATGGCCGATCGGGACAAGCAGTTCCAGGAGGAGCCCAAGCCGGTCGAAGAGCCGGCGGCGGCCGAACCGCAACCCGCCGAGCCGCCGGTCACCCAGGAAGCGCCGGCCCAGGAGCCCGCGCCGCAGCCCGCCCAAGCCGCCAGCCCGTACATGCTGCCCAGCCGCATCACGCAGCCGACGACGCTGTATTTCAAGCCGCTGAGCGAGATCGACGACATCGAGGCCCAGCAGATCCTGCCCTACGCGACGGCCGGACGCAGCATCGGGCGCCTGCCCGTGATGCAATACGGCCTGATGGTCAAGGCCTGCCGGCAGATCGAGGAACGCTGGCCCGACAGTTGGTACGCCTTCCGCGCCAAGCAGTTGCTCGAAGAGATCTACGAACGCTACGCCGCCAACTACAAGATCACCGAGCAGGAGCTGGACATCAGCAGATTCATGAAACGCAGGCAGGGAACCGAGCCTCGCACTGTGGAACCGGTACGACGATGACGATATCCCAGACGCAGACGATCCCCGTCCTTTCGGTCAGCGCCGAGTGTCTGCCCGAGGCGTGGGAGAAAGCGGTCCTGGCCGTATGGGACCAGGGCTACGAGGTCAAGACGCAGTACGACAAGCCTGACGATCCGCCCAGCAAGGACGCGACGGTGATGATCGCGGTGGCCGATCCGTTCAACGAGCCGCGGATTCACAAGAACTTCCCCGGCGGGCCCGAGGAGCTGGAGGCCTACCGGCAGGAGGTCGTCGGCGGCATTCACGATCACTGGATCGATCCGGCCGCCGGCAAGTGGACCTACACGTACCATGAGAGGCTGTTCTCCTACAGCCCGGTGGCGGACCTGCGCGATGCGGACGCCGCCAAGCCGTTCGTCGCGGTCGATCAGATTCAGTACATCATCGACTGCCTGTCGCGGGCCGGACACAGCCGAAGGGCCCAGGCGACCACCTGGATGCCCACGGCCGACCCGCAAACCGACGATCCGCCCTGTCTCCAGCGGATCTGGTGCCGGCTGCTGGCCGACGACGACGGGCAATGGACGCTGAACATGAACACGCACTGGCGAAGCCGCGATCTGTACAAGGCCTGGTTCATGAACGCCTACGCGCTGACGAACCTCCAGCAGCTCATCGCCGAGGCCATCGCCGCCCGGCGGGGCGAGCCGGTCCGCGTCGGACGCTACGTCGACATCAGCGATTCGCTGCACATCTACGGCAGCTACTTCAAAGAGGCGTCGGTCGAAGTCGAGAAGATGCGAAGGACCCCCTTCTCCGAGCGGGCCTGGAACAGCGCGCACCCGGCGTTCGAAATGATGACCCTCGAGGCGCGCCAGAAGCTGGCGCAGGACCCCGACTGGTTCGCCAAAGCCCGAGGCTAAGATCACCTTCACACACATCAGGAGCATCGCATGGCGCTTGTCATCAACGGCGAGAGAATCGACGACAGTGAGATTCAGCAGGAGGCCGAGCGTCTGCGGCCGCGATACGAAGAGGTCTTCGCCGAGAAGGACCCGGCCGAGCGCGAGGCCCAGTTGCAGGAGTGGTCCCGCGACAACGTAATCGAGCGTGTCCTGCTGCGCCAGGAAGCGAAGAACGCGGGCGCCGCCATCCCGCCGGAACAGATCGAAGAGGCGTTCAAACAACTGCGACAGCAGTACGACAGCGACGAGGCGCTCCACAAGGCGCTCGATGTCGACTCCGACGAGAAGGTGCGACAAACGATCGAGCTTCAGATGAAGACCGAGCGCAAGATCGGCGAGGTCTACGCCAAAGCGCCCAAGCCCTCCGAAGAGCAGATTCGCGAGTACTACGAGGAGAACAAGGACAAATTCCGCTCGGACGAGCAGATCCACGTAGCACACATCGTCAAGTACGTCAACTGGCAGACGGACGAGGACACCGCCATGCAGACGATGCGGCAGGCCCACGACCAGATCAGGAGCGGCGCTCCATTCGAAACGGTCGTAGGCAAATACACCGACTGCGCCGACAGCGGCGGAGACCTCGGCTACGTCATGCGAGGACAGATGGTCGAGGAATTCGAAGACGTCGTGTTCAACCTCAGTCCGGGACAGGTCAGCGACGTGTTTCGCACGCGCTTCGGGTTCCACATCGCCAAGGTCTACGACCGGCGTCCGCCCAGCATCCCCGCGCTCAAGGACGTCAAGAAGCAGGTGACCTCCGAAGTCCAGGAGCAGCTTCGCGAGCAGGCGCTGGGTGACTATCTCGACGCGCTGCGCGCCAAGGCCACCATCGAGCAGGCGTGATCGGGCCGGCGACCTCCGCCGCAAGACCACGCACAAGCCGGGCAACTCGTCGCAGGCTCGCCAGACGTCCCGCGTAAAATGCTCCGCGAATTTGCGTTCGGCCGTTCCTGTAGTACACTTTGGATAGCCGGACATGAGTGCCGCCCGGAACACTCCAATCGGCGGCGAGGCGACACCGGCAAAATCCGACAGGACAAGGACCCCAGGCTCGACCTGTGTACTGTACTCGGAATTCTCGCGGCGTCACGTACGACAGTCTATTGGGGGGGCAATGTGAGTTTCTTTCCGAGTGGGCCTCTGCGTCCCTGACGCAGAGGCTTTTTTTCTTCCCGCGCGCGGCAGCCGCCGCGACAGCCAATCCGAAAAAAGTTCGACCTCCACACCGCACATTTCCGTTGACGCCCCACATCTTGAGAGTACAATAGGGCAGACAACTAAATATGGGGTCGCTTGTTGTCCCGACGAAGACACGTGGTTGGTAGAGCAATTGGGTCTGGGAGCCGTCAGCGCGGGAGGTTGTTGGGTCGTGAGATGCCCTTTCTGCAAGGAAGACAGTGACAAAG
>CAZNSM010000395.1:0-2872 GCA_964575615.1 uncultured Pirellulales bacterium | reverse complement strand
GCCGCCTTCTTGACGTCGAAGTCGGTCGGCGTCCCTTTTCGGAACACGTAGAGGTCGTCCAGCTTGCAGGAGAGCCGTTGGGGGTTGAGCGCGACGCCCGAGGAGCCGACGGCGCAGATAATGCGACCCCAGTTCGGGTCGCCGCCGTGAACGGCGCACTTGAAGAGGGGGTAATCGGCGATCGCGCGAGCCGCCTTCACGGCGTCCGCCTGCGTGGCAGCGCCCTTGATGACCACCTTGAACATCCGGGTGGCCCCTTCGGCGTCCAGGGCCATCTGCCGGACCAGGTCGGTGCACAGGTCGGTCAGGGCCGCCGAGAATCGCTCGTAGTCACGCGATTGCTTCGTGATTCGCGGGTTGCCCGCCTGGCCCGAGGCGAGAAGGACCCCGGTGTCGTTGGTGCTCTGGTGACCGTCCACTGTGAGCCGGTTGAGCGAACTGCCGACGGCGTCCGTGAAGGCCTTGTTCAGCAAGGGCTTGCTAATCGCGACATCGGTCGTGACAAACAACAGGGTGGTCGCCATGTTGGGCCCGATCATCCCGGCCCCTTTGACCGTTCCGGCGATCCGCACCGGCTTGCGGGACAGCGTGATCTGGCGGAACGCCTGTTTGCATTTCGTGTCCGTGGTCATGATCGCGTGGGCGAAGGCCAGACCCGCCCTTGGCGAGTCCGACAGGGCGGCAGCGGCGCGATCGATCCCGTCCGTCACCTTGTCCATGGGCAACTGGTGGCCGATTACGCCCGTCGAGGCGACGAGCACCTGATCCGGCTCGATCCCCACCTCGGCCGCAGTCAGCTCGCACATCTTGCGGGCGTTGGCCAGGCCGAGCTTGCCGGTGCAGGCGTTGGCACAGCCGGAGTTGACCACGACCGCGTAGACCTTGGCGCTGCGGGCGTGCTCGCGGGAAACCTCGACCGCCGCCGATGTGATCTTGTTCGTCGTGAACACCGCCGCGGCCGTCGCTCCCGTCGGACAGACCAGCAGCGCCATGTCCGGCTTGCCCGAAATCTTGATCCCGCACTTGACCCCCGCCGCCAAAAACCCACGCGGCGCTGTGATCGTCCTGTTCGTCATATTCCTGCTCGTCTCCATTCCCGCCGGATTGGCGCACTTCACTTCTGAGGCTGATTGCGTTTTCCAACGATCGCACAGATATAGTCAAACAGACCCTCTTGGAGTTCTTTGGCTGACGCCCAGCGTATCTGATTGTATTGGGCGGTGTCAAAGTGTACGTTCTTTGCGTCGTCCTTGCGGACGGTCCAAATGACAGGCAGCCCTAAACCGAGGGCATACCCTGCCTCGAAATACACGCCGTTCTTCTGCTCCGTGACATCCGCGACCACAAACCGTGAGTTTTTGATCTCGGCCATGATCCTGAAGATGATGTTGTCGCTGTGAGGTTCCTCGTCGACGCGGTAGGCCGTATATCCGGCGTTCTGTATTGCCGGTTTGATTGCATCCGTCCACATCGGTTTCATCGCAGCGGAAAACGACATGGCAACGAACCCCTGTGTCCTTTCTTCGAGATCCCAAGCATGCTTGTCGAGATAATCCCAACCGGCTGCGGTGACGGTCACTTGCCAAGCCATCATGCCCTTCGTCACCAGCTTCCGTTCTTCCAGCGCGCGGAAGTAGAACGTGAATTCTGCGGAACTACTTGCATAGGCCAGAGGAATATCCTTCTCGATGTTCAGTGTGACCTCAGTGCCCGGCGCACTTGATCTCTTTGCGATAGCCTTCAGCAGTTTCACCTGCTTCTCGATGGGCGTGTAGTCGGGAATACTGGCGAGGACGCTCTCAATCGTCTCCCTGTTCGTGAATCTGACCGACTCTCCCCGTTCGTTTCGCTCGCGTACCCAAGCCGAGAGCTTATGGTTGAGTGGCTTCTCCAGGCGCACCTCTCGCATATGGACGGGTATTTCATACGTGCCACAAAGCGGGCACTGATAGGATACCATTGATTGGTCAAAGCGGTACTCCCTGATGGCCTGACCGTACTTGCAGATCGGACAGATGACACTTTGGTCATTCATAGCCTTGTTCTCCCCCTGGCTTTTTTCGCACGTCTTGGTTCACGCCGTGCCGCGTTAACACCACTGACTCGATGTTCAGGTTTCTTGTCGCGCATATGCAGTGTCAGAGGTGGGTTCTCGCTGCCCGCTGTCCATGCCGAGCGACCTGCGATGGTCATTTGTCAGTTCTCACTTCGTCGAGATTGCCTGTCCAGTGCAGCTTTCCTCGGAACGCTCCGATCCTCTTCTGGGGGCTGACTCGGATGAGCAATCTGAGGCCTTCTTCAATTGCCTTCTTCTTGGTCTCATACCCGGATAACTCCAGAGCGGTCTGCATCAGTTCATCGTCCAACACAACGCTGACTCTCATCAACACGCTCCACTCTCACCTCATTCAGACGGAGGCGTTCCTACAGCGTGATGCCTTCCCTCAGCGCTTCGCTGACGATGCCGATCTGCGTCTTCTTCTTCTCGAACTCCTCGGGTGTGTAGCAGAGCGGTTCGATGTCGAGAGGCCAGTGCGTCCAGAAATCGTACATCAGGGCCGACCGCTGGCTGAAGAAGATGCCCTGGAAGTCCGGCGAGACTAGAAGGACGTCATAGTCACTGTCGGCCAGATAGTCTCCTCTTGCCCGACTGCCGAAGAGGATGGCCTGGGTGATTCTGTACTTGGCGCGGACCTTTTCAGTGAAGCTCTTTATTCTTGAATCTGCTTCTCTCATACGCCAATGATATTCCCAAGCACCATGTTCGAGCAATCGTTTTTGTGCAGCGAGCCAGCGCGACTTCAGAGCTCCCGGGTGTTTTGGGAGCGGGGGTCGTTGAGGGGGCCGGGGCCGTTGGTGAGTCGGCCGGCGA
>CAZNSM010000394.1:0-2905 GCA_964575615.1 uncultured Pirellulales bacterium | reverse complement strand
TGACATCGGCATCATACTTGATCTCGTTTCGGGCCACGACCAGGGTCGCCTTGATCCCCTCGTTCAGGTCGTACTCGTCGCGGCTCCCCGGCCGATCAATCCGTGAGAAATCCCTCAGGTTCCGAACGATGGTGGTTAGGATCGCTGCAGTATTCGTCCGACCGATATCCGGAAATCCGTTCGCAGGATGGTGAGCAGTAGGCGAACTTCCCGTCGGGTGTAAGCCAGTATTCCCAATCGTAGGTATGTTCGGCCACCGTGCGGTACCGCTCCTCATTCTTGCACAGCGTCTCCTCAAACTGGGCCGACTGGATCACCCGAGCCGTGGTGCTGCTCAGAGAATCCAACTGAGCGTCTTCTTCGGAGGAGAGGGCATGCTTGCTGAACAGCGCCAGCACGCCGAGCGTTTCTCCCCCCGGGGGACGTATCTGATAGCCGGCAAACGACACAAGCCCCAGTTCGCGGGCCCAATCGTGGTTATGCACCCGCGAGTCGTGAACCACGTCGTTCGTCAGGAACTTGTGATCTTGGCCAGAGGCCACACGCCCGATCTTGTAGGCTCCGAACGGAACGCGTCGGTGTGTCACTCCATCGGTGTGCGTGTAGCGCCCGGAGCTTGCCAGCAGTCGGAGGCACTTGTCTTTGTGACGGCACACATGGGGTCCTTCCGTCGCCAAGGCGTGCATGCACCCCTCTTCACAGAGGTCGCCGGTGCCAATACACCAGATGCGGCAGAAATCAGCCTGGAAGATGTCCACCACGGCATCAGTGATCATCTTCAGCTTCTGCGTCAGCCCGCTGGGGGCGAGCAGAGTCTCCTGCAGCCGATTCAGACGCTCTTGACGCTGCAAGAATCTCTCTCGTACTTGTTCCATCTGCTTCCGTTCGGTGATGTTCCTGACCGTTGCCTGGATGATCACCTTGCCTTCCGACTCCATCTTGGCGAGGAGCACGTTGGCAGGGAACACCTCTCCAGTAATCCGGCGGTGTGTCCATTCGAAGAAACGAGAACCCTCGCGCACCGCCGTCTCGATCATCTCCCTGGCCTTATCGGCAGAGGAGCGTCCGTCCGGCTGTCGCTCAGGAGACAGATCCGCTGGTCGGAGCGTGGTGAACTCCTCTTCCGTTTCCGCCCCGAACATCTTCACGGCTGTAGGGTTTCCTGAGGTGAACCGCCAAGTGGAAGGTTCGATGGTCATGATGGCGTCGCGAGATCCCTCGAAGAGAACGCGATACCTCTCCTCGCTGATCCGCAACTTTTCCTCCACCTGTCTTTGTTCGGTAATGTCGCGAGCAGAGGACATCACACCGACCGTATGGCCTTCACCGTCCTTGATCGCGCGGCACCGCCAGGCCAACAAGCGTTTCTGCCCATCCCGGCGCCGCTGCCAACTCTCGACGCAAATCACGTCGGCGTCGCCGTCGAAGAGAGGCTGCACCAGTTCATAGACATTCTGTTCGCCGTCAAAGTAGTCGCCAGCCGCTCGGCCGACCACATCCTGACCGAAGAACTCGATCCCTGCCCAATTGGCCCACGTGTACACCTTGTTCCGGTCCACTTCCATGAGGATGTCAGGGACGGCGCCGAGGAGGGCTTCCTGGTGGGCCAGTGATTGTTGCAGCATCCGCTCCGCGTCCTTCATCGCCTCTTCTGCGTGCCGGCGATCTGCAATCTCGTTCTCCATCGCAGCATTGACCGACTCCAGATGTCGTCTGGATACGTTGAGTTCCCTTATCTTTGCCGTCAGCATCGCCGAAGCCGAAGCGGCTGCCTTCAGGGAGGCATAGGTTTCATCGCGGCCAGCAAACAGTTCGATGATACGGCTCTCGGCTGGAAAGTCCTCCAGGCAGAACAACGAGAGATCTTCGCTGGTTCTCGGGTCAGGAGTGGCCAGGAGCAAGAACCCATCGCGGCAAGGGAGCCAGCGACCCACCAATGGGATAGCCGATCCGTCCTGACGAAGGGTGAAGCGATGGATTTGACCGACACTCTCCGGCGGCAACTGGCACGCAACATCCATCGCCAAATCCGAACGTGCGACCGAATCTGCGATGCTCATGCCAATCATTCCGTCCACCCGTTTCAACACCGCGAGGCTGGCCCAAGTCACCACCAGGCTTTCGTCCGCCACGATGATGAAAGGCGTAGCGTTCGCAAGTAGGTCAAGGGCAATCTCGACTTCGGGACCGGCGTTCTTCATGGGAAAGTCACCTCCATGGTGCACTGCGGGTCGCCATTGTGCATGCAGGTTGTCTCTCGCACCCGGAGTTCCTGGCCGAAAAGCAGACCTACGCCGAGGATCAGACCCCGTAGGACAGCACAAAGCCCGCGTTGGGAGTTGTAGCGCATCAGCAGACGCCCATCGGGGAGTTCTTCGTACGTGAACCTCGGGGGGATGGCCCCCGAAACACCTCGGGTGGCCTCGCTGTGAATCCGATCCATGTTGAGGAGGAATTCGCGAGGTGACGCGCCAGCCAGCGTGAAGTAGGTGGGGTAGTGCTTCTTCAGCGTATGTTGGACAACGTACTTACCGTACTCGGCCAACACGGTCTCCACCGGCATACCGGAAACGTCGGAGACGGCCTTGACCAAAGCGAACGTCATCCCGTCAGGATAGTCGAGACTCACGGCGAAAAACGGCTCCTCGCATCCAGCAAGGCACTTGATGTTTTCCCATATCTCCGTACCGTATGAGGCCTCGACCATCTCTTGGATGCCCCTGTTGATGATGCCTTTCATGACACTATCCTCTGGATTCTTCCACTGAACCGTTTTGTATCTCGACCGTCTGCGACGTCGGATCCATCCACGAAACGCCTGCCGGTCACCCACACCATCTCTTGTTCCTCACAGTCGGTGCCTCATGCACAGTCTCTCGCGAGGACACACCACCTTTGGTGGTCT
>CAZNSM010000393.1:0-2911 GCA_964575615.1 uncultured Pirellulales bacterium | reverse complement strand
CATCAACGCGTTGATGGCCGCCGCCAACGAAATGGCCGTCTTCCTGCGAATCTGACCGCCCCCACCCGCCGCCGTGGAGCCGCTTTCCAATCGTCTTAATACACGTTGACGCCTCAGAGCCGAAATACCTTTACACTCCGGGGTGGACGGATAGAATAGGGCGACCTCTTGAGATGTTGGAGATTCGATGTCGTGCGGACAAATGACCGAAGAGATTCCCGTGGCTCGATTCCAAGCAGACCATGTGAACGGCCTGTTCTTTTGCAGAGGGCGTGACAATGGATGACGTTCGGTATGATGAACTGCGATTTCTGCGAGCCGTGGCAGCAGAGAAGATTGAATTTGCCAACCAGTCTCGGTTCAGACAATCCGATTGGTCGTGTCTCAATGCCCCATTGTACACTGATATGGTTGTCTATCTGCTAGAGGAATTGTGCATTACCTTTGAGGAAGACGAACTCGGGCGGCTTCTCGCGAGGCTCCGTGGCGAGGCTTCTGCTCCACATGAGTCGTCGACATCGCTGCCCTATTGGTATTGGAATCGCCCGCGCGAAGGACTTGTGTTCAGTCTTTGCGACAGCGCCTTGCACCGAATCAGGATCACGTACCGTGGGTTACGCCGGATTGACGAGCTTCAGGATCTCTTGCGCAGAGATCGTGTCCTTGAGGATTTCGGCGTATTGGTCAGCATACGATACTTCAACCGCGACGTTGAACACGCTCTGGAGCGTAGTTCCGATGTACCAGTCTCCGTGATCTATGCCGATATGGATGATTTTGGGCCGATCAACAAGAGACTTGGCCAAGACGCCGGCGATGTCGTCATGAAGGCCTACTTAGAGGTTGTCCGAGACTCCATCGGTCTTCTCGGGACAGGGTACAGGGGAGTGGGGGATGAGACCGTCTGTCTCGTCGTTGGGCAAGATCATGACCGTGCGGTCGAGCTGGCTGAGGCAATCCGTCAGGGTGTTGCCGACCTCAAGCTGGAATACAACGGACATATGCTCCCGAGGGTCACTGCAAGCATCGGTGTTGCCACAACGCCTCCGGAAGATCGCACTCGCGACATTTCGCTGATTGCCGAAAACCGCAAGCGCGACGCCAAAGAGGCAGGAAAGAACCGTGTCGTCGCAATCCGGCGAACTCGGTAGCTTAGGGACCGCCGGGGCCCAGTCCCTGCTTCGTCACCCGGCGGGGAGGTTTTGCTTGAGGATTTCGCTGGCGAGTTGCTTGACGGGTTTCCGTTCCTTCTTGGCGGTCTCGCACATGCCTCTGCAACAGATCCGTTGCCAACAGGCTCGTTGGCAGGGGGGCCGGAAAGCGGGAGGACAATAGGCATTTCCGCACGATTCCTCTCGCCATCGCGCACGACGCTTCACGTTTCACGCTTCACGAACCACGCGTTGCGCAGGCTGGAGGCCGGAGACCGGAGGCTGGAGGGGCTCACAACGCATCTACGCATCTACCCTTTTACGCTTCTACGCACACTCGCTTCAACGCGGGCGACGAGCGACCAGCGACGAGCGACGCATATATGTTGAGCGTTTTTTGCAGATTGAAAAGGGGGTTTGCCGAAAGATAAGATGGGGAACATGTGTCCGGGCGGCGTGCGTCCGGCGGCAGGGCAATGGTAAATGTTTAGCTTGACAGCAGTTATGAACGAACCGCGAAGCCGGCTGGCCGACTACATCGCGATGGTGATCGTGTTCCTGATGGGCCTGGGGGCGGTGATGGTTTTCTCAGCCGGGGCGAATCTCGGCTACGAGTTCGACCTGAAGCGGTTCTATGCGTTCCCGGCGTTGCGTCAGATCATGTTCTTCCCGATCGCGGTCATCGTGCTGCTGGTCGCCTCGGCCATCGACTACCGCTGGCTGCGGCTGCGCGACCGCTGGTGGAAGTCCGCGCCGGTCTGGCTGGTGTTCGTCTCGACCGTGCTGCTGGTCGTCGTGCTGATCCCGCAACTGGGCACCGAGATCAACCAGGCGCGGCGCTGGCTGCGTCTGACCCTCGGGCCGGTCAGCATCAGCTTCCAGCCGTCGGAGCTGGCGAAGTGGTCGATGGTGTTCGGTCTGGCGGCGGTGTGCGCGCGGTCCGAGCCGCACGCGCGCCGCTACTGGACGTGGTTCGTGCCGCTGTGCGGGCTGATCGGCCTGGTCTGCGGGCTGATCGTGGTCGAGGATTTCGGCACCGCGGCGTTCGTGGCGCTCGTCAGCTTCGTGATCCTGATGATCGCGGGCGTCCGCTGGTGGCACATGCTGACGCTGGTCCCGTTCGCGGGCGCCGGCGTCGTCGCGGGCCTGCTGCGTTCGCCGCACCGCATCAAGCGGCTGCTGGCGTTCCTCCAGCCGGAGAAGTGGCCCGACGTCGTGTACCAGGCGAATCAGTCGCTGATCGCCATCGGTTCGGGCGGCGTCTGGGGCAAGGGCCTCGGCGAGGGCATCTCCAAGTACGGCCATCTGCCCGAGGACACCACCGACTTCGTCTTCGCGGTCGTCGGCGAGGAGTTGGGCATGGTCGGCACGATCGGCGTGATCGGACTGTTCGTGCTGTTCATCTGCCTGAGCTGGGTGGTCGTGATGCGTTGTCGCGACCGCTTCGGGCGGCTGTTGGCGGCCGGCATCGTCCTGACGATCGGCATCCAGGCGGCGCTGAACATCGGCGTGGTGACGGTGGTCCTGCCGACCAAGGGGATTCCGCTGCCGTTCATCAGCTCGGGCGGCACGAGCATGCTGCTGTCGGCGGCGGCGGTCGGCGCGCTGCTGAACATCGCTTCGCAAACCGACCAGGGCGATCCGGAATCGCCCGCCGACACCGGCGACGACACGCACGCGTGACCTCAACACAAGACCGCACCACGAGCAGGGAGGCTGTCATTGAGCAACATCTCGTTCTTCTTCGCCGGCGGGGGGAC
>CAZNSM010000392.1:0-2939 GCA_964575615.1 uncultured Pirellulales bacterium | reverse complement strand
GGCCGCCTCGGCTCTCGACTCAGCGACCCGCTTTGGCGCGGGCCTGTTCCAGCAGATTCTTGGCTCGCTGCGTCAGATTGTCACTGGCCGCCGCTTGAGCGGCGTTTTCCAGCGGCCCAATCAGCTTGGCCGCGTACTGGTTCGCCTCGCGTTGGCTCAGCAACCGGTCGGCGATCCCCAGCAGGGCGACCGTCGCCTCTTGTTTGGTCTCCGAATCCGCCAGATAAGGCTCGATCACGCCAAGTGCGTCGATCGAATCGATGCCGCCCAAGGTGCCCAGCAGCAGCTTCTTCTCGTCGTCCCGCCGGACCAACTCGCCGGCCTGCCGGCACATCGTCAAACGCATCTCGGCCGGCAGGTCACGGCGGGCCGCAAAACCCAGGTATGATCGCAGAGACAGCATCCTGTCACTGGGGTTATCGGTCGCTTTGGCCAGCGCCAGCAGTTCCGGGGCCGCATCGGTGGTCTTCCACGTTCCCAGCGCGCGAATCGCACCAGTGTGGACGTCGGCGTCGGGATCGTCGACCGCTCCACGGACGGCTTTCAAAGCTACAGGGCCGCCGATTCCACTGAGGACGCGCAACAGGACGATCTTCTGCGCCGGTCGAGCCCGGTCGAGCCGGTTGACAAGCATCGGGCTGACGGTCTGCGGATCGGCCGCCTTGCCACAGACCTGACTCATCGCCTGTCTGGCGGCTTCGAGGTCTCCCGAGGTCTTAAGACCACCGAGCAGATCGAGCAGCGCGGGCAACTGGTCCGGTCCGCCCAACTCGCCTACCATCTTGATTGCAGCCTGGCGAAGATTGCCATCCGTGGTTGCGGCAGCCTTCAACAGAACGGGGACCGCACCCGTCATCCGACGGCGTCCCATCAGCTCAAGCGCGGCCAGACGCCGGTTTACGTCGCGGCTGTCGAACATCGTCATCACCGCCTGGTCGGCCTCCTTGCCCTGCATCGCCGCCAGACACTCCTGAGCGGCCTGAGCAACCTGACGGTCGGCGTCAGCCATCAGACCCGCCAGCACAGGCACCGCCGAGACGTCGCCGAGTTCGGGCATGGCCTTTATGGCGGCAACGCGTACGGCCTGCGGCCCTGTCTTGGAGGCTTCGAACAACGCCGGCAGTGACGCCTTGTCCCCTCGCTTGCCGAGCGTCTGGATCGCCAGGATACGATTGTCGGCAGGCAACTGCGCTAACGATTCGGTCAACGCTGCCGTGATTGCGGCGTCCGGCAGGTCCAGAACCGTCTGACATGTGACAGCGAACAACACGTAGTCGTCGCTGCGCAGATGCTCTTCGATAAGAGCTGTTCGTTCGCTGCCGCTTCGCGTCAGAATCGCGCCGCGCAGCGCGCCGGCTCGAACCTGGTGCGGGCCTTTCGTCCCACGCAGCCGATCATAAATCGCTTTCGCTTCGTCCCGATTGCCCTCGGCGGCCAGCATCTCAGCGCAGCGGAACAGCCCCTCGTACACGTCGAGCATGCCTTCCGACGGCGCCTGGTCCAGGCTCGCGATGAGGACTTGCGCGGCATCCACCGTGCCGATCTGACCCAGCGTCCGCACCGCCGCGCCCATCGCCTCGGGGCTCACCTGGCCGTCCATGAGCATCTTCATCAAGGGTTCCACCGCCTGGGCGTCGCGCCGGACGCCGATGCTGGTGATGACACCGATCAAGGGCCGGCCGCTGAGCTTGCCCAAGGCATCTCGAAGGGCCTGGTCCACCGCCGGATCGGGGATGGGCTCCAGCGCGTAACGCGCCATGTGCGACATCTCCGGATCGCCCAGCAGCGACGCCAGCGGCGCAATGGCCTTGTTGGTCCCGATGATCGACAACTGCCGGCAGGCGTCGGCCTTGTCCTTGCGAGACGCACTGGCCGACGTCAGGGTGGCGATCAGCTTGCCTTCGTCCGACTTCGGGGCGACGGTCTGCGCCGGCAACGGCGCGACACCGGCTGCCAGCAGTGTGATAACCGACAGGACGCACATTCTTGACTTCAACATGGGTCGACTTCCTTCCAGCTAAAGTGAGACTCTCAGATGGTCCAGGGTTCCCGCATGGCGCGCGACCGGAATCGATTGGCTTCGTCGTCGTTGACGAACTCCTCTTTGACGGGATCGAAGCGCAGATCACGCTTCAGCCACATCGAGACGTTCGCCGCGTGAACGGTGGACATGGAGCGATGCATCATGACCGGGCCCGAGACGGTCTGTCTGCGGGTCTTGATGCAGTCGAGCCAGTTGCGCATGTGGCTCATCGGTCGCTGCGTGCGGGCCATGTAATCGCCGACGAGCTTCTTGAAATCCTGCATCCAGGCGGGATTGGACACCTCCGGCTCAGCGTATCCATCGGCGACGGACACCCACCCTTCGGTGCCCTCGTAGCGAACGCCGCACGAGCCATGCCAGATCTTGCCCTCCATGTCGCGTTCGAGCACCATCTTGATGCCGTTGGCGAATCGCGTGACCATGCCGTCGCCGCTGTCGTTCGCAACGTATTTGTACTCGATGGCCGAGGTGTCCGCGGCACCGATGGCGACCTGGCACTGGGCGAACGTGTGGGCGCCCCACTCGCCGATGCAACTGGTGTGGAAATCGTAATGGTTTCGCCAGCCCCCGCGCACATAAGACGAATTGAAGGGCCGCCAGGGACACGGGCCCAGCCAGGCGTCCCAATCCAACTCGTCTTTCGGCGGCAGCGGCTCGGCGGGCAGCCACTCGTGCTTCATCTCCGCCGCGTCCCACGGAGCGATGTGGGCGCGAACGGTGTGCACCTTGCCCAGATAGCCCAACCGAAGCAGCTCGTTGGCGAAGGTGAAGTTGCCCTCGCTGAGGCGCTGGGTCCCGGTCTGGTAGATTCGTCCGTACCGGCGGGCGGTCTCCACGACCCCCTGCCCTTCTGCGATGGTCATCGCCGAGGGCTTCTCGGAGTAGACGTCCTTGC
>CAZNSM010000391.1:0-2945 GCA_964575615.1 uncultured Pirellulales bacterium | reverse complement strand
GTCGTGTGATGGACCCGTCATTCCCTCGGGGGTAGACCCGTCCATAGATCGTCCTTTCGCCCCATCACAGTGCTGCCTCATGTCTGACGTCAGCGTTTCGAACCGGCCCGCGACGCCGGCAGGCTCGTTGTCGTCCGGATGACCTCGGCGCTGCCGCGCGGTCGTCCTTGCTCCGAAACGAATTCTCGGAGCCCAGCCCATCGCCACCCGGCGATCCGCTATCGCCTTTTCCCCAAGATTGGCATTCAGTCTATGATGGCCGGTGGACTCGTCAATTGTGGAGACTACGTATTTTGACCCGAGACAATCCACCGGCGCACAACCCGGAAAACTGGAGATCACAGGTTGTCTTTTCGGAAAAGCAGGCCGATGCGAGCGGCTCGAAGGCGGTTCAGCGGCCGATGGGCTCCATGATGTACTTGATGAGGTCCCGTCGGCTGATGATGCCGACGAGCTTCCCATCGGCCAGAATGGGGACCCTGCGCAGATGGTTGTGGATCAGACACTCGCAAATGGCAATGATGTCGTCGTCCTCGTCGAAGCTGATGACGTTCTCGGTCATGTAGTCCCGTGCCGTGCCGCTGGGCGCGTCCTGGCCGCACAGAACGCCGATCAGGTCTTTCTCGGTGACGATGCCGACCAGGCGTCCCGATGGCTCGACAACCGGCAGGCCCGTGATGTCGTTCTCGATCAGCAGCTCCACGGCTCGCGTGACAGGGGTGTCGGGCTGGACGCTCACGACGTCGGTTGACATGATGTCTTTCGTCTCGTGCATATCGAAACCTTTCGGTTGGCGTAGAGCCGAGCAGGTTCTGCCCTACGCGGGCGCCTTCTCCGTGAGCCATTGCTCTTTGATGTGTTTGATGACGTCCTTGCGGCTGATGATGCCGACCAGCCGACCTTGGTTGAGGATAGGAACACGCCGGAAGTGGCTGGCCGCCAATCCGTCCGCGACGGTCCCAATCTCCGTCTCCTGGTCGAACGCGACCACCGCCTTGGTCATGTAGTCTTCGACCTTCCCGGGCCGGTCTTCCACCTCATAGAGCAGCTTCAGGACGTCCTTCTCCGTGACCACGCCCACCAGCATCCGATCTTTGTCGATGACCGGAAGGCCCGTCACGTTCTTCTCCACCATCATCCGTATCGCCCGATAGATGTCCGCGTCCTTGGATACGGCCACGACCTCGGTCGTCATGATGTCCTTTGCCTTGAGCATGTGGCAAACCTCCCATGGCCTACAGGCCCTATAATCATACTCCCTCCCTCCGTCGTGTTTATCGGCTGGCGGGAGGCCTCAGATGAGGATTTCCTGGGGTTTTGGGCTATTTGGACGGTGTTTCGGGGGCCCCGCTCCGGTTGGGGCGTCGGGGCGGTTTTTCCTTGAAATCAGGCCTGCTGAGCGGTAAAATAGGATCATCATGGACGTGCGAGCGGCGGGTGAAGGGAGTCGATTCAATCCTGGGTTCTGTTGGTTCGATCCTGACGGCTGCATGCAAATCATAGCGGTTGCGAATCAGAAGGGCGGCTGCGGCAAGACGACCACCGCCATCAACCTGGCTGGGGCCTTTGCCCTGATGGGCTACAAGGTCCTGCTGCTGGATTTCGACCCGCAAGGACACGCCACCCTCGGCTTGGGGTACAATCCGAACGAGCTGGACCTGACGGTGTACGATTTCATGGTCGGCGGCAACGCCCGCCTGGCATCGATCATCCAGCGGACCAACATCGACAACCTCCACCTGCTGCCGGCCAACGTGCTTCTGGCCGGGCTCGACCTGGAACTGCGAACCGCTCCCGGCAAGGAGCTGATTCTGGGCGAGCAGTTGCGGCCGATCGCCGACTGGTACGACATCTGCCTGATCGATTGCCCCCCGACGCTCGGGCTGCTCATGCTCAATGCCCTGACCGCCAGCACGAACGTGATCGTGCCGGTGCAGGCGCATTTCTATGCCCTGGACGGCCTGAAGCGTCTGCTCGACACGATCCAGGTGATCCGAACGCGGTTCCACCCCTGCCTGGTCCGGCCGATGGGGCTGCTGCTGACCTTCGTGGAGGGCCGCACGCTGCTGAGCAAGCGGGTCGAGGATGGCATGCGTGGCCTTTTCGGCCCCCTGGTGTTCGACACCGTCATCCACAAGACCATCACCCTGGCCGAGGCGCCCAGCGTCGGTCAGGCCATCCAGACCTACGCACCCGACAGCAGGGGGGCCGCCGAGTACGAAGCCCTCGCTAAGGAGGCCCTCGGCCGGCTCCAGACGCCCGACATCATCAACATCACGCCGCAGGAGACGGACGTCTGGGAAACGTGCGCCGAGTGCGGCTACGACGATTCCCGCTCGGCCTGAAGGATTCGGCCGACTTTCCGGGCGTAGGCCAGCGTCGCCTGCTTTCGATAGCCCCGTGGGCCGCCGTTGTGTATCCGAGCCTTCTCCAGGAGGCTCCGATCCCGCCCGTAGTGCGTCAGGTAAGCTCGTACGACCTGGCGGGCTTTGCAGGGGTCGACGGCCTCGTCGTAGCTCCAGTCCACGCCCAGAATTCTGGTCCCGTCGATCCAGTAGCGGCGGTGGATCTGAAAGGCCCCTCTGGCTCGACCGCTGTCTCCGATGGCCTTCGGATTCGACCGGCTCTCGACGGCCGCGATCGCGTCCAGGAGCCGCTCAAGGTCCGCCTCGTCGCTCGTCCGGGCCCCGGCAACCTGCACGGCAAACAGAAGCCCTGCGACGGCTGCCCATAACATCCATCGCGTCATCGCATAACCTTCGTGCTGGCAATGAGTAACGCTCCAAGAGCGACGCTACCCCCAAGGCAACGTCCCATATAACAGGCCACAGGGGTATACGCGGGCGAAGGTCGCCTGGTGCAGCGACGACGGTTAGGGAAAAGGCTGGCTCTGCGTCAGGGAAACGCCTGCAGAACCCATCCGGGGCCGGCCCGATACAGCCCGG
>CAZNSM010000390.1:0-2949 GCA_964575615.1 uncultured Pirellulales bacterium | reverse complement strand
AACTCCGCCAGGTTCAGCATGTCCGAGCAGAACAGCAAGTCCCATGAGAGGTTGGCGGACGAATGCTCGTGAACCTCCTGTGCGAATGTCACCGCCGCGTGTCGCATCCGCCACTTCCATTTGTACGGCGGCAGCGTCAGCACAGTCCAGGCGTGTCGGCTGAAAGCCGACCAGCCGTCCAGAAAGGCTCTATGGCTGCCTCCGTAGTAAGGTTCCAGTGCCAGGATGCGCATGTCACGTTCTTCTGCGCCGCTACGACGATGTGCGCTACGAAGTCTCCCAGTCGTATTCGATTTCCAGCCTCAACTTGTGTTGTGCCTCCTCCCTCGCCAGTCCCAGCAGTGTGTGTCGGAACCGCTCGTTCGTCGTAATGGAGGCCAGATTCGTGTAGATGCGGAATGCTGCTTTCTCCTTTTTCATGGCCACGGCAAGCAGGTCCACGTAGCTCATCTCGGCGCTCGGCTCTACCTCAGGGGTCGTCTCGGCTACGTCCAGGCTGCCGACCTCATCATCAATGAAGCCGATTTCGCCGGCCCTGATGGCTTCGAGGCGGATCCGGTGCTGCACCTCGTCGATCGCGAAACCCTTGATGGTCTCACGGAGGTCAACAGCGGTGACGGTCTCGGCCAGGCTCATGTAGAAATCATGGGCCTCGATCTCCTGGCCGATCGCGAAATCCAGTATGTCCTGTACAGACCGGAACCTCGGCATACTTGCCTCGTGGACGATGCCCTTTTCCGCCGGCATTTCCGGCATCGATTCAGTTTACTCGACCGGATGCGGAAAGCAAGCCGCCCGCCCAGGGCCGTAACCGGGTGAAATTCCGTTGCCGAACGATGTGCCATTTGGTATAAGATAGCATGGCTTGGACGGTCTTTTCCGTATGGGTCCGCAGGGGTGTCATGTGGGAAGTGTTTCGCCGCCGGCTGCGGAGGCAGACCTCATAGGTCGAGAGGATCGGAGGCAGGGGTCCTGACACGGCAACTTTCGGTGCACGTATGCCAGGAAGTGGAGTAGGGTGCGCAATTCACGTCGCATGGCCGGTTGGACAGGGGGTATGGTCATGCCGTTCTGCCGAAATATCACAGATGAGTGTTTTTGAAAGGAGGATGACGATGCGCAAGGCTCTGGTGTACCTGATCGTGATCGGGTTGGTCCTGGGTGTATCCGGCCGGGCAGTGGCCGGCATCATCGTGGCCGAGGAATTGCTGGTCGATCTGCGCGCCGAAGATCTGTCGTACGGAACCGTGACGCAGACGTGGGTCAATCACGGAACGCTGGACGATTTCGAGCCCGAGGGCGTTCCTGTGGTCGAAGATGTGGACGGGCGCAAGGCGGTGACCTTTGACGGTTCGAGTTATTTCGAAGGCCCTCTGTCGGTCCCCGGAATTCAGGGGGCAGGCACGCGTTCCATCGAAGTCTGGGTCTACAACGGTCCCGACTTTGTGGGCGAGGAGACGATGGTTTCCTGGAGCCATCGCGGCGGGCCGGCCGGAACGAACATCGCATTCAATTACGGCAACCATGAGACGTGGGGAGCAGTCGGCCACTGGGATGCTCCCGACATGCCCTGGTCGGGCCAGCACTCGCCCGCACCGGTCGCCAATAACTGGTGGTATCTGGTGTATACGTACGACGGCACCACCGTCCGCCTCTACGTCAATGCCGAGGAGAACACCACAAGCAACGAGACGCTCAATACGCATGGCCCCAACATCATCCGGGTGGCTGCTCAGGCAGACGACTCGGGTGCCGGTGTCCACAGCGCCGTGAACTTCACCGGCTCCATCGCGGAGGTGCGCATCCATGATGGCGTGCTCAGTCCTGCTGCGATCGCCAATAACTTCAAATCCAAACCCGGTGAACCGATAGCCGCCGGCCCGCATCCGGAAGATGGGCAGGTGGATGTGCCTCGGGATGTGGCGTTGAGCTGGACGGCGGGGGAGTTTGCGGCCTCGCACGATGTGTACTTCGGGACCTCGTTCGATGATGTCAATACGGCCGGACGGGCCAATCCGCTGGGCGTGCTTGCCAGTCAGGGCCAGAGCGGTACGAGCTACGATCCCGCTCCCGGCGCGCCGGGACTGGCCTTCGGGCAGACCTATTACTGGCGCGTCGACGAGGTCAACGCGGCGCCGGACAACACGATCTTCAAGGGCGACGTCTGGAGCTTTACCGTCGAACCGCTGGCGTACCCGGTGGCGAACGTGATCGCCACGAGCAACGCCACCAGCGAAGAAGGGGCCGGGCCGGAGAACACGGTCAACGGCTCGGGCCTCAACGCCGGCGATCAGCATTCGACGCTGTCGACGGACATGTGGGTGGGCGCCGCCGGCGAGCCGGTGTGGATTCAGTTCGAGTTCGACAAGGTCTATCTGCTGCGCGAGCTGCGGGTCTGGAACTACAACGTCCAGTTTGAGCTGATGCTGGGCTTCGGGTTCAAGGACACCACGATCGAGTACAGCGAGAACGGCACCGACTGGACGGCGTTCGGCGACGTGCCGTTCGCCCAGGCGACGGCCAAAGGCACGTACACGGCCAACACGATGGTTGACCTGAGCGGCGTGGCCGCCAAGTTCGTCCGTCTGACCGCCCGGAGCGGCTGGGGCCTCATGGGCCAGTTCGGTCTGAGCGAGGTGCGGTTCCTGTACATCCCGGTGCAGGCGCGGCAGCCGCAGCCGGAAGCCGGAGCGGTAGACGTGAGCGTCGCCTCGATCCTCGATTGGCGCAGCGGTCGGCAGGCCACCTCGCACGAGGTGTACCTGAGCGCCGACGAAGCGGCGGTGACCGACGGCACGGCTCTGGTCGGCACGGTCGCCGAGAGCCAATACGAGCCGAGCGCTCTGGACCTGGACGCGACGTATTACTGGAGAGTCGACGAGGTCAACGACGCTGAGGCGATCGCCTCCTGGACCGGTGAGGTCTGGAGCTTCTCGACGCAGCAGTTCG
>CAZNSM010000389.1:0-2959 GCA_964575615.1 uncultured Pirellulales bacterium | reverse complement strand
CTTGTCCTGAGCGAGGCCGAACGGATCGGCAGGACTTGGGGATGGATCGCATCGCAGAGGCCTTTCCGTACGGATGTCCCACTTCCATTCGCCATCCCCAAAGCTCCGTTGCACGACGCTTTGAGGCTGCCACACGCCTGCCAGGATATCTTCACACACACGGCCGGACTCCGCGCACACCGGATCTGGTCCGTCAGACCGTCAGCCGGTCAAGGAGATACAGATTCCTCGCGGGATTGAATGGCCGGACCTCGCACCGACCGGTGTGTTGGCGCCGTTCCCACCGTGCGGCGCGTCGATGCTTGTCTGGTCTCTCAGTAGTGGTTGCCGGGGCCGTAGTCGTCGAACAAGGAGATGGACACGCCGAACACCAGCAGAACCACGAAGGCGACGACACCTACGAGCCACCACTGAAGGCAAGCATAGAGAAAGGCCGCACCGATCGACAGGACGATCAGCCAGTGCAAGATGCTCGTGTGGTGACCGACCGGATGAAAGGCGCATGCAGACCCTGTCGGCGAGGAAGGCCTTTCTGACGCAGAAGTGGAAAGCCACAGTTGCTCCTGCTCTTCCGTTCGCATAGCTGCTCCGCTTGTTTCCGTCCGGAACTCCGTCATCCCCCTGGCTCCATGTGCTCCGGAAGAGAACGGCGGATGGCGGAGACATCAATGCTGTGAGTCCCCCGTCGTATCTCGGTCTGCGGACTCCAGCCGCCCGAAGATCTCTTCCCTGGTTGTGTTACCGCTCGCGTCCGTGGCGACCCCATCTCGATCCTTCCGTGTACGTTCTCTATTACTGGAATCGCAGGGCCAAGTCAATTGAAAAACCCAGAGAAAAGCGTGTCCGTATCGTCCGGGGCCTGGAGGCGGCAGGGTCTGGTGCTGCGAAACGACCGGACCGAGGGCCGTTCGAGGGGTCGAGCCTGCAAACCGGGCAGGGGGTTGAAGAATCGCGGTTCTTCGCGTAGAAAGAGAACATTTCGTCGGCTATGGACGTATCAACGTGGTTTGTCTGATGGACAGAACCGGTCCGGCAGGGTGTGCCGGGTCCCGCGTACTTCGGGATCGGCTTTGACCGGCGCCTTGCCTGCGAAGAGCGGCCGAGGTGCGACGGGTCGCGGGAGGTCCTGCCGGACGGCGTGGGGGACTTACCGAGGGTTGTTTGCGAACAGGGGAAAGTCTTTATGGCGACAGATGTGAAGCAGATCGGCGAAATGGTGCAGGCCAGGAGCGAGTTCGTGCGGACGCTGCTGAGCGAGATCGACAAGGTGATCGTGGGCCAGCGGTATATGCTCGAACGGATGCTGATCGGGCTGCTGGCCAACGGGCACATTCTGCTGGAGGGCGTCCCGGGTCTGGCCAAGACGCTGGCGGTGACAGTGCTGTCGAAGGCGATCGACGCGGAGTTCCGGCGGATTCAGTTCACTCCCGACCTCTTGCCCGCCGATCTTATCGGAACCCAGATCTACCGCCAGAGCGATGGGCAGTTTTACACGCGCAAGGGCCCGATCTTCGCCAACATCATCCTGGCCGACGAGATCAACCGCGCCCCCGCCAAGGTCCAGAGCGCGCTGCTCGAATCGATGCAGGAGCGCCAGGTGTCGATCGGGGAGGAGACCTTCCCGCTGCCGACGCCGTTCCTGGTGCTGGCGACGCAGAACCCGATCGAGCAGGAGGGGACGTATCCGCTGCCGGAAGCGCAGTTGGACCGGTTCATGCTGAAGCTGAAGATCGACTATCCGGACAAGAACCAGGAACGTGTGATTCTGGATCGCATGGCGGTGACGGACAAGAAACTGAACGTCCGGCCGGTGATCAAACCGTCCGATATCGCCGAGGTCCGCTCGATCATCGACGAGATCTACATCGACGACAAGGTCAAGGACTACATCGTCGATGTCGTCTGCGCGACGCGCGATCCGCAGAAGTACGGCCTGAAACTGGCCAACCTCATCAGTTACGGCGCCTCGCCGAGGGCGACGATCTACCTGGCGGTGGCGGCCAAGGCCCACGCGTTCCTCCAGCAGCGCGGCTACGTGACCCCGCAGGACGTCAAGAGCATCGGGCCCGACGTGTTGCGGCATCGCGTGATCGTCAGCTACGAGGCGGAGGCGGAAGACAAGACCAGTGAGGACGTCATCAAGACGATCTTCGACAGTATCGAAGTGCCATAGGGAGTTTGAAGTGTGAAGTTTGAAGTGTGAAGTGGGAAGTCCTCTCGCTTGAAACTTCAAACTGGAAACTTGAAACTGGGTTATGCTACCCGAAGAACTCATCAAACGAATCCGGCAGATTCAGATCTACACCTCGCGGGCGGTGGACGCCAGCTTTGCGGGCCAGTACGAGAGCGTGTTCAAGGGCCGCGGCATGCAGTTCGACGAGGTCCGCGAGTACATGCCGGGCGATGAGATTCGCACGATCGACTGGAACGTCACCGCGCGGACGGGCCGGCCGTTCATCAAGCGGTTCGTCGAAGAGCGCGAGATGACGGTGCTGTTCGCGGTGGACCTGAGCGCCTCGGGCGAGTTCGGGACGGTCAGCAAGCTCAAGAACGAGCTGGCCGCCGAGTTCTGTGCGGTACTGGCCTTCGCCGCCGCCAAGAACAACGACAAGGTGGGGCTGCTGATCTTCACCGACCGGATCGAGCTGTTCATCCCGCCCAAGAAGGGCAGCCGGCACATCCTGCGGCTGATTCGCGAGCTGCTGGGCTTCACGATGCCCAAACGCCGGACCAACATCCCGCTGGCTCTGGACTACATCGCCAAGGTGGTCCGCAAGCGGGCGACGGTGTTCCTGGTCAGCGACTTCATCGAGACGGGCTTCCAGAAGCCTCTGAGCCTGCTGAACAAGCGGCACGACGTGATCGCGGTGCCCGTCCGCGACCGCGTGGAGGTGGCCATGCCGGCGGTCGGCCTGATCGAGGTGCAGGACGCCGAGACCGGGCAGATCATGCTGGTGGA
>CAZNSM010000388.1:0-2961 GCA_964575615.1 uncultured Pirellulales bacterium | reverse complement strand
CGCCGTTTCGGACGGTGTCGCCAGCGGTTCGAAGGGCCGGAATCAGGGAAAAGTCACTGCTGTCGGCCGAGGCGTTGTGTCCCTCGATGGCCAGGACGTTGACACCCTCGACGAGCAGGTCGGCCGCCGCGCCCAACGCAATCATCTCGGGCGTTCCGGCCTCGTGCGACGACGCGGTCGTCGCTAACGTCGCCGGTCCCTCGGGCACGTTGCGCCGGGCAATCTCCCGCCCGTTCAGGTAGGCGATGAAGCCGTCGTCGTAGTCGATCTCCAGCTCCAGCGTGCCCTCGCCGAGAGGCGCCGCGACGGAAAACGTCGTGCGGATGTACAGCGTCACGTAGCGACCCTGCATGTCGGCCAGGACCGTGGCGTCGTCGTTGTCGCCGTAGCCGAAACCCGCCGGACCGACCGGCCAGGCCGAATCGTCGAAGTCGAGCTGCGTCCACGCGTCGTCCGGCTCGCTCGGCGCCTCCGTGCCGGCCAGGTAGTGCCACGTCCAGCCGGCTTCGACCAACGTCGTCGCCTCCGAGCCGAGCTGAATCGTCATCGCGCCTGCCCGGCCCCCCGTGACCACCACCAGAACGCAAACCAGCCCCAATCGCATCCCAAACCGCACCATGAGAGTTCCTCCAACACGCCCGTCCGCCCCCCGCCCCCGGGCCGCTGCCCTATTATATCAAATCCCGCCGCCAATGCGTCGCGCGCATCTCGCATCGCGCAAGAAGCCGCAGAGCGTGCTTGGCACGCCAATTCTGACTTTCTCTCATCTCCTGCCCGATTCCGGTCGATAAAGAAAGAAGCTGGAAGCACCATCGATATCAACACAAAAGGGGCATTACAATGAGGATTTCACTCGCACTTCTGGGAATCTTGTTCGTTTCGACAACAGCGACAGCAGCACAGACCGCCGCGAAAACGACAGGAGACTATATGTCCGAAGAACAGATTGATACGATACAACCCAAGCAGTTGTTGGACCTCGCTCTATCGACGAAGGCGCCGGGCCTCTTCCAGGCAGATCGCCTCACCTTGGCCGAATGGGGCAAGACCGACCAGCGGTCGGCCTTCGATCGGATCGCAACGGCGGTGGATTTGCTGAATCAGGGGGCCAAGCAGCTCGCGGTCACCGATTTGCCCAATCCCCTGAACTGGCATGGCAATCAACTGCGTCTGATCGTACGGCAGGTCACACGGGAGACAGCCGCCCGGCTGGGCTACCAGGCCATCGCCTCGGCGGAAGCAACCACGAATCGACTCTACTTCTACGCCCTTCTGGCCGCGTACCAGGACGTCGGCGAAGACGACGACTCGGTGCATCCGTATCTCGGGTATGGCCTTCACATGCTGATCACGATCGACGGCGCCCAGGCGTCTCTGAAAGCGGAACTGCCCTTCATCGCCGCAACGGCCACCACCACCGGTGTGACTACCGGCCTGGATTTCTACGTCTTCGGGGTAGACGATGTCAACGCGCTTCAAGTGAGCCGGCACCTGATGAAATTCACCCGATTCGACGTCGATGCCTACGGCGCGTTTCTGCGCACGCGGGACGAGCTGATCGAGGCGGCCTCGTCGGGCAAATTGACGATTCGCCCGATGTTCTTCAGTCTGCCCGAGCCGGCAGGCGAGGTGACGGCTGCCGAGAAGATCGCGTTCGCGTATGCGGTTCAGAGTGTCGCCGCCGGATGCTCCGTGGACGAAGCCGTCGGAAAGCTGGCGGCTCCTTCCGACAAAGCCAGACTCAAGAACGCCGTCGTCGCGGTTTACCTCGATGTGTTCGGCATCCGCAGGAGTTCATCGAGGCCGAAGAAGGCGCAGGTGGACAAAGCCATGGAACTCCTCGCCCAATTCGGCATGAATCCGCGACAATAACGCCGACTCCAGCCCGTATATGGCAGGCTGCTGCAGGAGGAAATCCGGGAAAAGCGTCCGATCAGGAAAACGCTGTGGGATTCGGGAATACGAGCGTGCCAACGGTGCAGCGAAGAGTTCCACACCATCAAAGGAGTCGAGATTCACCGAAAGGATACCGACGAGTGCTATTCGTTGGAGAATTGCCAACTGCTCTGTAGGAAGTGTCATCAAGACAGGATGTCGTTTGTAGTGGTGTCGTAAGACACTATTTCCCTGTCGGCTCGCCCCCCAACCCGATGCCCTTACGGGCACGTTCCGAACGGCACATCGCCAACGAGCAACGAGATTCGAGATACGAGATACGGCCGCTGAAACGGTGCAGCGGCAACCACTCCGGGCTGCCGCTGCGGTCTGACCGTCTGAAGGATTGTCGTTCGACGGCCCGCGCGGGGCGGGCCGTGGAATTCCAGATTACCACCAGTGATACGGTGCGCCGGTAGTACCGCCGCCGGGCGAGTAACGATGCTGCATCTCGGAGAAGTTGCGCCACTCCTGGTGGGCGTCGAGGAAGACGATATTGCTGCCTTCCGGCCGGCTGCCGCGACGCAGGTGATTCGTGCGGTCGTAGAGCTGGTGGCGGGTGAACAAGCCGCCGATGACCTCGACGAAGTTGCCGGTTTCGCGATCGGCGGTGGTGCTCAGCGTCGCGTCGCAGATCAGCTCGGCCTTGGCGGCCCCCTTTTCGTTGAGCGTCTTGACCCACTTCTTCGGCTCGGTGCCCTGCTCGTAGAGCGGATGACCTCCGGCGCGACCCGCCTCGGTGTCCATCATGAAGAAGTAGCTGGTCACTCGGTAGGTGCCGGTGCGGTTGGTCACGGCGGCCTCATCGACGTGCTGAATCGGCGTGCCGTACGGCGGGTCCTGGCCGAACTGCCAGACGATGGACATATCGGCGTTCTTCGAGAGGTCGGCAGGACAATAGAAGATGTCCCGCGTCGCGCCGCTCTTGAGGATGAAGTCGCTCGTGAAATACGAGACGTCCCAGAGCCAGTAGCCGCCGGCGTTCAGCGGCAGCTTCGCGTCGTTCTCGTTGGCGTACATGTGCAG
>CAZNSM010000387.1:0-3019 GCA_964575615.1 uncultured Pirellulales bacterium | reverse complement strand
CCTCGATGGCCGCGATCAGAGTGCCGTCCCGGATGACCACCAGGTCCCATTCTTTGGTCGGCCGAAAGAAACCCGGCAACTCCAATCGCTTCTTGCGATGCAGGCACTCCGCCGGCAAACCCGAATCAACCACCAGATCGGCAAACAGGTCAACAAAACCATCCATCTGGGCCCCGCCGGTGACGGCGCTGCGAAGGCCCTGGTCCGCTTTGCCACCATCGACCTGCTTGGTCTGCTGGGCTTCACGCGTGGACCAGTAATGCGCCACCGCCTCTTGCGTGCGGCGATGAAGCTGTCGGAATGTCTTGTTGTCCGCCATAGGAGCAAGCATACCACACGAAGGCTAAGTTCTCCAACGTTTCCACCGCCGATGGAACGAGGCCTGTACGAAGCGAGGATACAATCGGCGGGTGATGCGTATGGTGATAGGGCGCATCTTGAATTGCAGGCTGCTATTGGGACGTGGCAGGCAAGGACTGCGTATCTCGTGGGTCAGATCCTCATGTCTCGTCCGTCGGACCGCGTGGCACGTGACTGCGCGCCGCCGTTCTATCGCAAAGACGACGAACCCGTTCATCCCGGTACGTGCGAATCGCAGGTTCCGCGTACGGGTCGCTCGTTGCGGCCGGCGGGGCGGCGTTAGCGGGGGGTGTAGGCGATTTTCTCGAACGGGATCGCGCCGCGGACGACCTTGCAGAAGGCTTTGCCGTCCTTGACGCCGACGGTGCCGTAGCCGGTGGCGGTGCACAGGAAGCTCTGGAAATCGCCTTTGACCTGCGGCGCGACGTACAGCGTTCGCTCGACCGCATCGTACCGCGCGCCCGACAGCGCGCCGAGCAGGGCATAGCTCGCCATGGCGCGGGCGTACCAGTGGCCGCACTCGTACTCGTTGAACGGGTTGCGGCTGCGTCCATCGTACCGGTCGCGCGCCACCCGCACGATCTCCAGGCCCTCGTCGACCATGCCGCGAAGGATCAGGTGCGACGCCGCCTGGTACTCGATGCCCGTCCAGACCTCGTTGCTGTAGACGAACGGCAGCGACAGCATCCCGCCCTTGGGCCAGGTGCACAGCAGCAGGCCGCCGTCGTCGCCCATGGCGTAGCCCGGCCGCTGCGGATTGGCGTGCTCGGAAAGGTCCCGCTTGAGGTTGTATTTGTGGATGCTCATGAGGTGGCTGTTGACCTTGGCCTCGCTCAGGACCGGCCCGACGCCGGAGATCTCGGCCAGCCACGAGCCCAGCACGCCGTCCGACAGGCACCCCGTGCCGTACTGGTACTTCGGGCCCTCGGCCTTGAGCAGCTCGATCGCCTCGGGGCTGTAGCCGCTGTTGAAACTCTGGACGTTGACCGGATTGCCGGCGCGAAGGCCCTCGGTCTGGATCTTCTGATAGAAGTACTCGCCGTTGAAGAGCTGCTCGTTGACGAACGCCTCGCCCTTGGCGAGCACATCCTCGTACAGCGTGACATCCTCGCCGAGCTCTTTGCCCATCGCGGCCGCCGCCTTCAGAGCGCCGAGATAGAAGCTGGTGCACATGGGGTCCGGTCCCCAGAATTCGATGTCGTAGGTGTTGTGGTGCGGCTCGCGCAGCACGCCCTCGTGCTTGGGGTCCCAGGCCATCATGCAGTAGGCGAGGCTCTCGCGCACCGCCGGCCACAGCGATTTCATCCATGCGGTGTCGCCGCTGATGCGCCAGTCGCGGTAGACCTTGATCACGCCGCCGAGCTGGCCGTCGCTGGCGGCGTGGAACTCGTGCTTCGGCTCGCGGATCGGCAGCGGGCAGCGGAAGTTCTGGTGGCCCTTCTCGTCCTGGCAGACGCCGAACTCCGTCTCGCGCAGCGTCCGCTCCAGCGACGGGAACAGGTTGGGCATCGCCTGGGCGTAGTTCCAGACGTGGGTGCACGAGCCGTGGCAGCAGCCGGCGCCATCGTGACATCCTTCGAACGCCCAGAAGCGCCCATCGGTCTGCCGCAGGACGGTGGGGCTTTTGAGGATGGTCAGGTTGGCGGCGACCGCCTCGACCACCTCGGCGGGCAGGGTCGTGTCGTAGAAACACTCGCTGAACTTCTCGCTTTCGGCGCGGAGCCGGTCGTAACTGCGACGCCACTCGTCGACGACGGCGCCGATGCTGTCGAAGCGGCCGGCGTACCAGGGCTGGTACATCTGCCTTTCGCTCTCCGGCGAGGTCTCGTCGCCCTGGCGCACATCGCTGTGCGGCACGTACCAGCAGAGCTTCAGCGCGATGGTGCGGGTTCTGCCCGGCCCCAGCTCGAACGGCACGAAGAGCGTCGCGCCGGAGCTGGGCCCGCCCTCGGCGGGGAAGTCCCTGTCGTAGCAGTTGCCTTTCTCGATGTCCTTCCAGACCATGGTCAGCGGATCGAACCAGCCGCCGCGGAACCAGGCGGCGTTGACCTTCGCCTCGGGCTCATCGACGAACGCGGCCAGATAGCCTTCATCCTGCTTCTTGAGCGTGCCGCCGAGAGGCTGGCTGAGAATGAACCCGCCTGGGATTCGCTCGATGTGCGGCTCGTGACCGCGCACGCTCATGAAGTTCTCCGCGTTGAAGGAGAAGACCGCCTCGATCTTCTCTTTTTCGGTGTTGGAGAAACGGTACTCGATGCCGACCATCGGCAGCGACGAGGCGTCGGCGTCGGGCGGCGCGAACGGGCTCCAACCGATGATCTCGACCTTCAGCGGGACCTTGGGGTCTTGCAGCGACACGACGCCAAACGGGAAACGTGTGTTGAAGGTCGCCTCGCGGAAGCGCGGCAGTCCGTAGGTGGTCTCTCCGAGTCCGTTGCCGGGGCCGCCGTACTGGCCGGTGCCCGGATGGATCGCGAAGATCTTCCACTTCGGCACCGGGCCCTCCAGCACGCGCGCGACGTTCCGGTCGCCTTTGACGCAGACCGCGGAGAACACCTTGCGCTCGCTGAGGATGTCGGGCCGGTTGCGAAGCGAGAAGTGGCTGAGCATCCCGGTCCCCTCCAGGCAGATCATGCCCGCGCCGATGCCGCCCATGGGA
>CAZNSM010000386.1:0-3029 GCA_964575615.1 uncultured Pirellulales bacterium | reverse complement strand
CAACTGGAGGCCGCAATGACATGCGGCCTTTTTTCTTGGCGGCGGACGGTCGCCTCATAGACGCACAGCGAGACCTGAGGATGCGGGAGAGCCTGACGTGTTGCTGTTCAATCGACGCAGGTTGCTGGCAGACCGGGCCAGACTCGGCCGATGGGGCGAGAAGCGAAGCGAGCGGTTCCTGAAGGGCAAAGGGTTCAAGGCGCTGGCGCGCAACTTCTCCTGCCGGACCGGCGAACTGGACCTGGTCATGGTCGATCCCGACGGCGTCATTGTGTTCGTGGAGGTCAAGACTCGCGCCGGTGAGCAGTTCGCTCCCGCCGAGGCGATGGTCACCCCAGGCAAGAAGCGTCGGGTCAGACGGGCCGCCCGCTACTTCCTCGCCTGCCACCGGATTCAGGACCGAATCTGCCGCTTCGACGTCATAACCATCGTCGTAGGCGATTCCGGCCCCCCCGAAATCCGCCACTACGAAGACGCCTTCGCGCCATGAAGAAGGTGCGGTTCTGCCTTTCATTCGCTAAGATGATACGGTGGAAACGGTGCTCTTGGTATCCGGACGACATTCTATTGTGGGCAATCGGGGCGGTAAGGCGCATGGATTTGATCGACACGCACTGTCATTTGACGTTTGAGCCGCTGGCGGAGGATGTGCCGGGCGTGCTGGAGCGGAGCCGGCAGGCGGGCGTGACCGCCTGGATCACCGTCGGGACGAGCCTGGCAGACAGCCGCAAGGTGGTTGAGCTGGCCGGCCGGCACGAGAACCTGTATGCCTCCGTAGGGATTCATCCGCACGACGCCAAAGAGGCCAACGATGCGGCGATGGCCGAGTTGAAGAAGCTTGCCCGAAACGACAGGGTCGTCGCCATCGGCGAGACCGGCCTGGACTTCCACTACAACTTCTCGAAACAGCCCGACCAGAAGCAGGTTTTCGCTGCTCATCTGGGCTTGGCGAAAGAGGTGGGCCTGCCTGTTATTGTCCATTCTCGCAATGCGTTCGCCGAGACGCTCGAAATCCTCGATCGGTGCGGGGACGGGCTGAAGGGCGTGGTTTTCCACTGTTTCAGCGGGTCGGCCGACCAGGCCAGGCAGCTTCTGGAAAGAGGGTACTACGTTTCGTTCACCGGTGTGGTCACCTTCAGGAACGCCCAGACCGCCCGTGAGGCGGCCCAGGTGGTGCCCGTCGATCGGCTGATGATCGAGACGGACTGCCCATACATGTCGCCGGAGCCCGTCCGCAGTCAGAAGCCGAACGAGCCGGCCCTGATGCTCCATACCGCCCGGTTCCTGGCCGAGCTGAAGGGTCTTTCCGTCGATCAGCTCGCCCGGCAGAGCGCCCAGGCCGCCGTGCGTTTCTTTGGCCTGCCGCCCCAGCCCGGCGTGTGATTGTGGGATGGGCGGGTCAGATGGGAGGAGCGCATTCTGTCGTGCCAGGCTGACACATATCGGACTTATGCCTTGTTTGGCTAAGTGTCTAAAACCGGGTCCAATGGCGTTTCTCAGTACAGAAAGGGCCGTTTTGCGTCCTTCATTTGACTTTTGCCTGCATCGGACCCCTATTTAATAGCCACGCCTCTGGAACCATTGAGGCAGGCCCTTATCTCTACCCGTGGCCTCGACGGGCGGGAGGATTTTCCATAGAGAGCGGTTCTTCAGGAAGGATGTGCGTAGGCACTGATGGCAGGGATATTCGACCATGCGGCGATCAGCCGCGTGCAACAGGCAAACGACATCATCGACGTGGTGGCCGAACACGTCAGTCTCAAGCGGAAGGGTCGGGAGATGCTGGGTCTCTGCCCGTTCCACGAAGACCACACGCCGAGTATGAACGTCAGCCCGACCAAGCAGATCTTCAAATGTTTTGCCTGTGGCGCCGGCGGTGACGTGATCAAGTTCGTCCAGATGCGCGAGAACCTGACGTTTCCTCAGGCGGTGGAGCGGCTGGCCGAACGCGCCGGCATCGAGCTTGAGTCTCGCCGGTCCGCAGCGCCACAGCGGCGCGATCCGGATTCGGACGTGGACCCGAATCTGCTGGCGCGGGTGAACGCCTGGGCGATGAAATTCTTCCAGCAGTGTCTGAACGATCCCGAGCGCGGCAAGGTCGCGCGGGACTATCTGGCAGCGCGCAGGATCTCCGCCGAAAGCATTGCCCGGTGGAACCTTGGTGTGGCGCCGAATGCCGTCGATGCGCTGGCGAAGGCGGCGGGAACGAAAATCCCGCTGCGTCTGCTTCAGCAGGGCGGTCTGGTTGCCGGCGCCGGCCAGGACAAGTTCGTTCACCGTCTGATGTTTCCGATCACCGACGCGACGGGGCGTTTCATCGGTTTTGGCGGCCGCACGCTCAGCGATGCCGGCGCCAAGTACATCAATTCTCCGACCACACCGCTGTTCGACAAGAGCAACACCCTCTATGGTCTTGAACAGGCCCGTTATCAGATTGTCTCGACGGGAACCGCTGTCGTGGTGGAAGGCTATACCGACGTGATCATGGCCCACCAGTTCGGCTGCGCCAACGTGGTCGCGACGTTGGGCACGAGTTTCACGACGGGCCACGGCCGGACGCTGCGGCGTTACGCCAAACGCGTCGTGCTCGTGTACGACAGCGACGTCGCGGGGATGGAGGCGGCCAATCGGGCCCTGGAGGTGTGCCTTTCGCAACGGCTCGATATCAAGCTGGGCTTCGTTCCCGAAGGCAAAGATCCGTGCGAATTCCTCCTCGTGGCAGGCAAGGAGGCCTTCGATCGGGTCATCGACGGGGCCACGGACGTTCTCCAGTTCAAGTGGGACCGGCTGCGAGCGGCCTTCGAGGGTGACGATTCGCTTGCGAACCGCAGGACGATCCTGAACGAATTCCTCCAGGCGGTGGCGACGGGGCTGGCGGCGAACAACATTCCCGTGCTGGACAGCGGCCTGATCGTCAACAAGCTCTCGAAGATCATCGGCCTGACGCCGCGGGAGATCAATGCGGATCTGAGCCGGCGGATGGGCCGGGTCTCAAAAGCAATGAAATCCGATGGAGATCGTCGGAATGA
>CAZNSM010000385.1:0-3057 GCA_964575615.1 uncultured Pirellulales bacterium | reverse complement strand
TTCGGGCCGGCGCAAGTCAGGCACTCTCGCTGTCTCAGGCTTAACTGTTTCTTGATACAAGAAGCCCCGGTCTTCGGACCGGGGCTTTTGTTTTGCGCTGCCGGGTGGTATACTGAAAGCCGTGAGACAGGAAGGGACCTAAACGACGCAAAGGACCTGAAGGACAGAGCTTGCTTTTGGTCCCTTCGGTCCTTTTCGTCCTTTCTGTCCGTTGGAGGAGCGACCCATGACCGACGGCTTCATCCCTGCCCACGGTGGCTACGCCCATCTCGTATCTCGTCCCTCGTCGCTCGTATCTCGCGGTTCGCGTTGCCGTTCAGAGGCCTTTGGCCCAGTGTGAAGCCCGCAGTCTTCGGGTTCTGGCTTTCAACCCGTCGCGGCTTCCCAATCATCAATCCTCAATCGTAAATCATCAATCCTCAGGCCGCCGCCCGCCTCGCCGCTCGCGCCAAGCAGCGCCGAAACCCACCCGATGCCCCCGACAGCCCTTAGGTCCTTTCAGTCCCTTCCGTCGCTTTCGTCCCTTAGGTCCTTTGGGTCCCTTTGGTCCTCTTCGTCCCTTCGGTCCTCCGGGCCGGACAAGCTGCACCTCGCGCCCCTGCACGGCAGTGATCCGGCCGAAGACCAGATGATTGGGCGCGGCCACCGATTTCCTGATCTGCGTCGTCGCCGCCGGCGAACACCTGCAAATCCTGACCAGCGATTCCGATTTCCTCCGCTGCGCGGAGCACCTGCCCATCCGCGTCTGCGGCACGACCCCGTGGCCGCAGGCCCGACCAGAAGGGCCTGATTCCATGGCGGAAAACGGGGACAAGCCACTTGATCCACACAGCAGGATGTGTTATACTTTGTGTAGAAAGGAGTTCCCTATGGCCACGAATCTGGCGTTGGACGACAAGCTCATCGAGCAGGCCCGGGCCGCGGGCGGGCACAGGACGAAGAAGGAGGCCGTCACGTCCGCCTTGCAGGAATACATCGCCCGCAGAAAGCAGCGTGGAGTCCTGAAGCTCGCGGGCAAGATCGAGTTCGACCCATCCTATCGGTACAAAGAGGCTCGCAGGCGATGAAGGTCCTGGTCGACACCTGCGTCTGGTCGAAGGTCCTCCGTCGTAAATCGCCCGACGAGAATCTCACGCGCGTGCTGGAAGACCTGATCGCCGACGGCCGGGTCGTGCTGATCGGCCCCATCCGCCAGGAGCTGCTCTCCGGCGTTCCCGACCCCGCCCAGTTCCGCACCCTCCAGAAGGCCCTGTCGGCTTTCGAAGACATCGCCCTGAGCACGGAGCATTTCGTCCAGGCCGCCGAGTTCAGCAATCGCTGCCGGAAGAAAGGCCTCCAGGGCTCGGCCACCGATTTCCTGATCTGCGCCGTCGCCGCGAGCGAACACCTGCAAATCCTGACCAGCGATTCCGATTTCCTCCGCTACGCGGAGCACCTGCCCATCCGCGTCTGCGGCACGCCCCCGTAGCCGCACCGCTCTGCCCCGCCCATCCCCCGAAACCGGGGTCGGTCCCCTGGGACATCTTCGGTCCGCATAGACAGCGCCACGTCTTCGCACCAACTCCTGCAGCGAAAAACGCGGCCTGTCCCGCGCAGCCCGTTGATGCCCCACCCACGCGGCTCGAAGCCGGCAAGCCCCGCCGAATTCCGTATGACGTCCCGAATGGTGCTCGGTTAAGGGGAAGGCCATCCTCGAAATCCTCATAGCGGAGCTGACAACGCGGATCGGTACGCCAAGAATAGCACTAACCGAACGCCATTCGTATGACGTCCCCGGATTTCCTCCCGGATTTCCTCTCCGGATTTCCCCTTGACGTGAAATCTGCACAGACGCTCGGTCCCTTTCGACCCGGTCGGCGCTTCCTTTTGGTCGCGCCGGGGCGTACAATGCACCCGGGAAGATCCGAAAGGCAGAATGACAGTGAACCAGAAGACCATGAAGTTCCCACGACCGGCCGATCCGACGATCGAAGAGGTGTTACGCACGTTTCTCGACGTCTCGGCGCAGCGGCTCAAGCCGGCGACGTTTCGCAAGTACAAGAGTGTGATTGAGCTGTTCACGATCAGCATGAACGACTACGGCTCGGGCAAGCTGAGCAAGGCCGAGACCGTGATGTTCGAAGCGTTGTACAACGCCCAAGGCGCGGCGCATCGGGAGTACTGCCAGGTCTTTGGGCCGGAAAAGATTATGGGCAACGTGAGCGAATTCCTCGGCTATTTCATGCCGCGCAAGGTCATGTGCGGCAAGGAGCTGATGCGGGCGGCCGGCACGGTGACCAAGAAGCTGGCCCAGTGGTTGCACGAGCAGGGTATCGTCGATACGGAGTCGGCCGAGGCGGCGATGCAGACGGGGGCCACCGCCGCCAAAGCGCTTCCGGCCGCCGAGCGCCTGGCCGAGGCCCTCTATGACTATTGCCGGCGCCACCCGGTGGACGATTGGTCCGACGAGATCGACGACCATTTCACGGTCGAGAAAGTCCAGCCGGACAGGCTGCACCTGACGCCGCTGCTCGGCGATCCGGGCGAGGACGAGACGATTGTGCTCCACCTGCCCCAGGCGATTACCGCCCTCTGCCAGGTCGGCTGGGAGATCAGTCTGGCGCTCGGCAAGACGAGCAAGGGCTGGCGCATCCTCGAATCCGGCACCGTTTACGCCCTCTAACGCCCGCTCCCTCCGCGAGCTACGTGCCAGAACGAACCCGGCACACGCGATGCCGGCTCTATTTTCCGCGTTGTGGCCGCGCTGCGACGGGTGTACAATCGATGCATGGTTCGGACATGTGAGAATATCGTATCGACGCTGCGGCAGCAGAAGGCACAGTTGTGCGGCCGGTATCCGATCCGCCGGATCGCCGTGTTCGGCTCCTGGGCCCGTGGCGAGCAAACGGACGGCAGCGATGTGGACATTCTCGTCGACGTGGCGCCGACCATCGGACTGGATTTCGTCTCGCTGGCCGAGGAGTTGGAGACGCTGCTCGGCATGAGAGTCGATCTCGTCTCAGCCAGAGCGATTCGACCGGCCCTCTGGGCCGAAATCGAGCCGGAGCTGATCGATGC
>CAZNSM010000384.1:0-3080 GCA_964575615.1 uncultured Pirellulales bacterium | reverse complement strand
CTAGATCAGATATGCCTCGTTGTCACTACACCGAGGCGCATTTCGGGGACACCTTGCTGATCTTGGATGGAATTGGTGTGCGTACACACCCTGCTCACTAGTTCGTAGTGACGCCGTAAGGCGGTATGCTCTGACGAGCACATTACGAACGGCTTGGTGGGAAGCGGTTGCGGGGGCGGGGCGAGGGCGGCATAATGGCGGGGCGTCCGGGCGGCGAATTGTGGACGGACGCGAGGTTGCACGAGAAAGGACCGCGAGCCGGAGAAAGTGAGGAATCCTGCATGGCGATGGCGTCGAATCTGTCAACGTTTGGCCGGACCTTCGGCAACTTGGGCTTGCTGATCGCTTTGCTTCTGTCCGCCGGCGCGCGGGCGGGGAGCGTGGATCTGCGTCCGGCGTTCGAGACCTGGCAGCTCGAACGGCGTGTGCAGGGCGGGCGGAACACGTGCTCGGTCTTCGCGGTGACCGGGGCGCTCGAATACGCGCTGGCGAGCAGAACGGGCAAGCCGGTGCGGCTGAGCGTCGAGTTCCTCAACTGGGCGTCGAACAAGGCGCTGGGCGAGGTCGACGACGGCAGCTTCTTCTCCGACCTGTGGCGCGGCTTCGAGATCTACGGCGCCTGTCCCGAGCGGGACATGCCGTATCGCGACACGTTCGATTCCAACGTGACGCCGAGCGAGCAGGCCAAGGACCACGCGCGGCAGTTGCACGAGTTCGGCTTCCGCTTGCACTGGATCAAGCCATGGAACCCGAACACGGGACTGACCGACGAGCACTTAGCCGCGATCAAGCGGACGCTCGACCGGAAGTGGCCCGTCTGCGGCGGCCTGCGCTGGCCCAAGAAGCCGGTGCGATGGACGAACGACATCCTGGAGACCCCGCCGCCGGAAGGCGTCTTCGACGGACACAGCGTATTGATCGTCGGCTATCGCGACGACCCCGCGCAGCCGGGCGGCGGCCTGCTGATCTTCCGCAACTCCAACAACGAGGGCCGCGACGGCTACATGACCTACGAGTACGCCCGCGCGTACATGAACGACGCGGTGTGGATCGACTACAAGAAGGACGACGAAACGCAATCGGTTTCGCTGCGTGACATCCTCGGGCCGATGGGCGGCGGGCCCAGGGGCCGCAACCGCCGCGTCTCCAGCAACCAGCAGCCCGGCTGGCACGACGAGAACCTCGACATGACCTGGCTGATGCCGGGCGAGTCGGTCAACATGCCGATCCTCGAAGGGCCGGGCGTCGTGACGCACATCTGGTTCACCAGTCACGCCGGCTGGGTGGGCGAGCTGCACGCCCTGACGCTGCGCATCTACTACGACGGCAGCACCGAGCCGGGCGTCGAGGCGCCGGTGGGCGATTTCTTCGCGGTCGGGCACGGCCAGCCCGCTGCGGTCGAGAGCGTCCCCGTCCAGGTCTCGCCCTCGGGATCGCTGACCTGCTACTGGCGGATGCCCTTCCGCAAGAGCGCGCGGATCGTGGTGACGAACGACAACCCCGACCGCTCGACCGGCCTGTACTGGCAGGTGGACTGGACGCAGTTGGACGAGCTGGGCGATGACGTGCCGTACTTCTACGCCCGCTACCGGCAGGAGTACCCGGCGGTCGCCGGCCGCGACTACCTGCTGGCGGATCTGAAGGGCAGCGGCTATTACGTCGGCACCGTCATCAGCGTGACGATGGGCCAGGACGGCTGGTTCGGCGAAGGCGACGACTTCTTCTACATCGACGGCGAGCAGATCCCCAGCCTCCAGGGCACCGGCACCGAGGACTACTTCAACGACGCCTGGGGCTATCGCGTGCGGACGGGCCTCTGGTTCGGCCAGCCTCGCTGGCAGGGCTACGCGGCGGGCGATTGCGGCGCCTGCTACCGCTGGCACCTGCTCGACCCGGTCTACTTCGCCGAGTCGCTCAAGGTGGCCATCGAGCATCGCGGCAATTTCGACGAATCGGAAGACGGCTTCTTCCTCGAACGGCCCGACTTCTTCAGCAGCGTCGCCTACTGGTACCAGACGGGCCGGCCGCAGACCACGTTCGGGCCGCTGCCCTCCTGGCACGAGCGCCGCGTCCCCTGGCAATGTCACCATCTCGTCAAGGCGTATCGCTACGCGAAGACCGCGGGCAAGGCGCAGGTCCAGGTGAAGACCCAGGGCTTTTTCGGCGCGCGGCCGGTGCTGTCCTGGCCCAACGAAGAGCCTGGCGCCGTGCTGACGCTGCCGTTCGAGCTGGCCGATGATGGGCGATACGCGGTGCGCCTGACGGCGGCGAAGGGCCCGGCCAACGGCGCGTACGACGTGATGATCGACGGCAGGGAAATCGCGACGGTCGATCTCCGCGCGGCCGAGGATGACGAGGCGGACGTGGCGCTGGGCACGCACGAACTGAAGAAAGGCGACCACACGATCGCCTTCCGCGCGACGGACGATCCTATAAAGGTCGGACCGCTGGGCGTCGAGGTGTTGCGGCTGCTGAAGCTGCCGCCCGAGGTCAGGCGGATCGAGCGCACGCACCACGAGGCGCACTTCATCCGGCTGGGTATCGGGCGGGCCCTTTACGCGTATCGGCTGGCATTCGATACGCTGCCCGATTCGCTCGAAACCCTCGTCGAAAAGGGCTTCATGCCCGCGCGCTACCTCCGCGATGAGAACAACCTGCCGCTGAAGTGGCATCGCGACGGTGACGCCATGGTCGTCGAGAGTCCCGGCAAGGACCGCTGGACCCATCGCTGGCAAGGCCTCGACCCCCGCCGCTGACCGAGCGCAAGTCCTTGAGGTCCCTTGGGTCCTTGAGGTCCCTTAGTTCCCATTTGCACCGGCCATCGTCGCGGTTATGATATCGCAGCAGGCCCGCGTGCCTGCCCGCAAAGGTTCTCCATCAGATCAAGGAGCGAAACGATGAAATCGGCCCGAATCTCATTCCTTCTGTTGTGTGCGATTGCTCTTGCTTTCACAGCCACTGTCGCTGTCGCAGGGCACAAGTACAACGACTCCTACACGCAGACCAACCTCGACCGTGTCGCCTTTCCCATGGGCGGCATCGGCGCGGGCATGATCTGCCTGGAGGGGACCGGGATGCTC
>CAZNSM010000383.1:0-3082 GCA_964575615.1 uncultured Pirellulales bacterium | reverse complement strand
CCTTTCACGCTAACCAGCGCAGGTTTCCGCCGTCAATAGGGAAAACGCCGCGTGGTGGCGCTACGAGCGGCCCTGGAAGCGGCAGGCTCGCTCGTAGTAGTGCCGCACCGCCGAATCGTTGAAGGCGGCCAGGCCGCGTGCGTGGCGCAGGCGCACGCCGTCGAGGGTCCGCGCCCGCGAGAGGGCTACGTAGACGTGGCCGGGGACGAAGTTGACGTGCGAGCCATCGATATTGACGACGTCGAGCGTCATGCCCTGGGCCTTGTGGACGGTCAGGGCGTAGGCGGGCACGAGGGGGTACTGCACGACCGTGAACTTGACTTCTTCGGCGTCCTTTCGGGAGTCCCAGACCAGCTCCTGGAACTCCAGGGGGTTGAGCCGGCGGGTGCCGAGCCCGTTGCGGTCGAACTCGACGTCGATCCAGTACGGCATCTCGGTGCCCGGCTCGCGCTCGGTGCAGACGTCGACGACGGTGCCCAGATCGCCGTTGACCAGGTCCTCATGATTCTGGATGCACAGGACCCGCATTTGCTTCTTGATTTCGAGCGTGGCCTTGGCCCGCGTGTGGCCCTGGAGCCACTGGACCGCCTCCTCGCGGTCGCCCTTCTTGACCTGGCAGACGCTGTAGACCGACGGGGCGTCGATCTGGTCGATGCGTCTGCGGTTGTGGGCGTCCGCCTGGCGGTTGGTGCCGAAGAGGACGGGGTAGTCGGGGTCGAACTCGCGCTGCGTGCGTTCCAGGAGGGCGGCATCGACCCGGCCATGGCGGAGATCCTTGAGGAATTCCACGAAGTGCGGCTCGGCCTGCCGCAACACCGTTTGCAGGTCGATCAGCTCGAAATCGGCGAATGCCGTGCTGTAGAACGCGAAGTCGGGCAGCCCTTCCTCGTTGCGCGGCACGGGCGGAAGCTGGAAGAAGTCGCCCACCACCAGGATGCCGGTTTCCGGCTCGACGCGCTCGAGGAACCGGTCGAACGTGACGCGATCGACCATGCTGATCTCATCGACGATGATGACGGCAGCGCGTCCGAGCTTGCGGCGTCCCCACTCTCTCCTGCGATGGGAGTCGGGCATCTCGACGCGGGGCAGCGAGGCGACGGCGTGGAGGGTAGACGGACCCTGGCAGTAGCGCGAGTTGTGGATGCCCGTCTCGTCGCGCAACTGGCAGGCGGCGATGCCCGTCGAGGCCGCCAGGACGACATGCTTGCTGCGCTGCACGAGCTGATTGGCGATCCGCCGGACCAGCGTGGTCTTACCGGTGCCCGCGCCGCCGGAAAGAAAGATCCGCCGGCCCGACAGAAGCCCCTCGACCACATCCGACAGCAGCATCGTGTTCCGCGCATCGTGATAGGGATACGGCCGCGGCAGAACGCTCGGCGCCGCCTCGTCTTTGTCGGACTTCTTCGCAGACCTGCCCAAAACGCATGCTCCTCTATCGCACCGCCGTGCCGTCGTCACATTCCTTCGAGGCAGAATCGACCCTGATCCATGAGGGTCCGGCCGTCGACGTGGATGCTCGGCGCGATGATCACACCGTCGACGTGCGCAGCGCTGTCCCACGTGGCGCCGGTCTTGGCGGGATAGGGACTGCCGAACGCGATGTGCACACCGGGGAACTTCTCGTCCTGGAGCAGGTTGTAAATCAGCCGCGTCAGGCCGGTGTTGGTGCCGATGGCGAACTCGCCCACGCGGCTGCTGTTGGCGTCGGTCTCGAAGACGTACGCGTCCAGCTCCCGCCGCAGTTGCTCATTGTCGCAGCGCAGGCTCCCGTGGACCGCGCAACCGTCGCGAACGTCCACGGCGACAGGCGTCTCGGCCAGCGACGCATAGCGCTCGGTGAAGTAGTCGCCGAGGCAGCCGTCGATCACGACGCGGCCGTCGACCGACGCCGGCGCGGTGAACACCTCGCCGTCGGGAAGGTTCGTCCAGTGCCGGGGCCGGATATCCCCGTCGCTGACGATCCACTTCAGATTGGGGCTGAACCGGGCGGTAAAATCGCAGCCTTTGGCGGTCACGACGCGAATCGCCCTGGCGGCGTGGACGATCTCGTAGACCTGCTTGCTGATCCTCTGGATCTCGACGTAGTCGCTGCACATGCCGTCGGTCATGATCTGCGGCGTGATGCCGATCATGTGCGCGTGACGCAGCTTCGGGTTCGCGTCGACCGCTTTGAGCATGGGTTTTCGGAAGGTCTTCAGTTCGCCCTCGGCGCCCTGGGCGGCGTAGATGCTCACGTCGGCGGCCCGCAGGGCCTCGGCGATGATAGAGGGAAACGCGACGGGCCGGGTCCCGAAGTCTTCCATCAGGAAGAACTGCACCTCGCCGACGATCTTCTGGGCCGCGATGCGCAGCGCCTCGCCGATCGCAAGCGTCTGGCGATCCGTGATGACGACCACGCGCTCGCCCGACCGGATTCGCAGGCAGTTGTCGATGACCTGCCTGACGCCCTGTTCGATGGCCCCCATAGTCCAGTTCTCCTCAACCGCCGCATGTTCAAACCGACGGAAGAATCAAAAATCAAAATGTAAAATGCAAAATTTAGGATGTCATCGCCGCGTTGCGGCGACTCCGCCATTTTGATTTTTGCTTTTTGATATTTGCATTTCCATAGCGTGCTTCTACCGGCCGGTCAGGCGGCGGATCAATGTCACTTCCTTCGCGTCGTAGGGCGTGCCGTCGGGCCGGAAGATATCGTGGAACCAGACGGGCGGCTCGGCGCTATACGTTTTCGTCCACGAATCCCACGGGTAGATCGTCTGCGTCTTGCCGGCGACGAAGCCCCAGTTGTAGGCGCCGATCCGCTGCTGCTGGAGGTACGGCAAAATGTCGGCGAACGTGCTGCCGGCAGGACGCGCCATATACTCGGTGCAGAGGATGGGCCGACCGTACCGCCGCAGCGACTCGACGCGGGCCTTCATCTCGTCCGGATTCCCGTAGCAGTGGAACGTGATGATGTCCGACTGCTCGAGCATGAAGCGGTTCACCTCGCTGAGCTTTTCGTCGCTCGACCAGTCGCCTGCCCAGACCGCAGCGGTGATCGGCTGCGTTGGTCGCGCCGCCCGGGCCCAGGCGAACGCTTTCT
>CAZNSM010000382.1:0-3084 GCA_964575615.1 uncultured Pirellulales bacterium | reverse complement strand
CCGGCCAGAACGGCCACGAGCGGCACTGGCTCGGCCGGACCGGATAGATCGCGCACTGCTTCTTGCCGTCGATCTTCCTGAGAAAGATACAGTCCTTGGTCGTTTCGTGTTCGATGATCGTGGTGCGGAAGCCCACCCGGCGCAGATACTTCTGCCGCAACTGCCCCGGCGTCATCTTCAGATACTTGGCGATCAGCTCGATCTCCGGCCGCGACACCCAGATATACCCCTCACCCGGTCCCGAGCAGCACGCCCCGCACCCGGTGCACTCAAAGTGCAGCCCCGCCTCGTACCATTTTGTCGTCTGCTCATCCCCGCGCATGATGCCTCAGAGATCCCTCTACCATCTTAAGACGGCGCCGGTGTCGGCGCTGGTGGCCATGGCGGCGTACTTGGCGAGGCAGCCTTCTTTGATCCGCGGCTCGGGGGCCTTCCATGCCTTCTTCCGCTTGGTCCATTCGGCGTCCGATAGCCTGGCGTTGATCGTGTTGTGAGGGATGTCGATCTCGATGACATCGCCGTTCTTGAGCAGACCGATCGGTCCGCCGACGGCCGCTTCCGGACTGACGTGCCCGATGCAGGCGCCGCGCGTGCCGCCGCTGAACCGCCCGTCGGTGATCAGGGCGACGGATTCGCCCAGGCCGGCGCCCATGATGTAACTGGTCGGGCTGAGCATCTCCTGCATGCCCGGGCCGCCCTTGGGGCCTTCGTAGCGGATGACCACGACGTCGCCTTCCTTGACCTTGCCCGCCAGGATGCCCTCGCAGGCATCCTCCTGGCTCTCGAAGATGACCGCCGGACCGGTGTGCGTCAGCATCGCTTTGGTGACCCCGGCGCTCTTGACGACGCTGCCGTTGGGGGCCAGGTTGCCGCGCAGAATCGACAGGCCGCCCGTCCTGGAATAGGCGTTGTCGAGCGGGTGGATCACTTCGCGATCTTCGATCTTCGCCTTGGCGATGTTCTGGCCTAACGTTTGGCCCGTCACCGTAAGGCAGTCGAGGTTCAAGAGGTTCGGGACCTTGCTGACTTCATTGAGGATCGCGCTGATCCCACCGGCACGGTCGACATCCTCAATGTGGATGCTGCTCGACGGCGAAACCTTGCAGATGTTCGGGCACCTGGCGGAGATGGCGTTGATGCGGTCCAGGTCGTATTCGATCTTCGCTTCGCTGGCGATGGCCAGCGTGTGCAGGACCGTATTGGTCGAGCCGCCCATGGCCATGTCGAGGGTCAGGGCATTGTCCATCGACTTGACGCTGATGATATCGAGCGGCTTGATGTCCTTCTTCACCAGTTCGACGATTTGCCTGCCTGCGGCCTTGTACAGATCCTGGCGGCGCGGATCGACCGCGAGGATCGTCCCGTTGCCGGGCAGGGCCATGCCGATCGCTTCGGACAGGCAGTTCATCGAATTGGCGGTGAACATGCCCGAGCAGCTTCCCTGCGTGGGGCAGCCGGCGCATTCAAGCTCGTGAAGCTGTTCTTCACTGATCTTGCCGGCGTTGAACTGGGCGACGCCCTCGAAGATACTGATCAGGTCGACGGTCTTGCCGTCCCTGGTCTTGCCCGCCTTCATCGGTCCGCCCGAGACGAACAGGGTCGGGACGTTGAGCCTCACGGCGGCCATGAACATCCCGGGGATGATCTTGTCGCAGTTCGGAATGCAGATCAGACCGTCGAAGCAGTGGGCCCGCACCATCGTCTCCACCGAATCGGCGACGATCTCCCGCGAGGCCAGCGAGTACTTCATGCCCGTGTGGCCCATCGCGACGCCGTCGCAGACGGCAATCGTGTTGAACTCGAAAGGCACGCCACCGGCCTGGCGGATGGCCTCCTTCACCACGCGGGCCACCTCGTTGAGATGGACATGGCCGGGAACGACTTCGCAGAAGCTGTTGGCCACGCCGATGAACGGTTTGTCGATGTCCGCGTCCTTCACGCCGCACGCGCGAAGCAGGCCGCGATGGGGCGCCCGCTGAAAGCCCTTCTTGACGGTGTCACTTCTCATTGTCTTTCTCCAAAGCCATCGATCGGAATCGTGAGGATCAAAACACCTAAGTTTAGCTCGCAGGCGGACATAAATAAAGGAAAATCGTTGTTCGGACCGCTGGCGGGCATATAATTGCCTGCCGGGGCATGGTAGAAGAATCGTGCGATGATCCGACTCCCAGTCAGGGGCCCAGATGAGACGAAGAACAGACATTTGCGTTGTTGCGACAGGCATCGTGTTCGGCCTGATTGTGCTCTTGCCGGGCTGTGAAAGTGCGGGAACGCACCCCGACTCGTCTCGCGAACCCGTCACGACTCAAGCCAACGAGCCGACGGCTTCGGCGGACCGGCCTGTGGACGACGGGAACAACGCTCCGAGGCCGTCCGATGGCGGCATTGACCTGCTCCTGAGGTTCGTTCCCGATCGGCCCGTTACCTACAGGGTGACTAGGGAGACCGAAGCCTCCGTCCGATGGGAAGGGGATGAATCCGGCAAGCCGGCGGCTTTTCGAGGCGGCGCGATCGGCAACCGCGTGGAGATTACGTTCGAGCAGCGAATCAGCCGCGTCAACGACAATGGTAGCGCGATGCTCAAGATCACGATCCTGGCGCTGAAATACCTGGGCCGCTCGCGGGAAACGGTGGTCCTGGATTTCGACAGTTCGCGCGACCGCAATCGCGGAAGTCCCCTGTCGCAGCTTGTCGGCACCAGCTACGAGGTGGAGATGACGCCCAAGGGGGCCGTCTTGTCCGTCGAGGGGCTCGCGACGATCCGTGATTCCATCCAGGGCAGTTCACCCGAACACCAGACGGCTCTGAAACTGATCAGCGACAAGGAGATTCGGGACCGGCATGAAGTCCCGGCTCTGACGGCCTCGGAAGGCAAGATCGTTCGTCCAGGCGAGACGTGGAGCAATGTCACGATCATGTCGTTCGGGCGGATGGGCGCCAAGGCATACGAACGGCTCTACACTCTCGACCGGGTCGAAGCCAACGGAGACGGCCGTGTGGCCCACGTGACGATGAAAGGCATTCCTTCCTCCGCCGCGGCCAGGCAGTTGCACGAGGGACAGACCGACACTGTTCCGGCCGGCA
>CAZNSM010000381.1:0-3084 GCA_964575615.1 uncultured Pirellulales bacterium | reverse complement strand
CCGGCCAGAACGGCCACGAGCGGCACTGGCTCGGCCGGACCGGATAGATCGCGCAATGCTTCTTGCCGTCAATCTTCCTGAGAAAGATACAGTCCTTGGTCGTTTCGTGTTCAATGATCGTGAGGCGCAGGCCCACGCGACGCAGATACTTCTGCCGCAACTGCCCCGGCGTCATGTTCAGGTGCCTGGCGATCAGCTCAACTTCCGGCCTCGCCACCCAGATATACCCCTCACCCGGCCCCGAGCAGCACGCCCCGCACCCGGTGCACTCGAAGTGCAGCCCCGCCGCATACCATTTTGTCGTCGGCTCGTCCCCGCGCATGATGCCTCAGAGATTCCACTACCATCTCAGGACGGCGCCGGTGTCGGCGCTGGTGGCCATGGCGGCGTACTTGGCCAGGCAGCCTTCCTTGACACGCGGCTCGGGGGCCTTCCAGGCTTTCTTCCGCTTGGCCCATTCGGCATCAGAGAGCTTGGCGTTGATCGTGTTGTGGGGGATGTCGATCTCGATGACGTCGCCAGTTTTGAGCAGGCCGATGGGCCCGCCGACCGCCGCCTCCGGGCTGACGTGCCCGATGCAGGCGCCGCGCGTGCCGCCGCTGAACCTCCCGTCGGTGATCAGCGCGACGGACTCGCCCAGGCCGGCGCCCATGATGTAGCTGGTCGGGCTGAGCATCTCCTGCATCCCCGGCCCGCCCTTGGGGCCTTCATAGCGGATGACGACGACGTCGCCGGCCTTGACCTTGCCGGCCAGGATGCCCTCGCAGGCGTCCTCCTGGCTCTCGAAGATAACCGCCGGACCGGTGTGCGTCAGCATCGTCTTGGCGACCCCGGCGCTCTTGACAACGCCACCGTTGGGGGCCAGGTTGCCGCGCAGGATTGACAAACCGCCCGTCTTGGAGTACGCGTTGCCGAGCGGGTGGATTACCTCAGGGTCTTCGATCTTCGCACGGGCGATGTTCTGGCCCAACGTCTGGCCCGTCACAGTCAAACAGTCGAGGTTCAACAGGTTCGGAACCTTGCTGATCTCATTCAGGATTGCGCTGATCCCGCCGGCGCGGTCCACGTCCTCGACGTGAACCTTGCTGGAGGGCGAAACCTTGCAGATATTCGGGCATCTGGCCGAAATCGTGTTGATACGGTCCAGGTCGTATTCGATCTTTGCTTCGCTGGCGATGGCCAGAGTGTGAAGGACTGTGTTGGTCGAGCCGCCCATGGCCATGTCGAGGGCCAGGGCATTGTCCATCGATTTGGCACTGATGATATCGAGCGGCTTGATGTCCTTCTTCACCAGTTCGACGATTTGCCTGCCTGCGGCCTTGTACAGATCCTGGCGGCGCGGATCGACCGCGAGGATCGTCCCGTTGCCGGGCAGGGCCATGCCGATCGCTTCGGACAGGCAGTTCATCGAATTGGCGGTGAACATGCCCGAGCAGCTTCCCTGCGTGGGGCAGCCGGTGCATTCAAGCTCGTGAAGCTGTTCTTCGCTGATCTTGCCGGCGTTGAACTGGGCGACGCCCTCGAAGATGCTGATCAGGTCGACAGTCTTGCCGTCCCTGGTCTTGCCCGCCTTCATCGGACCGCCCGAGACAAAGAGGGTCGGGACGTTGAGCCTCACGGCGGCCATGAACATGCCGGGGATGATTTTGTCGCAATTCGGAATGCAGATCAGGCCGTCGAAGCAGTGGGCCCGCACCATCGTCTCGACCGAATCGGCGACGATCTCACGCGAGGCCAGCGAATACTTCATGCCCGTGTGGCCCATGGCGACGCCATCGCAGACGGCGATCGTGTTGAACTCGAAAGGCACGCCGCCGGCCTGCCGAATCGCCTCCTTCACCACGCGGGCCACCTCGTTGAGATGGACGTGACCGGGAACGACTTCGCAGAAGCTGTTGGCCACGCCGATGAACGGTTTGTCGATGTCCGCGTCCTTCACGCCGCACGCGCGAAGCAGGCCGCGATGGGGCGCCCGCTGAAAGCCCTTCTTGACGGTGTCACTTCTCATTGTCTTTCTCCAAAGCCATCGATCGGAATCGTGAGGATCAAAACACCTAAGTTTAGCTCGCAGGCGGACATAAATAAAGGAAAATCGTTGTTCGGACCGCTGGCGGGCATATAATTGCCTGCCGGGGCATGGTAGAAGAATCGTGCGATGATCCGACTCCCAGTCAGGGGCCCAGATGAGACGAAGAACAGACATTTGCGTTGTTGCGACAGGCATCGTGTTCGGCCTGATTGTGCTCTTGCCGGGCTGTGAAAGTGCGGGAACGCACCCCGACTCGTCTCGCGAACCCGTCACGACTCAAGCCAACGAGCCGACGGCTTCGGCGGACCGGCCTGTGGACGACGGGAACAACGCTCCGAGGCCGTCCGATGGCGGCATTGACCTGCTCCTGAGGTTCGTTCCCGATCGGCCCGTTACCTACAGGGTGACTAGGGAGACCGAAGCCTCCGTCCGATGGGAAGGGGATGAATCCGGCAAGCCGGCGGCTTTTCGAGGCGGCGCGATCGGCAACCGCGTGGAGATTACGTTCGAGCAGCGAATCAGCCGCGTCAACGACAATGGTAGCGCGATGCTCAAGATCACGATCCTGGCGCTGAAATACCTGGGCCGCTCGCGGGAAACGGTGGTCCTGGATTTCGACAGTTCGCGCGACCGCAATCGCGGAAGTCCCCTGTCGCAGCTTGTCGGCACCAGCTACGAGGTGGAGATGACGCCCAAGGGGGCCGTCTTGTCCGTCGAGGGGCTCGCGACGATCCGTGATTCCATCCAGGGCAGTTCACCCGAACACCAGACGGCTATGAAACTGGTCAGCGACAAGGAGATTCGGGACCGGCATGAAGTCCCGGCTCTGACGGCCTCCGAAGGCAAGATCGTTCGTCCAGGGGAGACGTGGAGCAATGTCACGATCATGTCGTTCGGGCGAATGGGCGCCAAGGCCTATGAACGGCTCTACACTCTCGACCGGGTCGAAGCCGACGGAGACGCCCGTGTCGCCCACGTGACGATGAAAGGCATTCCTTCGTCCGCCGCGGCCAGGCAGTTGCACGAGGGACAGACCGACACTGTTCCGGCCGGCA
>CAZNSM010000380.1:0-3097 GCA_964575615.1 uncultured Pirellulales bacterium | reverse complement strand
CGAAATGCGAGAGCTCTTCGTTGATGTCCGCCACCTGATGCAGGAGTTGCGTCTGCTTCTGCCGGCTGTAGAACGCCTCGCTGACATCGCGGAAGCTCCAGACGCGTCCGGTGATTCGATCTCCCACGGACTGTGGCTTGGAGTAGTACTCGACCACGCGGCCGTCCTTGAAGTGGAGCGTGCCGTTGCCTTCCTCCTCCGGCCGACTGTAGAGCCCTCGGACCCGGGCTACGAACGCCTCGGGGTCCGTCAGCAGGGGCGTGGCCGCCGCCAGGGCCGCGTCGTCGTCACGCATCTCGAGGACCGCGTCAGGCAGGCGCCACAGTTGTTTGAACGGCTCATTGAAGTTCTTGATCTTGCCCAGACCATCGACGACGAGAATGCCGTCGGCGGTCGATTCCAGCGTGGCTTCGAGCAGGGACAGCGATTCCTTGAGGTCCTCTTCCGCGCGCCAGCGTTCAACGACCTGCGTCTGCAATTCGTCATTTCTCTGTGTCAGCTCGGCCGTACGCTCCCGAACGGTCGATTCGAGCTGATCGCGCGACTCTCGGAGTTTGCGCGCCATGTCGTTGAACGCGGTCGCCAATCGGGCGATTTCATCGTCGCCGGCGACGGCGATGTGGGTATCGAGCCGGCCGACCCCGATCTGCGCCGCGGCCGCCAGAAGACGTTGAAGAGGTCGCGTGATCGTGCGGGCCAGCCAAACGGCTGTGAGGACCGCTATCGGCATGGTGGCCAGGGCCAGCCCCGTCTGAATGCGCCAGATGTGCCGGGCAACATGCCGGGCCGTGTCTTCGGTCAGCCCCTCTTCGGCGAGGGCGGCACCGAGGAGAAAATAGGACACGACTGCGGTCGAGATCGCGACCAGCACGATGGCCAGAATGAACACGACCATGATCCTGTTCCGCAAACGGGATGTGCGTGTCGTATTGGCCATGATTTCAAATCCTTCTTGTTCTCGGATCCCGCCGATCGCAGAGATCCGATCTTGTAGCGTTGCCCCTCGGGGGCTGTTCCCGCCGGCCGCGCCGATGGTCAATTCTGCACATTCATCGACCTCGAACTCTGCGCGGATGCGACGTTGAGTTTCGGCAAGGTGAAGAAGAAGGTCGAGCCCTCGCCGACGGTGGATTCGACCCAGACGGTGCCTCCGTGCAGTTCGATGATCTTCTTGACGACGGCCAGGCCGATTCCGGTGCTCTCCAACTCATCGCGGCGTGCGAGCGTCTGGAACATCTCGAAGATCTTCCCGAAGTATTTCTGGTCAATGCCCGGCCCGTTGTCGGCGACGCTGAAGGTCCAGTATTGCTCCTGCTCGAAACAGCCGATGCGAATCGTTCCCTCCGGCTTGTCCATGTATTTGACCGCGTTGCTGATCAGATTCTGAAAGACCTGGATCAGCCGGACCCTCTCGGAGATCACGACCGGCAGGGTATCCTCGATCGTGACCCGGATGGTCGGCGGCGGAGCCACCTGGGCGATGACCTCCGGAACCAGCACGCGGAGGTCCACGCGTTCGAGACACTTGGCGGTCCTTCCGATCTCCGAGTAGTGCAGGATGCTGTCGATCAGCTCGCTCATCCGCGAGACGCGGCCCTTGAGCAGGTGCAGTTGCTCCTGGCCCTGCGCGTCGAGCTTGTCGGCATAATCGCTGGTGATCCAGTCGGCCAGTGTGCCGATGCCGCGCAGGGGCGCCTTGAGGTCGTGCGCGGTGACATAGGCGAAATCCTGAAGTTCTTTGTTGGAGCGTCGTAGTTCGCGGACCGTCTCGGCGAGGTGCTCGTTGACACTGGCCAGGGCGCGCTCCGCCTTGCGCCGCTCGTTGGCTTCCATCTGAAGCGCGATCATATCGGCCAGGGACGCCGCAAAATCCTGTTCCTCCAGGGACCACTCGCGCGGCGCCCCGACGTGTTCGTGACAGACCACGCCGAGGGTCTTGCCATGCAGGTGGATGGGAACGTCCATCAGAGAGCCGATACCCAGGGGTTCCAGATAACTGGCGAGGAGTTCGCGCGTCCGCGGGTCCTGCCGAACGTCGTTGACGGCCACGATGCGACTGTTCTCAATGGCCTGGACGTAGCTTGGGTAATCGCCCGTGGCGATCCGTGTCCCGCTCCTGTGGGTGTTGTCGTCCCTGCGGAACAGGTCCTCGCAGACGAGGTACGTCTGACCGTCGTCGAGGAACCAGACCGAGACGCGGTCGATGCCGAGCGTTGCAGCCGCCTCCTCCGTGGTCGTGCGAATCACGGACACCAGGTCTTCGTTGCTGTGCTTGCTCAGTTTGACGAGCGTTCTCTGATGGTGCACGATCCGCTCGGCCCGTTGTTTGAGCACTTGTTCGGCCCGCTTTCGGAAGGCCACCTCGCGGAGGAGCTTCTCGTTGGCCGCCGTCAGCTCCATCGTGCGCTCGGCCACGCGGCCCTCCAGTTGCTCGTTGGCCTCGACCAGGGCCGAACCGCGCTGCTGAATCTGTTCGAGCATTTCGTTGAACGCCTGGACCAGCAGTCCCACTTCATCGCTCCCGTGGGGCTCGGCGCGGACGGTGTACTGCTTCTTCTCCGACACGAAGTTGGCCAGGCAGGCCAGCGACAGAATGGGCGACGAGATGGCCCCCTGAAGCCGGGAGGAGATCAGATACGCCCCCAGAGAAGCGACCAGGATGATGCCGATCATGATGATGATGCCATGCCGGAGCTGCGCGTGCACGGGACTGAGACTGCTGGCGATGCAGATCGTGCCGACGTGTTCGTTGTCGAGCCTGATCCGTTTCGCTACGACCAGCAGTCCGTCTCGAAAGACGTGGCGGTCGGGTAGTTGCTCATGGCGTGGGATGGCGACCGTCAGGTCGCGCCGATACACCGCGAGAAGCCGGCCCGTGCTGGTGTACAGACAGGTGGTTCGGATGGAGGGCATCGACTTCATCGCGCCGAGGACCTCGTTGGCGTCGGCGGTATCCTCGAAGGCCAGCGCCGCCTTGCAGTTGTCCGCCAGGATATCGGCATGGGTGGACAGGTCGCGGACCATAGCGCGCCGCAGGCTGGTCCATTCCCACGCGGTGAACACGCCGCCGGCCAGCAGGAGGGCGCCCACGCTCGTC
>CAZNSM010000379.1:0-3102 GCA_964575615.1 uncultured Pirellulales bacterium | reverse complement strand
CAGAGCATCACGCACAAGTTCTCCGTTGCCGGACACGAAGGCTACCTGACGGTGGGGCTATACGAGGACGGTCAGCCTGGTGAGATGTTCATCACTATGGCCAAGGAGGGCAGCACCGTCGGTGGCCTTATGGACGTGATCGGCACCTGCACGTCGATGGCGTTGCAGTATGGCGTGCCTCTGATCACCCTGGTGGACAAATTCCGCCATGCCCGGTTCGAGCCGTCGGGGATGACCTCGAACCGCGACATTCCGTTCGCCAAGAGCCTGATCGACTACATCTTCTGCTGGCTGGGTTGCCAGTTCATCCCGGGCTACGCGGACAAGAACCTGCCCAACCGCTCGGGCGCCGTTGGCGCCGAGAGCAAGACGACCACGACCGCCCGCGAGTTAGTGGAAAAGACCAAGGACCTGGCACACAAGATCGCCGAGGCCAAGGCCGCCGGAAACGGCGCCAAGAAGAAGACCGGCCGGGACAACGGCTCCAAACCCGTGCCCCCTCCACGCGACGTCAAAGCCGGACCCATCCTCCATACCGACCGCCTGACCGAGCCGGCCGCCGGGAGGATCAGCGCCCTCGTCGGCTCGACGTTGCCCCAGCCGGAAGGCCCCCTGGAATCCGAAGCCGTTGTCATGCAACAGTTTAGCGCTCAGTTCGCCCACTTCGGCGACGATGCCCCCGCCTGCGACATCTGCGGCGCGATCACCGTACGCAACGGGACCTGCTACAAGTGCTTCAACTGCGGCAACTCCATGGGATGCTCGTAGGATTGGTGATTGATAATTGACTATTGATGATTTGCCCGGGCGGATGACCTCGCGTCGTCCGCCCGACTGCTTCTCTACACCCGTTCGGAGCCGGTGAACGGCTTGCCACGCCCTCCCAACCGCGGTAGGATGAAGGGCATGATCGACGCGGAAGACATTGTTGGCGGCGAATGGGCTGAGTGGTATCGGCTCACACCTCTGCAGCGATGGCACCTCAGCGGCCAGCTATGGGAGCACTACCTGCAAATCGGAGGTTCGCTTGACCCCGAGCCGGATACGGAAAGTCCTTTCTACGATGGCCGACCACCGGGTCCGTGCCCTGCTGATGGGCGGCCAGGCGTGCGTGTTCTACGGCGCAGCGGAGTTTAGCCGCGACACCGACCTGCTGATTCTGGCCGATCCCGCCAACTTGGCGCGACTGAAGGCGGCTTTACAGGACTTGCAGGCAGATCGTATCGCGGTTCCTGCTTTCACTCTCGACTATCTCCGGCGGGGTCATGCTGTCCATTTCCGCTGCCACCACCCCGAGGCGGCTGGCATGCGCGTGGACGTCATGTCCTCTCTGCGCGGGGTGGACGCATTCGACGCCCTCTGGGACCGACGGACAACGTTGACTGATGAGGACGGAACCGTGTATGAACTGCTCGCCTTGCCGGACCTGGTTCGAGCCAAGAAGACCCAGCGAAGCAAGGATTGGCCCATGCTCCAGCGCCTCCTGGAGGCTCATTACCTACAACACCATGTAGACGCCACACCTGAGCAGCAGTGTTTCTGGCTGCTCGAGTTGCGTACCCCTGAACTGCTGACCGAGGCGGCTCAGCAATGGCCGGAACTGGCTGGACAGCTTTCCGGGCAGAGGCCCTTGCTGCGCCTGGCCCAATCAGGCCAGACCGAGGCGTTGCGAGAGGCCTTGTCGGCGGAGGAACGGATCGAGCGGGAACAGGATCGCGCCTACTGGCGGCCACTGAAAGCTGAACTGGAGCACCTGCGCCACGCCATGCGCAGCGACAGCAAGACAACCGGGGAGTCCCAATAGCTCCGCGGAAGAGCCTTAGAACCCCTGCCGGAACTCCAGGCCACATGCCCTGACACACATGGAGACAGGACCCGGCCAGTCCACAGCCGAGATCCGGTCAAAATCCGGAAAATTCGGTGCAAAATCGTTTGACAGGGGGTCGGCGTTTGCTAAAATGCACAGTTTCTAATCCGGAAACAGCATAGAGAGTCCGACTATGAAGAGCTTCATGGCCAAGAAGAACGAAATTGAGCAGAAATGGCTCCTGGTGGACGCCGAGGACGCCGTTCTCGGGCGGATGGCCGCCAAGATCGCGCCGATTCTGATGGGCAAAACCAAGCCGACCTACACCCCGCACGTGGACGTGGGCGACTACGTCATCGTCGTCAATGCCGACAAGGTGAAGGTCACCGGCAAGAAGGCCGAACAGATCGTATACGACTGGTACACCTACTACCCCAGCGGCCGGAAGGTTGCCAGTTTCGCCGAGATGATGAAGAAGAAGCCCGAGAGAGTGATCGAGCTGGCGGTCCGAAGAATGCTGCCGAAAAGCACGATGGGCCGCAACATGCTCAAGAAGCTGAAGATCTATCGCGGCCCGGACCATCAGCACCAGGCCCAACAACCCGAGAAGATCGAACTGTTCTAAGCGGAACTTTGAACCATGACCGAGAATCGACCCGAAAACGTGAACGTCGAAGCCAAGCCCGAGGCCAAACAGCCGGCCGCCAAACCCGTCCTGGGTCCCGGCAACAAGAGCAAAGAGAAGTACGGCTACTGGTGGGGCACCGGCCGAAGAAAGACCTCGATCGCCCGCGTTCGGATCCGGCCCGGCAGCGGCAAGCTCATCGTCAACAAGAAAGAGTTGGACAGTTTCTTCTCGCGGGAGCAGGACCGCAAGGCGGTAGTGGCTCCGCTGAAGAGCGTTCATGCCGAGAAGGCGTTCGACATCTTCATTAACGTCAAGGGTGGCGGCACGACCGGCCAGGCGGGCGCGGCCCTGCTGGGCGTGGCCCGGGCGCTGAGAAGCTACGATGAGAACTACGTTCAGGCCCTGCGCGACGGCGGGCACCTGACGCGTGATCCGCGAATGGTCGAGAGGAAAAAGCCCGGCCAATCCGGTGCACGGCGGAGGTTCCAGTTCTCCAAGCGTTAGAAGCCACCATCGATCCATCGCTTACGACAGCCGCCGAGAGACAATCTTGGCGGCTTTTTTTGTAGGGCGAGCCGTCCTCGCCCGCCATCAGGACCGTCGTGCCAGAAGGCACGACTTGCAGGAGAAGACGTATGATTCGAGTCGCCATCATCGGCGCCAGCGG
>CAZNSM010000378.1:0-3119 GCA_964575615.1 uncultured Pirellulales bacterium | reverse complement strand
TAGCCGTCGTCCGACCCGGCGTAGACACGGCCCTCGTGAACGGTCGGGGCGAAACGGACCGGGCCTTCGGTATAGTAGCTCCAGCACACCGCCCCCGAAGCGACATCAATCGCGCAGAGTTCATCCGTCACGGACGACCCGAACAATGCACGGCCATCGGCCAGCGCCACGTGAAAGGCGCTGTCCGCGTGCATACGGGGCATCTCTTCCGACGGTGCGGGCCAGGCAGGCTTGGGCGGATGCGCGGGGGTGTAGGTCCACTGAAGCGAGAGCTCGGCCGGCAGGCTCTCGGCGCCCACTCCGCTGCGAGCGGCGTCACACCGGTAGGTCGGCCAGTCGGCCGCCGCGGCCACGCCTCCAATACCATGCGTGAATGCACAGCAAAGGGCTGTTGCAACAAAACGCAGGAAATCTGTCCTGAATCGAAACCGGATGGCTGGACGCTGTCGGCTCATGTGGTTTGCCTCCCCTGCAGCGGTTGAGGTCAGATCGGACAAACGTTGGATGTTCCGGTGTCTTTTACTCATCGGCAGACAATGGCACAGCCTTCTGTCTGCACAGAGTATCAGACTTTGGCCCCGGATACAACGAACAGATCAGCCCGGAAATGACGAGGGCTCCGGCACGAAGAGTCTCGTAGGATGGTCTTGAGCCCATGCGGCCGATACGGCACAGACCGATCCGGCAGGGGCGAATGATTATTCGCCCCTACTCTTGCGAAACTCCACCCAGACGCCGTAGTTCACGCCGGCCTCGTTGTCCAGCCTCGGCCGGATGACGCGATAATCCTTTATTCGAAGGGACCTCATGATGGCACGCAGTTCCTGAGCCGTCGCCGCAACATCGTACTGCGGCCCCTCGGCTCGTCCCCCGCGCACCGACTGGGCCACCTCAAGCGGCAGATTCGCCGAGAAACCGCGCCCGATATAGGCCACACCACCGGGCTTGAGAACCCTTCGAATCTCCCGAAACGCCGCGACCTTGTCAGGCCACAACCAGAACGAGCCTCGCGAGACGATGACGTCCGCATAGTCATCTCGAAACGGCAAGGCCTGGGCATCGGCTTGGATGGCGCTGACACGGCCGCCACATCCATGTTCCTCCGCTCGCTGCAGGAAGTACGGGAAGAAATGCGGATTGATATCCGCATTGATCCAGTGCATCTTCGTCCGCTGGCACAATTCGATGATCAGCGTCCCCGGCCCACTGCCCAGGTCAATCCCAATTCCGGCTCTGCCGTCAAGACCCAGGTCGTCCGCGAGTTGCTCTGCCAGAGGGCCGTACACCGGCGAGAGCCGTCCCTCGCTCGACCGGATCATCCGAAGGGCATCCTCTCGGGAGTGTTCCCTCGGGGCTTCTTTCATCCGGTCGTCGCTCGAGACGCGAGGACCGGCCCCCCCGCATCCGACGAGCAACGTCAGCGCCGCCAGCACAATGCAGAACCGGCCTGCGCCCAGACCCTGAAGAGGCTTCATCATGATCGATATCCATCCAATCGCACTGAGTCAGCTATGCTTCCACGCATCGCCCGGACCTCTCCGCCGGATAAGCCCTAAGCGTCAACGATCCCCGGCGCCAGAATCAGGTGCCGGACTCGGTCCACATTCTACGCCGCTTTCGGGAATGTGTCCATGTTCGCGACAGATCGACAGATTTCAACGTCAAACGAGCCACAACGGATGAACCGGGGTATTGACGCCGGAGGCAGTATTCTGGCACCATAGGAGCAGCGCTGTACGGGAAAACAATCCGGCAAACGAAATGAGGAACCCCGAACGGTGCGGCAATAGCCATGAGAGGGCCGAGCAATGCGCAGACGTGGTCGAGTTGGGTTTGGGTTCACGCTGATCGAGTTGCTCGTCGTCATCGCCGTCATCGCCATCCTGATGGCGATTCTGGCGCCCGCGCTGCGCAAGGCCCGATTCGGCGCCAGCGAGGCCGCGTGCCTGAGCAATTTGCGGCAGATCAACCTGGCCCTGGTCGCCTATGCCAACGACGATGACCGGACCCGCTATCCGCTGGAGCCGACCGAACATAATCCGCATCCCGGCCTGCTGGAGAAGATCGGGGCGTACCGTAATGGCCTCCTGATGGAGGCCTTCTACTGTCCCCAGGCTCGCGACCTGGAGCAGAACGCCAACGATCCCAATGGCGGCACGCCCGTCGGCGGCACCGATTCGGTGATCGATACGCCCGAGAACCGCCAGCAGGGCAATGTCACCTACATCTACTGGAGCTTCCGGATGAACAAGCCGGGCCAGGCGGGAGGCACGTGGCGCGACACGTCCCAGTTCCTGCCCCGACAGCTCACACTCTCCGGTATCGAAGCGCACCGCGAATGGCTGGGCCAGACCAGCAAGACCGAATTCCAGACGAATCGCTATCGGGCCTGCACGCTCGCCCAACCGGCGGAAACCTGGGTGATCTGCGATTTCTTCCGCAAGGGGGGAATCTTCCCGCATGGCCGCCGAGGCGGCGCAAACGCCGGCGGCATCAACGTCAGTCACCTCGACGGTCACGCCGCCCGCGTGTACAAGCAGCCGAAAGACAGCTATCGCTGAGGTGGCGAATCGACAGGGTGGGTCTGTCGTCTTTCGTGCCTGAGGAAGGACAAGCATGAGGACAAGCACGGGAACTCTGCACTGCCTTGTGGCCGCCGCGGCGCTGCTCGTTCTGGCGCCCGCGGAGACTTGGGACCCGCTCGGTTCAACCGTGGCGCGCGGGCAGAACAGGCCCTCGCCCGAGCCCGCTCCCATCCAGATGGAACTCGGGCCGTACGTGCGGTACACCTCGCCATCCCAGGCGATCGTTTCGTGGTGGACCGAGGAAGAGGTCCCGTCCATTCTGGACTACGGCCTGGCCGGGCCGAGGGCGAAGTACTCGCCAAGCATCCAGTTGCTTGGACGCGATCGAGGCGAGTTAGAGAACCGCAAGCAGGACGAGCAACCAAAGCGACACCACGCCCTGACGATCGAAGGATTGCAGCCGAATCGAGTGTATGCCTACCGTATCACTCTGCGAATGGGCGACATGGAACAAAATAGCGAAGTCTACGAGCTGGATACCGCTGTCAACTACAGCGTCCGTCCGCTGCCGACGGGTTTGGCCATAGCAGGCGA
>CAZNSM010000377.1:0-3120 GCA_964575615.1 uncultured Pirellulales bacterium | reverse complement strand
AACGGTGTCGTCGAGAGCAAGCTTCTTCATTGTCCATCGATATGAACAGATCGAGCCTCAGATCATCTACCGTCTTGCGACGACCAAACTGAGTCACTTCCACGACTTCATCGACGAGATCCGCAAAGCCTGCGCGGATCACATCTTCGAACCCGAAGGGACCGACGGCCGATAGCCGTCTGCCTCCGTAGTGAATCCGCCCGGCCCGCCGGGAGACCTTCTCCGGGACTTTCGACCGTCGCCCGGCGTCTTGGCGAAGCAGTTCCCCCTTGTATCCTTCGCCGACTACAACATCCTGTGCAACACCCCCACCCAAAACCTCCTCGCCATGTTCGCCGCCCTCGGACGAAACCTGTAGGGGCGAATGATGATTCGCCCTCACTGACGGGGCATACCCGTTCGTAGTGTGTCCGTAAGAGCCTGCCCTGAGCTTGCCGAAGGGGCATGCCCGTTTCTAGCCTGCTCGCCAGAGCATAACGTAGGGGCGAAGCATGCTTCGCCCTCTCCGCCCGGGCACAGGTGCACTCGGAAGTCCTCCGTACGCATAGTCAAGCAGCGTCTGATCCCGATGTACATCGGGACCACTACGAACGACGCATTTTTTCCTTTGCCCGGGGCTGGTCGCCTGACATAATACTCCCAGCAAGACAACGCGGATCAGCCGGCGAAAGATCAGTCTCGACCCGAGGTGGGTCGTATGGTTCTGGAGAGGTCGCGAAGAGCAAAAGAGCAGGAAAGTTCAGTGGAGACGCCGGAGACGGAAGGAAATGAGTATGGTGTCCCCCGATTTCCCCCGATTCCCGATTTCCCCCCTTGTTGGGTGTCCTATATGTCTGTATTCCCAATGGCCATCAGGAAGAACATCCCCAGCATTATTACTACGGCAACTATGGTTCTCCATGCACCGATGGTTTGATGGGAGACCTTGAAGTCTTCATCCTCGTCCCACGAGGTCACCCCTTGCTTGGTCAGTCGATTGTAGGCATGAATGTGCGTGAACAGAGCTATAATCGGAATACCAAGTCCCTCACCTCTGAAGCAGACCTTGAAGGCTCTGCTCAGTGCCTGAGCATAGGAGAGCTTGTTTCCATCACTGTTGCGGAGGCGTACTTTGAGAAGGGCTTTGCCTGGTGTCGTACCCCATCCAGCTAGCATGGCAGGCTCAACAAAGACATACGCAAACAGTAGCACGATGCCGAACAGAGCGTCAGGCATATCGAGTGCGGGGGCGTCGACAAAGGCAAGCACGATCCCAGCAAGGAAGCAGAAGAGGAAGAAATCCAACATTCTGGCCCAGTAGCGCACCCACGGCCTGATCTGGTTACCGGAAGGAGCATACTCCACGGCAAGCGCGGCCGATGCACGCGGGGAAGTGGGCAGCGGTGCAGGTGGCGGCTTGTATGCTGACGGAATCAATCCGTCAACATCCCGGGATATTGCCCATTGCTCCAGTCCCTCGGTCCAGACCATTGTATCCGGCCCAAGCTGGCCCGACTCAAACAACTTGACGAAATCGGCTTCAGCAATTGGGCCGCGTTGTTGGCCTTCTTCCACGTAGTACCATTGCCTAATATGTGATCCAGTATCGACTATGTGGCCCGTCGCTTCTGTCGTCAGTGTGTCTTCTGCACCCATACCTCACCGTCCTTTCCGAGTTCAGACTGTCGGCACGAATCTTCGGTACTCGATAGCGATATCGCACGTTTCCATCACACAGAGAAGCACCAGGAATTATCGAATTCCGGGGTCGCCTAACTTGTCACAGAGAGGTGATAGTTGCCTCTCTGTTCCATCAAGATCGTCGTCGGAGTCCTTCGCCTCTTGCATAGCCTCTTCAACCACATCATGGGCGTATTGGTCACCTTCCGCAAAACGTCCCTTAAATTCGCTTCCGATAAGACAAAGATGGACCTGTTGAAATGCTGCAACCATAGCAAGCACGCCTGGTACAAGAAACAACAACGGATTCCAGCCTCGCCAGCCTATTAGCGCCACCAAAACAACCGCAAGGAACAAGGCGGTATTCCTCTGCCCTCTGAGCACGTCTGCTGCAATAATGGGTTGCCCACCAAACAGCCGATCACGCGCCTGCCACCATAGTCCTCGGGTCGGATGATTTGGGGCAATGAGCCAATACAAAGGCAGTGTTATGGACCCAATGACATTCATTATGAAGACGTACACTGGCAAAGCAGCGATGACCGCCAAGAGCCAAGCGACGATGCCCACCAAAGGCCAAGTATTTCTCCAAATCAGGCACAGAATCCATAGTATCACCACAACAATGGCGATTTCTCTGGCAGCGTCAAGGAAGAACCATGTATTCGGTTTTGTGTCCCTATGTACCATCTTAGACCTCCGCTCAATTGGCTCTCTCGCCAATGAGTTCATGCAGTTCATCGGCACATTCCTGGGCGAATTCGTCGTCGCCCAGTTCCTTCAACACTTCATACTCCTCCGAGGCCAAGTCTTTGTTCCCCGTTTCGAGATGGGCCCGGCCGAGATTGAAATGCGACTTCGCGTTGGCGGCGTCAATCCGCAGACCAGCTTCACAGGCCGCTATGGCCGCAGCGTATTACCCCGTCTGTAGGTAAACGTCGGCCAAGAGGGCATGGAGCCGGGCTATCTCAGGCTCAAGCTCAATGAGGTGCTTCCATTCCGTTATCGCTTCCTCGTATTGCCCTGTATTGTTGTAGTCGAAGGCCAGACCTGCAAGGATCGCCACGCACAGCAGCACGATGATTTCTGCCTTGAATAGTCCTGAGTTCCTCATGCTTTCCTCGCTTCAACCGATACCAAATGCCCGCTCCGTCAGGAAGGATTCACTCCACGAGGGCTTATCGGCCATTACCGCCCCGCCTTTAAGGAAATCCCCCCTGCTCCCGCACAAGGGGATTCTGCGCCAGAGATCGGCCCGATAACGCGCGATGCGTGCGGTGTCCGGAGGGGTTAAAGGTGTCCGGTACGAATGGCATGAAGATAAGCCGAGGTGCTCGTAGTCTACTTGCAGAGGCGAGACATGCTTCGCCCCTACGGTGGCGCATTTCGGGGCTTCTTGAGCTATCGGGAGGGACAGGCACGTGTTGGGATTCGATGTCAGGGTCTTTGGCAGGTGGCGGT
>CAZNSM010000376.1:0-3126 GCA_964575615.1 uncultured Pirellulales bacterium | reverse complement strand
AAGGTCATGGCGAACCTGAAGGCTATCAAAGAGCACGGCATCGAAGCGTTCGCCAGGCAGCAGGCCCGGCGGATCAAGCTGCTCGAACGGATGCTCGCGGACTTCGACGACGGCCGGTCGAAGAGCTGCTATTGCCGCTCGGCGGCTCTACTCGATCCGGCCGCTCTCGAAAGCGTCCTCGCCGCCGCCACCCGCAAGATCGAAGCCGGCCGCATCCCGCCCGACGACGCCAAGACCCGAGCCAAAATCCTCCGAGCCCTCCTCGACGCCGCGCCGTAGAAGCGTAAATGCGTAGAAGCGTAGATGGGTAGAAGCGTAGATGCGTGAAAGCGTAAATGCGGACGACAACGGACACGCGGGCGAACTCTCGCCGCCAAACCCATCTACCCATCTACGCTCCGACGCTTCTACGTCGCCCGAGCGACCAGCGACGAGCGACGCGCCCCCCAGTTTCCGCCCTCCCGCCCAGTCTCTGCCCGCCAGTCTTGTCGGAGTGGACCGCACTTGTTACAATCGCAGTATGAACTGGAAAGACTACATCACGGCCGATCCCGCGGTCCTCGGCGGCAAACCGACGGTCAAGGGCACGCGGATTTCGGTGGAGTTCATCATCCAGCGGCTCGCCCAGGGCTGGACCCAGACCCAGTTGCTCGAAAATTACCCGAGACTGACGGCGGCGCATTTGCAGGCGGTCTTCGCTTACGTGCAGGAGTGCATCGAGGACGGTCTGCTGGTCAACCACGCGCCGAAAACGACCCCATGAGATTGTTGGCCAACGAGAATGTTCCGTTCCAGAGTGCCGACGTCCTCAAGGCCGCAGGTTTCGATGTCAAGCTCGTGGGTGTGGAATTCGCCGGCGTCACCGATCGCGAGGTCCATGGAGACGGCCATCCGCGAGGAACGCACCATTGTAACGTTCGACCGGCATTATGGTCAGTTGATCTTTCAGCAGGGCTACCGCCCGTAGGCCGGCGTGGTCTTTCTCCGCTGGAAGCAGTTTGCGCCCGACGAGCCCGGCCGATACCTCGCCGAGCTGTTCAGCAGTGGCCAGATCGATTTCTCCAATGCCCTGACCGTGATCGACGAAGACACGATCCGCCAGCGCAGATACACCCCCGAAAACAGGGCAGCGGACGGGTAAAAGCGAGGAGGCGTAAAAGCGTAGATGCGTTGAAGCGTGGATGCGCCGAGCATCGCAGACGCGGCCGGGCTCTCGCCCGTAAACCCATCTACGCTCCGACGCTTCCACGTCGCCCCGAGCGACCAGCGACGAGCGACGCCGCCCCCGGCCGCACTTTTTCCTTGCCCCCGCACCCCCATTCCGCCATAATAGACCCAAATGCGAACCAGCCGGACGTGCGGCCCGGCGTGCGTCGAGGCCAGATCACCAAAACCGCCCCTCCTCAACGCCCCCGTGCCGAATGCACATGCGGCTGACCATTCGAGAGGACCAAGAGACCGTGCGAAAATCGCGGACCCACGACAATGCCACAGGACAAGGAAGACCTACTGACAGGCGGATCGTTCGGCTACGTCCTATCCGCAAAGAGATTGGAGGCGCGAAATGCCGTACACACAGCTGGCCAATATTGTATTCGCGCTTGGACGAGTTTCGCCCAATGGTGTGGCCCTGGTGGGGACTGCCACGCTGGTCAATCGACCTGGGAGGTTCGTGACGGCGGCACATGTGACAAACCAAGACGAGAAGAACTTGGTTGTCATCGTGCGACCGTACAGTTCGATTCATGATTACCAGGACACTTCCGATACGAGGGTACAATCGATTCCTGTACATATCGAGGCCATTGATCCGTTTGTTGACTTATGCATCCTGAGAGCAGAGATTGACGCCGTATCGGGTATTGCGTTTGGAAGTACTGATACCTTAAGGATTGGCAGTCCGGTGGACATATTCGGCTATCCCCACGCAGATCATGGTCGGCTTGTGCTTACCCAGCAACACACCCAAATCGGGGCGCGCATCCTGATCAAGAACGGGGGCATAAAGACTAAGCACGTCGTACTCAATACTCAGGCACGCCCAGGCCAATCAGGGGGGCCAATATTCTCAACGCAAGACAAATCGCTTGTGGCGCTCCTGATCGGGTCTTATGCGCCGGGTGGAGGAGGGATGGTGTCGCTAGGGGGTGTCGATCCGCATACGCTCCACCAAACCACACATGCGATTTCTGCGGAGTATGCAAAGGAGCTGCTATGAGCATTGAAGAGATAGTCAGTCCGCTTTTTCAGGCCGACACAGACGGTTGGATTGACACTCTGCCAGAATATCATAGAAGGCGAGTTAGGCAACTTGTGACTGCCTCCGAATCGTATGAGGATGCTGCCAAGAAATGGCTAACAGCCATCCCAGAAAACACATTTCCATTCGGCGCTGAGAAAGAGAAGAGCGTTTTCCTTGACAAGGTCTGGGCTGAGGTGGAGAAGTTCCTTTGTGGGGACCAGACGTACGATGCAGACCGCCAAAAGCTCCTATCGTCGAAGGAGATCATCCAAACCACTTTGGTCAGTTCAGTTTCTGCGGCGATTGCCCCAGTGATTGGAACCGCGACAGCTTTTGTAGCACCGATTGTGGTACTGATCTTCATGGCAATGGGTAAGATTTCGCTGAGAGCATGGTGTCAGATGCGAAAGGAATCCAGAAGGCAAGGCACGGGAGGGGACATAGGCACACAATCGTCAACTGAAAACCGAGATGATTGAGGCGTCTGTAGACTCCGTCGTCACAAATGGACATGACAAAGTGAAATCCAGGTGGCTGACGCCATGTCAGATATTAAAGAGGTCATCAATGCCATCAAACCAATCTGGGGGTACCTTTCCCGCAACTACTACAGCATCAAGGGGCTATTGGCGCAGATATTCATCGTGACATGCGCTGTGTTTCCAGCCTCCAAATGGGTACTGGACACTCTTTTGCCTGAGCCACAGAAGGAATCGTATTTGACCTTGACCGCGAGAGAAATCCTCTTGATTGACGCGGTCGTGTGGACGCTGCTAAACGCCGTCATTGTCGCTTACTGGCTATTCAAGCGTATGGTCCCTCGCTTCAGAGGGAGGGTGTCCCGATCTCAGTTGAAGGTTGATGGCTACTCCTGATCGGGATCT
>CAZNSM010000375.1:0-3131 GCA_964575615.1 uncultured Pirellulales bacterium | reverse complement strand
GCATCTTCATGGAATGGCTGCCATGCTTGCGGAAGCTGCTTGATGCGATCGATTGCGAAGAAGACTTCCCAGAGCAGCTCATATCCCAAGCCGGGCCGTTCTCGGTTGTAGTACTCGACCGCATCGTCGAGTTCAAGCCTGGCAGCCTGGAGAAATCGGACCGTCATTTCGCTCTGTATTCCGCGAGGACCTCATCGGCCGAAACGGTCTGGGCTGTGCCTGATCGATAGGCACGAAGGCGTGCGGCAATTTCCTTACGCCATAGATTGTCGATCGCCTCGTCCGGCTTGTCCAGGCTGGTGAGGAGCTGATCGACAAGAGCGGCTCTCTGTACCGGCGGTAGCTCCAGGGCCTCTTTGAGCAAGTCTCTCGATTCAGGCTTCATTGGACGTCTCCGAATGGACCGCTATAGGACTGAACCGATTGTACCTTGCGGTGGCCGACTTGGCAACGGGCTGGACGCTTCCATGTTATGCGAGAGAATCGGGGGCGTCAGGCGGGGGTTTCGGCGGCGGCCTGGTTGACGAGGAACAGGACGGCCATGCGGACGGCCAGACCGTTGGCGACCTGACGGAGGATGACGCTGTTCGTGCCGTCGGCGACCTCGCTCTCCATTTCGACGCCGCGGTTGATCGGGCCGGGGTGCATCACCATGATGTCGGGCTTGGCCCGCTGCATCCGCTCGACGGTCAGGCCGAAGTACCGCGAGTACTCGCGGATCGAGGGGAAGGGATTGCCGCCCAGCCGCTCGAACTGGATGCGCAGCATGTTGATCACGTCGACCTTCTCGATCACTTCGTCGAGCGAGTAGCTGATGTTCACCGGCAGCCGGCCGACGTCGGCGGGCATGAGCGTGGGCGGGCCGACGAGCGTGACCTCGGCGCCCAGCTTGGTCATGGCCCACATGTCGCTGCGGGCGACGCGGGAATGGGAGATGTCGCCGACGATGGCGATCTTGAGCCCTTCGAGCGAGCCTTTCATCTGGCGGATCGTGTAGACGTCGAGCAGGGCCTGGGTGGGGTGCTCGCAGTAGCCGTCGCCGGCGTTGACGACGCAGGCGTTGATGTTCCGGCTGAGCAGCGTAGGCGCCCCGGCGGCATTGTGTCGGATCACGACGATGTCGACGCCCATCGCTTCGAGGTTCCGCGCGGTGTCCAGCAGCGTCTCCCCCTTGCTGACGGAGCTGTTCTTCATCGTGAACTCGACGACATCGGCGCTGAGCCGGCTGGCGGCCAGCGAAAAGCTGGTCCGTGTGCGCGTGCTGTCCTCGAAGAACAGGTTGACGACCACCTTGCCTCGCAGGGGAGGCGCCTTCTTCACCGAGCGCGTGCTGATCTGTTCGAAGCCCTGGGCGGTGTCGAGGATGTAGAGGATCTCCTCGGCGGTGAGGTCCCGCAAACCGATCAGGTGTTTGCGCTGCCATCGGAACTGCTTGCCTTTTCGCATGATCGCCATAGTCATACTGTGCTGTCGTTTGGAGCTGTGGTGGGTGTGTCGCTCCACGATGTTGAGGATGCGGCTCATGATCCCTACTCGACTACAACCTCGTCTTTTCCATCCGACTCGATGAGGTTGACCTGGACAAACTGCCCGGGCCGGACCTCGGCCTTATAGCCGGTATAATCGGCCTGGATGGGGAACTCCCTTCCCTCCCGTTCGACGAGGACCGCCAGGCGGATCGCCTTGGGCCGGCCCAGATCGATCAGGGCCGATAACGCTGCCCGGACCGAACGGCCGGTGTAGAGCACGTCATCGACCAGGATGACGGTCTTATCGTCGAGGGCAAAGCCGATTTCTGTCGTTCGCACCAGGGGCTGATCGGCGCTCTGGGGCGCGTTGAGATCGTCACGGTAGAGCGTGATATCGAGGGTGCCGCACGGGACCGGATGGTTCAGCCGCCGGGACAGATGGTCCGCCAGCCGCTCGGCCAGGATCTCGCCCCGGCTGCGGATTCCGATAATCACCGGATCGTCAGCACAAGAGGTCTGGGCGGCGATCTCCTCCGCCAGGCGGCGGAGGGTCTTGTCGATCTGCTCGGCGTCCAGGATCACCTTCATAGCGGCCATCCACTCTAAATCCGGTTCCACGCGGTTGTTGGAGGCAATATACCAGCGGCGGCGCGCCAACGCAAGAGCGATGCCGGCAGTTTTCGGAATCTGCCCTGGCAGTGCTGGCGGAGGGGGTATGCTGGCCGGCGGAGCTGGAATTTGCTTGAAAACGAGGCGGGTTTCTGCTATCATAGAGCCAGTTGCCGGGAGGGCGCAGCAGTCAGCAAGGGAGGCTGGATACTGGGGGTGTGATGGCGTGCGGGAGAGTGGTCCGAGCCACGTCCGGGGTCTTGTGATGCGTAGAGCAGTGGAAAGAACAGCTATCCTGGCTCGCAGGTTATGGGTCGTTGTCCTGCTGGTCGGCGCGTTGGCGAGCGCCGGCATGGCCCAGGCCCAGGATACGTCGCTGCTCCAGCCTCAGGGTCTCGACTACGTGGGGATCTACGCGTTGCGCCAGATCGATCCGGCTCTGACCGGAGAGGGCGTTCGTTTCGGCGTCCTGAGCCGTAGCGTCACGTACAAGGATGGAGAGTCCCAGAACGACTATCAGCCGAACATCCGCCACGCCTGCTTCCAGAACGCCAGAGTCCGCTCGTACGACAAGGGCCTGCTGGCGCCGGGCATCTCGCCTCATTCGACCGCGGTCTGCTCGATCCTTTTCGGAGAGGATGCCGAGGCAATGACGCCGTTCCTTGGGCCGTTTTTCTACCAGGGTGTCGTCCCGGCGGCGGAAGGGCATGTCTACGAGTACTTCTATTTCGGCGAGCAGCACCTGTTTACGCAGACGGCGCCGCCTGTTGACGTTGTTACCGCCAGCTTCGGTTTCCAGTTCGAGAACTGGTGGACGCGGGGCGTTGAGTCGCTGGCCGAGCACGCCGGACTTCCCGTTGTCGCCAGCGTCGGCAACGGCACGAATGCGTCCGATCCGCCGCTCTATCCGGGGGCCGGCTCCAACGCCATCGGCGTCGGCGTGGTCAGTTCCGTCAAGACGGGCAACCCCGTCATCGACCTGATGCACTTTGCGCTGGCCTATCCCGATCAGTCGACTCTGGGACCGACCGGGGACGATCGCTGCAAGCCGGA
>CAZNSM010000374.1:0-3190 GCA_964575615.1 uncultured Pirellulales bacterium | reverse complement strand
TACCGCGGGTTCGAATCCCGCCCTCTCCGTTAGATTTTTAGGGGTGATTGTAACTGGTTAGGCGTGCAACACTTGCGGAAGTGTTTGGTCGGGATGACCACCTGACTGACCTACTACTGTCCTACTTTGCCCGTGCTCGCTGTCGAAGCTCAGGCTATTCATGGCGGCCTGTGCGTGCCGGTCGTTCATGGTGAAGTACATGTCCAGGATCGCACTGGAGGAGTGGCCCATCCATTCCAGGACATACTTGTAGGACAAGTTCTGCTGCGCACAGTAGCTGGCGAAGAAATGCCGGAAGGTATGCAGCTTGTACTGTTGCGGGTTGGCAAAACCACATTGCCGGCACAGGCTCTTCAGATATGCCCGCAGCTTCTTCTCAGAGAGGAGTCGGCCATCCGGCATGAGGAAGACCTGTTCCGATGTTCTTGGCAGCGAACGAAGGACGGGCCCCAGCTTTCTGGCATGCACGGGGATGAACCTATCCTCTTTGTCCTTGGGCTTGCCGCCGCTGCCGCCGCGATGGACGTGGATCACATTGTGATCGAGATCCACATCATCCCAGGTGAGTTGCTTCAGCTCGCCAATTCGCAGACCCGTGAAGGCCAGAGTGGTGAACATCGGAGCCACCCAGGAGTCTGCATTGGCCAGAAGCAATTCCACCTGCTCGATGGTGAAGCAGGGTTGCTTCGGCGATTTCACTTTCTCGAAGCGGATCGGCGCCAACAGATTGCGGGAGATGTAGCCATCCTTGGCCGCCCACTTGAAAAGCTGCTTGATCACGATGGTTTCGTTGTAGATGCTCTTCTCGGACAGTCCGCATTGCTGTGCCAGGAACGTTCGATAGGCGAACAGATCATCCGGACAGAATTTGTTCGCCCTTTGAATGCGCTCGGCTTCACACCAGTTCTTGAATCGCTCCAGTTGACCACGGTACTTCACCAGCGTCTTCGGTGCCCGCCCCAGCTTCTTGCACGAGGCTTGGTAGGCGTCAGACAGGTCCTGGATGGTCCGGCGGCTGTCACGCACACTCTGTTGACCTCGCTCGAGGCGTTCGGCCAGGGCGTAAGCTCTGCGGAGCGCCGCGGCCTTGTTCGAGGTCTTCAGGGACTCCTGGTACTGCCTGCCATGGGTAAAATACTCGGCCCAGTAGGGCCCGCTGACCCGTTCCTCGCGGGTCCGCTTGTCGCGATAGGTTCGCCTTCCGAGGTGGATCGTCGGGCTGGTCGCCTCGACGATCTGTTTGTCAATCAGTTTCATTGGTCCTGCGCTCCTTTCTGAGATCTTGAGTGTCTGTTACGTTCTCTTGCCTTATCCAACTCCATGGTCTCGGCGACAAACCGGTTCCGCCAGAAGGCGATCGGCTTGCCCCGCCTGACACTATCAACGAAGAATCCCTCCGAGACAAGTCTTTTCAGGGTCCCCGGTGCAAGATGGGCCAACTGGGCCGCCTGCTCCAGTGACAGAATTGGCGGAAACAGAGGGTCGTTCCGAAAAGCCGCCTCAATCTCATCATACCCAAGCGGCTTACGGCACCGGCGGCCGGCAAATGGCCGTCCTCTGGCGCTCCGGGATTGATCTTGTCGGTCTGCATGTTCCATAGAGATCCCACCCGGACCCTCTGGGGTCATCACGGAGCCAGAGTCGAAGATCCCTCTGACAACTGGCCATCTATGTCGCTGCCTTCGTCTGACGGCGGTGTATCAAGACGAGACGCGCCCGCTGCCGATACTGCTCTTCCGGACGACGCGGTCCATCCTGGCCGTCGCAGCAAGAGCATCGGTTTGCATCAACTCTGCTCCGTCGATTCTGCCGCGCCAGCGGACTTCTGCTTTGCCGCCGCATCGGCAGCGGCGGGACGCGGCTGCTTCGATGAATTCGTCTTCTTCCCCGCATCTTCCAGCAAAAGCTGCTGGGGGGACTCCTCGGGCGATTGCTTCCTGGGCCGTCCGCGCGGTCTCGACCTGGCGGGCGTATTCTTTGCCAGCTTGGCGTCGGGCGGTACCTGCGGCTCGACATCGGCAATCTCGCCTGGCACCTGTTGCGGCTTTGCCTGTGGCACGGCCCCGCTCGTGGCGGCCAGCAATTGGGCAAGGAGCGAGGCGATCGCCAGGGCAATGAACGGCAGCAGGATCAGGGTGTTGCCGCGCGGGACCGAAAGCCCGGGTTCGCCCCCTTGAGGCCCCACAAAGATGACATGGGCTGTTCCCACGACCGCCAGGATTGTGACTCCGAGGGCCAGGACGATCGCGGTTGGGCGATGGAAGGAGCGCGCCAGGGTCTTCATGGCTGCCACAAACACAATCGTGACAGCCGCGGCCATCGATGCAGCCAGCAATACGTGTGGGGTACTCGGCATCATTTCCATTTTCGAATCTCCATCTTCTGTAGGTCCGTTCCAAGTTCCTTTGCACGGTTTGAATGTTCAAGCGGGCCGCTTCGGTCCTCATCGTGGGACCACGACGGTCTGCGCGATATGGAATCCCGCACTGCCTGCCCCGATGGATCTCTCAACGCGCCGAGACGTTCTCTGCGCTTGGCAATCTCGGTCCGCAGCCTGGTATACCCCTGAGACCTCGCCACCTTGAGCAGCAGCAGAAGGCAGAACGCCAGGAGCATCGCCAACGCCATCGCCGTGTAGGGCAAGAGCAGGAAGTCCAGCGACCGCCGCGCATCGTCGGCCGGGGCCGCTTCGGTGCTGACGGGCTGAACGAACACCCCGTGCAGACCGACCATGCACAGCAGCATGACGCACAGGGCCAGGACGACGGGGTTGCTCCCATCGAACAGGGGTATGTGCCGCAGTGTCCTCAGGATGATCGCAAAGAGGATCACAGAGACGAGCACGGCGCACCACACAAACACTGGCGCCAGAGGGGAAGAGCCAATCGCGTTCATCTTCTATGTCTCCTCATTCTGATTGGGTTTCTCGTCGGGGCGCAAACGCCCCATTTCGAACAGGTTGTCAGAGTCACTGGGTCCATCTTCCGAGGACCGCAGCCGCAGGTGCTCGTAGCAGGCCATGGCCACGACCGAGACCTTGGGAAGGTCCTCGGCGGCAAAAGACGTGGTTCGCTTCCATTCATCGCCGGCCTTGTAGGACTTGTCGATCCTGATCGAATAGACCTCGACGATGGTATTGTCGATCACGCGTCGGTTGGCCCAAATGGCCCCCTGTACGGCCCCGCATCGG
>CAZNSM010000373.1:0-3194 GCA_964575615.1 uncultured Pirellulales bacterium | reverse complement strand
TTGATCTCGTGGACGCACTTCTCGCCCGTCACGAGCAGCCGGACGTGATTCCACTGCCCCGGCGGCTTCGTGGCGTCGAGCGGCTTGCCCGTAGCCGGGTCGGTCGGGGGCTGATAGAGGGCATAGAGCCAGCCGCACCGGACAGCATCGGCGGCCTCCTTGTTGTCTTCAAGCTGGAACTCGGGGCCCGTCGCCCAGGCGGCATTCCCTTCGTCGCCGACATGGTACATGATCCCGCTGTTGCCGGCGGGACTGATATCGTAATCGAGCTGTAGCTCGAACCAGTCGTATTTGCCATCCGTGCACAAGTCGCCTGCGTTGTGCGGATCGGCGCAGACCAGCGCCCCGTTGCGCACCTGCCAGCCCGGACGGATGTTCCGGCTCTTGAAGTTGTGCCATCCGTCGAGATTCTCGCCGTTGAACAGCAGCTTCCAGCCGGTGGCTTTCTCCTGCTCCGTCAGCGTGTTCGGCGCCGGGCCGGCGGCCGCGGCCGCGACCTTGGCCTGCATCGCCTCTTTCCACTCGTCTCCCAGGTCCTGCACGGTCTTGCCCGTGTATTCCTTCCAGAGGTCTTCGCCGTAACGTCCCTCGCGCGCCGCGGCGTTCAGCTTTCGGACGATGTCCGCGTCGTATGTCGCGGCAACCCAGTTCAGGAAGTTGGCGCTGATGCGGTAGTTGCCGTCATAGCGGGCCCGTTCGATGTTCCGGCCGGTGATTTCCGCGCCGTGCGAGTGAGGCTCGTACAGAAACCAGCGGACGTAATCGGCGATCCCTTCCACCAGCCATCCCGGCGTGCGGGTGGCGCCGGGATTGTTCCGTCTGGCCCGGCCGTAGCTCTGCACAACGTGCACCAGCTCGTGCACGATCGCCCCTTTGGCCTCACCCTGCAACTGGCCCCGGAACCAGCGAGCGGCGCAGCGCACTTGCGTTCCGCCGGTGGCGGCGACGCCCTGCATGTCGGCGCTGAACGTGATGGTGACGCGCGTCGGGGCCTCATATCCATCGCTCGGCAGCATGGCAACCAGCTTGGGATACCACTGCTTCACGACGGGCGCCAGCTCATCATGCGCCCATTTGGTCAGGTCAGGTGTCTCGGTCGTGTCGATCGTGATCTGGTACTTGCCCCCCTCGATCTCCACAACTTCGCGGCGTGCTTCTCCCGCCGGCTCGATCGCCGGCCTGGCAACGACGACCGGCGAGGTGGGATCGACCACGTCGATCTCGCTGTAGAACGTGTTGCCGAACGCATCCGCCGCCTCGGTGCGAAAGACATCCAGCAGCAGATACCGGTATGTGCCAAGCGTGCCGTCCGATTCGCAGACGCTGACGCCGTACTGTCCACCGCCGCCGTTTCCTTCGGGACGCGTGTCGACCCTGGCGACGAGCTTCCATCCACACGTCTGAGGGTCGGCGCCCCTTCTGGGTTGGGCGTCGAAGCCGTCCGCCTTCCCGTCGCTGGCGTAAAGGTCGTACACCTGAGGCCCGCGACTGCCGGGATGCCAGGAATACGTGTTGACCTGCTTGATGTCGACGGCGCCGCCCAGATCGATCCGAAGGCGTCCGCCGTCCGTGCCGGCTCGGAAGAAGAAGTTCTCAGCCGGTTGATCTTCCTCCGTAGGAATCATGCCATCGTGGAGCTTCTCGGCGCCGCCTCCATTGCCGTCCGGCCGGCCATCGACAATCGTGAAACGCGCCTGCGTCGCCGCATCGCTCCGGGAGGGCGACGGGACCTTGTTGAACGCAAACTCCGCCGACCCGTCGGTGCGGTCGGACAGGATCCGGACCTCCGCGTGCGAGATCGAGGCAACCAGCAGAACCGCCGTCAAGGCGGCGACAGACCACCAGACATGAAACTTCATGGAATCCTCCAAGCCGTTCGATTTCGTAGACAATTCACAGACGGCATGCTATCAGACCCCGCCTTTGCCTGCAACCCGGCAGACAGATCACAGAGCCTGCCATGCACCGGCCTTCGCGCTGGCGAACACCGCGTCGATCACGCGCATGTTGGCGACAGCGTCTCCGAGAGGGGTCGGGACGGCAGTGTCATTCCGCACTGCTTGCGAGAACAGGTCGCCCTGGACAGTGTACTGATCGGTCTTTGGCAGGCGGATCTCGCGGAACTCCGACGTGCTCTGGTGCCACAGCCTGCACCGCTTTTTCGCAGGGGCGTTGAAGGGGATTTCGATCTCGACGCGGCCGGCCGTGCCGACGACGTTGACGCGCTGATAGGCGCTGAGCTGCGTCGAACAGGTGAAGGTCGAAGTCCCGGCGTCGAACTCGAGGATGCCCGCGGCCAGCCGGTCGACTTTGAACGTCGGATCGTATTCCACCAAGCCGAGGACGCGCCGCGGTTCGGCGGCAAAGAGAAACCGCGACAGCGAGATGCAGTAACATCCGATGTCCAGCAGGCCGCCTCCGCCCAGGTCGGGCTGGTTGCGAACGTTTGCCGGATCGACGTTGCAGTAGGAGAAGAACGATTGGATCGTGCGAAGAGATCCGATCCGGCCTTCCGTCACCAGCCTCTTCGCCTCGACCCACTGCGGATGGAATCGGTACATGAACGCTTCCATCACCTTCAGGTGCGGATGCTGTGCGGCGGCCGTCTGGAGCCGGCGCGCCTCCTCGGCGTCCCGCCCGATGGGCTTCTCGCACAGGACGTGCTTGCCCGCCTCCAGGGCCTTGATCGACCACTCCACGTGCAGATGGTTCGGCAGAGGAATGTAGACCGCCTCGACGTCCGGGTCGGCCAGAAGGGCCTCATAGGAAGCGTGGGCCTTTGGGATTCCAAGCCGCCTGGCCGCGTCGTGGGCCTTGGCCGAGTCGCGCGACGCGATGGCAACGATCCTGCTGTATTTGCCTTTCTGCATCGCGGGAATGACCTTCTGCAAGCCGATCTTCGCGGTGCTGAGCACTCCCCACGCCACTTTCTGCATCTTCAGGGCTCCTTCCCGGAATCGTCTGCCCGGCTGTCTCCAGGCAGCAGCGCCCATTTAGCTACAGCCTGTCAATCTTGGCGGCAAGGATAAAATCGTTCTCGTGCAGACCGCCGATCTTGTGCGTCCACAGGTCGATCCTGACTCTGCCATAGCTCAGGTGGATATCCGGGTGATGGTTCTGCCGCTCGGCCAGCTCACCGACCCTGTTGACGAAGGCCAGGGCCTGCCGGAAGTCGTCAAACCGGAATTCCCTGC
>CAZNSM010000372.1:0-3214 GCA_964575615.1 uncultured Pirellulales bacterium | reverse complement strand
GAACATCAAGGTCGGCGTGGGCCTGATGATCCGCCATTGCCGGGGCCGGCAAGAATTGAAGAAGCGGATCGAGTCGGGCGAGATCGGCGAGATCCACATGATGCGGGCCTACCGCATGGGCGGCCGCGCCGCCAACGCCCGTCCGAGGCGGGGCAACATCAGCGAGCTGCTCTACCAGGTCCGCAGCTTCCACAGCTTCCTCTGGGGCAGCGGCGGCGTCTACAGCGATTTCTATATCCACCAGATCGACGAATGTTCGTGGATGAAGGGCGCCTGGCCCGTCGAGGCCCGCGCCATCGGCGCGCGGCACTTCCGCGGCGAGTCCGTCGATCAGAATTTCGACAACTACTCGGTCGAGTACGTCTTCGACGACGGCACCCGGTTCTTCTACGACGGGCGCAACATGGACGGCTGCGAGAACGCGTTCAGCAGCTTCGTCCACGGCACCAAAGGCTCGGCGGTCGTCTCGACGTCCAGCCACACGCCCGGCCGCGTCCGCACGTACCGCGATCAGAAGATGGCCCGCGAGAACCTGATCTGGAGCTTCCCGCAGCCGGAGCCCAGTCCGTATCAGCTTGAATGGGACGACCTGATCGACGCGATTCGAAACGACAAGCCCTACAACGAGACCGAGCGCGGCGCGATCGCCAGCATGGTCACGTCGATGGGACGCATGGCCGCCCACACGGGCAACGTCATCACGTACGATCAGATGCTCAACTGCCCGCACGAGTTCGCCCCGGACGCCGACAAGTTTACGATGGATTCGCCCGCGCCGCTGAAGTCGGACGCCGAGGGCCGGTATCCGCTGCCGCAGCCGGGCATTCTGAAGGACCGCGAGTACCAGGAGTTCGCATAGGCCGTCGCGTCGCCGGTTGCGAACCAGCAGCTTGAATCCGGGTCCGGCGGCGGGTATCATAGCCGCAGGTTTGTAGTGGTGCCGATGCGCACTTTTGACGAAGGAGACGCTATGGAATCCGACAGGAGCCAGGGCACGACGCGGCGCGACTTCTTGAAGGCCTCGACCGTGGTGACTTCGGCGGCGGTCGCCGGGACGCTCGGGCTAAGCGCCCGGGTCTTCGCAGGCGGCAGCGACATCCTCCGTGTGGGGATGGTCGGTTGCGGCGGGCGCTGCACGGGCGCGGCCGCCGAGGCATTGACCGCCGATCCCGGGGCGCGCCTCGTCGCGATGTGCGACGTCTTCATGGACCGGGTCAAGGACAAGCGCCGCATCCTGACCGAGCAGAAGGGCGATCAGGTCCAGGTCGACGACGACCACTGCTTCGTCGGTTTCGAGGGCTACAAGCACGTGATCGACTCGTGCGACGTCGTGCTCATCGCCAACGCCGCCAAGTTTCATCCGCTGCACGCGATGACCGCGGTGAAGGCGGGCAAGCACGTGTTCGTGGAGAAGCCGCACGGCATCGACCCGGCCGGCGTCAAGCTCATGGGCGCCGCCGCCGAACTGGCCAAGCAGAAGGGGCTGTGCTTCGTCTCAGGGTTGCACAGCCGCTACGACACGCGATACGCCGAGACGGTCCAGCGGATTCACGACGGCGCCATCGGCGAGGTGATCTCGATCGAAGAGAACTTCCTTCGCGGACCGTACGGCATCATCGACCGCCAACCGGGCCTGACCGAGCTCCAGTGGCAGTGCAGCACGCAGTACCACTTTCGCTGGCTCAGCGGCGACGACGTGCCGCAGTCGCTCGTGCACAACCTCGACCGCTCCCGTTGGGTTCTGCGCGAGGCCAATCCCGTCAAGTGTCACGGCCTGGGCGGGCGGTCCTCGATGACCGACCCGATCTACGGCGACGTCTTCGACCACCATTCCGTGGTCTACGAGTTCGCCAGCGGCGTGCGCATCTACGCCTTCTGCCGGACCACCGACGGATGCCACAACGACTCCTCCAGCGTCGTGCTGGGCACCAAGGGCAAGGCCGACGTCACCGGCTATCGCATCTGGGGCGAGACGAACTGGCGCTCGACCGCCCGCTGCAATCCGTACCAGAGGGAGCACGACCTGCTCTTCGCCGCGATCCGTTCGGGCAACCCCATCAACAACGGCGACTACATGGTCCCCAGCACGATGGTTACCGTCATGGGGCAGATCTCCTGCTACACGGGCAAGGAGGTGACGTGGGACCAGATCAATCAGTCGGATTTCTACTATCCGCCCAGACCCGAGGAATGTCACGACGTGATGGACCCGCCCAGTCGGCTTGGTCCCGATGGTCGGTATCCGGTTCCCCGGCCGGGCTTCACGCAGATGATATAGCTTAAGGAGACGAAGGTGAAACGCAGCAGCAGGCAGAATCGCATCGGTGTCGTGGCCCTCTGTATCGCAGCGGTGTTGGCAGGCAGCGTCCTCGGCGCTGAAGACAAGCTCCCCAAGAAGTATACTGAGACCATCAAGAGCAAGACCGGCGCCGAGCTGTCTCTCGACATGGTCCTGATCCCGGGCGGCAGCTTCACGATGGGCAGCCCGGCCACGGAAGCCGACCGCAACGAAAACGAGGGGCCGCAGCGCAAGGTCAGTCTCGATCCGTTCTATCTCTGTTCGACGGAGACTACCCTCGAGCTGTTCATGGCCTACTACCAGGAGACGGGCACCGCCAAGAAGGAGTTCGTCGAGGTCCAGGAGGCCCAGAAGAACGCCGAGCCGGCCGCCGGCGGCGTCAACACCATCACCGGCCCGACCCCCGTCTATGGCGACATGACGATGGGCTACAGCGTCAAGCATCCCGCGATCGGCATGACCTGGCACAACGCGAGCGTCTTCTGTCAGTGGCTGGCGCAGAAGACGGGCAAGCCGTACCGCCTGCCCACCGAAGCGGAATGGGAATACGCCGCCCGGGCCGGGACGACCTCTCCGTATGGTCCCGCCGAGGACGCCGAGAAACTCGGCGATTACGCCTGGTATGAGGACAACTCCGATTTCGGTCCCGGCGCCACAGCCACGAAAAAGCCCAACGCCTGGGGCCTGTACGACATGCAGGGCAACGTCCGCGAGTGGGTCTATGACTTCTATCAGCCCAACGGCTACGCCGGGGCCGCGACGAAGAACCCGACCGGTCCGGCCGAGGGCAAGGTGCATGTCGCACGCGGCGGGTGCTACGACAGTCCGGCGGCCGACCTGCGTTGCGCCGCCCGGGCGTTCGAAGAGGATTGGTGGCGGATGAACGACCCGCAGATTCCCAAGAGCAAATGGTGG
>CAZNSM010000371.1:0-3253 GCA_964575615.1 uncultured Pirellulales bacterium | reverse complement strand
ACTCAATCCGAGCCAGCAGCCCGGACAAGGAGAAACCGTCGTCCGATCGCAGCGCGTCCAACAGCACCTCCGCGATCTGACGCAGGATCGGGACGCTGAACAACGACGCGGAGATCTCCTCCTGGCGGCCGTGAAAGAGAGCAGGTTCGTTCAAAAGCACTTCGAGCACTTCCCGTTGCGCCACCGCAGGAAGGCCCCGGCCCCAATCGATGGGTTCGGCTTCATGCCTACGATCTCGATCGGATTTCATCGTTTTCGAGACCCGGCCCATCCGTCGGCTCAGATCCGCATTGATCTCCCGTGGTGTCAGACCGATGATCTTCGAGAGCTTGTTGACGATCAGCCCGCTGTCCAGCACGGGAATGTTGTTCGCCGCCAGCCCCGTTGCCACCGCCTGGAGGAATTCGTTCAGGATCGTCCTGCGGTTCGCAAGCGAGTCGTCACCCTCGAAGGCCGTTCGCAACCGGTCCCACTTGAACTGGAGAACGTCCGTCGCCCCGTCGACGACCCGATCGAAAGCCTCCTTGCCTGCCACGAGGAGGAATTCGCACGGATCCTTGCCTTCAGGAACGAAACCCAGCTTGATGTCGAGCCTCTGCGAAAGGCACACCTCCAGGGCCCGATTGGCCGCCTCCATCCCGGCGACGTCGCTGTCGTACACGAGCACGACGCGTTTGGCGTAACGCCGCAGCGTCCGGCCGTGGCCCGTCGTGAAACTCGTGCCCAACGTCGCGACCACGTTGGCGCAGCCGAACTGATGGGCCATGATCACGTCGGTATAGCCTTCGACCACGACAGCGGTTCCCGTCGAGACAATCTGATGACGGGCCTGTTCCAGACCATAGAGGGTGTTGCTCTTGTCAAACAGCGGTGTGGTCGGAGAATTGATGTACTTGGCGCCGGCACCGCTGAGCGTGCGGCCGCCAAACCCGATGAAACGTCCCGTCGCATCGGTGATCGGGAACATCAGACGGTGAACAAACTTGTCCTGCCCGGCGCCGGCGACCAGACCGCCCTGCTGAAGCAGACGCAGCGGGATCTTCGGGCCTGCCGCTTTCGCCAGCGCATCGACGGCATTCGGCGCCGCACCCAAGTTCCACCGAGCAACGCTTTCGGCGGAAATCCTGCGCGCTGCCAGATAATCCCTCGCGACCTTGCCGCGCTCCGGATCGTTCAGACACTGCTGGAAGAATTTGGCGGCCCAAGCGTTCAGCCGGGCGAGCATGTTCGGGTCAACATCAGAATTCGCATCGCGCCGCTGTGGCGCGGCGGACCGCCGCGACTCTAGCTCGATGCCCGCGCGTTCAGCCAACCGCTCCACCGCCTGCGGAAACGTCAGGTTCTCGCGCATCTGGACGAACTTGATCACATCGCCGCCGGCGCCACAGGCAAAGCATTTGAAGATCTGCTTGGTCGGGCTGACGTTCATACTCGGCGTGTGGTCTTCGTGGAACGGGCAGAGACCCAGCATCTCCCGACCCTTCCGCTTGAGACTGACGTGTTCGGCCACCACGTCGATGATGTCGTTTGCCTGTTGCACGCGGCTGATCGCCGCATGGTCGAATATCCCTGCCATCAGTGCCTACGCACATCCTTCCTGAAGAACCGCTCTCTATGGAAAATCCTCCCGCCCGTCGAGGCCACGGGTAGAGATAAGGGCCTGCCTCAATGGGTCCAGAGGCATGGCTATTAAATAGGGGTCTAACGCGGCCAAAAGTCAAGTGATGGGCGCAAAACGGCCCTTTCTACCCTGAGAAACGCCACCAAACCACAGTTTGGACACTTGGCAAAAAGAGACAATAGTCCGATATATGGCGTCCTGAGACGACAAAATCCGCCCTCCCCATTTCACCCGCCTATCCCACAGTCACACACCGCGCGCGGGCGGCAGGCCAAAGAAACGCACGGCGGCCTGGGTGCTCTGCCGGGCAAGCTGCTCGACGGACAGACCCTTCAGCTCGGCCAGAAACCGGGCGGTATGGAGCATCAGGGCCGGCTCGTTCGGCTTCTGACTGCGCACGGGCTCCGGCGACATGTACGGGCAGTCCGTCTCGACCATCAGTCGATCCAGGGGCACCGCCTGGGCCGCCTCACGGGCGGTCTGGGCGTTCTTAAAGGTGACCACGCCGGTGAACGAAATGTAGTACCCTCTGTCCAGAAGCTGCCTGGCCTCGTCGGCCGAACCGCTGAAGCAATGGAAAACCACGCCCTTCAGGCCGTCTCCGCAGCGGTCCAGGATGTCGAGCGTCTCCTCGAACGCGTTGCGAGAATGGATGACAACAGGCAGGCCCACCTCCTTCGCCAAGCCCAGATGAGCAGCGAAAACCCGCTTCTGGTCGGGCTGTTTCGAGAAGTTGTAGTGGAAGTCCAGGCCGGTCTCGCCGATGGCGACGACCTTTTCACTTTGCGCAAGTTGCTTCAACTCGGCCACCGCCGCATCGTCGGCATCCTTGGCGTCGTGCGGGTGGATCCCTACGGAGGCATACAGGTTCTCGTGCCGACGGGCCAGCTCAACCGCCTTTCGGCTGTCCGCCAGGCTCGTCCCGACCGTGATCCAGGCGTCCACCCCCGCCTGCCGGCTCCGCTCCAGCACCCCCGGCACATCATCCGCCAGCGGCTCAAACGTCAAATGACAATGCGTGTCGATCAAACCCATGTGTCTTACCTGCCCAAGTAACCACAATAGAATGCCGTGCGGATGCCAGGAGCACCGTTCTTGCCACCCCATCATCTTAGCGGATCAGAGGCAGAACCACATCCTCTTCATAGCACGAAGGCGTCTTCGTAGTGGCGGATTTCGGGGGGGCCGGAATCGCCTACGACGATGGTTATGACATCGAAGCGGCAGATTCGGTCCTGAATCCGGTGGCAGGCGAGGAAATAGCGGGCGGCCCGTCTGACCCGACGCTTCTTGCCGTGCGTGACCATCGCCTCGGCGGGAGCGAACTGCTCACCGGCACGGGTCTTGACCTCGACGAACACGATGACGCCGTCGGGATCGACCATGACCAGGTCCAGTTCCCCGGTCCGGCAGGAGAAGTTGCGCGCCAGCGTCTTGAACCCTTTGCCCTTCAGGAACCGCTCGCTTCGCTTCTCGCCCCAGCGGCCGAGTCGGGCCCGGTCCGCCAACAACCTGCGTCGATTGAACAGCAACACGTCAGGCTCTCGCGCATCCTCAGGTCTCGCTGTGCGTCTATAAGGCGACCGTCCGCCGCCAAGAAAAAAGGCCGCATGTCATTGCGGCCTCCAGTTG
>CAZNSM010000370.1:0-3267 GCA_964575615.1 uncultured Pirellulales bacterium | reverse complement strand
CATCGCATAGTGGACGAACTGTTGCCCAAGAGCCGTGAGAACGCATGGCTTCGCATCTTCAAATGCAGACTCCATAGTCTTGGGCAGGGGAGTTCGCCCGCGACGAGGATGCCTGCGGAGAAACTTACCATCGACGGTCGTCTCTCTCGCCTGGCGTATGACACCGCCCGTGCTCAGATCGCGAATCAGCAGCCGATACAGGTCCGCGTCGGCAGAGTCTTCACGCGGAATCTCCTCGCCATGAATCTCCATCCAGATGTCATACCTTGTTGCACCTGCATTCTTATAGATCTCACGGATCACCGCGAAGTGGGCTTCATGGTATGTGTTCAGCCAATCGATAAACAGACGGACGACGTCATCAGAACACAGCCGCGTGCCACCGGCGTTAGTAACGAGATTTCCGACATACTTGCGCTTCTCGTCAGTATCTGTTTGGTCCCAGGTCCTGAAAGCTCGCCGAACCAAATTTAGATACTCCTCACTTTGTACACGTTCGTCGATCTGTTCCCCAAGTGTCTCGAATCGCTCCGCAATTTGGTCCAGAGTAGCTGCCAGCGATTCAATCTTGCGTTGATGTTCCTGGAGCCATTGTGTGCGCATGTCGTCCGCCTTGACGTCACCAGCATCTGTCGCGAGACTGGCCATTGTTCCAATGAATCCACCTATCCATGGAATGCTTCCAAACGCCGCGAGAAGGAATTTCTTGAAGACTCTCTCTCGGCCTGTCGGAGTAAGCCTCGCAATCTTCGTCGAGAAGATCGGCGCGTCGTCTTTGGAAGGCGTAATGTCGATCCTCTCTGTCTCGTCCATGTATTGCAGACCTTATGGCTGCGCTGAGGTCTCTGTATCCAACTACATGCGCGAAGAAGACAGGCGCTGGCCCTCGGCTCTTCTCAGTCTCTTAACCTCACAGAGCCTGTGCATCTCCGAGCGTCGCCACCACAATTGTATTGTAGACCGCATTCGCGGCACCATCAAGAGGGATTCCGTATGGAAAGCGCGAGTAGTCGACCATAGATTGCGAAGTATGGAGGATACAGCAACTCTGACCATGAGGAGACACGGGAGATTTGCCCTTTTGGCAGGATTCGCGTTAGAATTAGTGAGGTTCTTTTGGGGCGTTACCATGGAAAGACTTGAGCGGATTGCGTTCGATGGGCAGGTCATGGCAGGCTAAGCTCGAACAAGGCGTGCGGGGCCTTCTCTGGGCGAAATCGGATGAGACCCACGACCTGCGAAGGCCGATTTTTCACTTTTTCAGTCTCCCCGTCGTTAGTCCTGGTGCGGGCGGGGGTTATGGGGGTGGATTTTTTGTGATTTGGTGTTGATCGATTGACCATATTCCGGTAGGATGCGGTTGTGGCCTCGGGCGCGTGCCTGAGGCGGGGATGGGAGTCAGGGCGACGCGTCGGAGAGGAGGTGGGCGGCGAGGCACGAGATGAAACAGTAGAAGCGTAGATGGGTAGAACGGTGGATGAGTAAGAGCGCGACCAGGACGAGTTCTGGAAAACGCATCTACGCACCCACGCATGTACGCTTCTAGTCGAGGCGTCGAGCGACGAGCGACGAGACTGGAGGATCGAATGAACGAGCGAGACGAGGCGGAAGCGAAGGCGAAGCGCCAGCGGTGTTGCGCGAATTGCGTGTTCGGCGAGCGGCTGCGGACGCGGTGGCTGCGAGTGATCCTGACGCGGTGGCCGGGGCTGCTGGTCTGCTTCCACAAGGCGGGCGCCGGGGGCGAGATCAGCGAGGTGATCGCGACCGGGACGTGCCCGAACTTCCGGGCGCGGCGGGCGCCGACGGTGCGGTCGGCGCCGCGCGAGTCGTCGGACCCGGCGATCCGCTACATCAGCCTGACGCGGGGCAAGCATGCGATTGTCGATGCGGCCGACTATCCGGCGCTGGCCAGGTACAAGTGGTATGCGCAGCGCACCGACCGCTGTGGCACGTTCTACGCCTGCCGGACACATCGAGGCCGATCGTTCTCCATGCACCGCCAGATCATGAAGCCGCCCAAGGGGATGGTGGTCGATCACATCAACGGCAACGGGCTGGACAACCGGCGGTGCAACCTGCGAGTCTGCACGCAGCTTCAGAACTCGCAGAACAGCCACAGACGCCAGCCGGGCAAGTCGCAGTTTCGTGGTGTCTTCCCGCGCGGCGACAAGTGGGAGGCCACGCTCCAGCACAACAGGGAGGAACACTACCTGGGCCTGTTCGACGACGAGGTCGAGGCGGCCAAGGCCCGCGACCGCAAGGCGTACGAACTGGCCGGCGAGTTCGCGGTGCTCAACTTCCCCGAGGAGATACGCCGCAGGCCGCAGGCTGTAGACCGTAGGCAGTAGACTGCAGGCTGTAGGCCGGTGGCGGGTTGAGAATTGCGGGAACGCCTTGCTGATTCCAGTCTTGCCTTGCGTGTGACGCGCCCGCATATCACGCCGCCTGTCGTCCATTCCGCGCGATCGTTAAAATCGCCTGGTTTTGATGTTTCGGAAGCGGGCTCGGTCGGCGGGGGGGAGAGGATGAGGTGTCCGGCGGGCAGCCTGGGGAGATGGTCGCGGTCTTTGAACTTGCTGTGGGCGATGGCGGCCTGCCGGAGGCTGCGACAGACGTTCGGATTGGCGGACCCGGCCGCGGGCGTCGCACGGGACCGCTCTGGAAATGCCTGCCGCACCGCGGGTTTTTGGGGCCGACCGGGCCAAATGCGCCGGCTGGGCGGGAAAATCGTCCAAACGTTGCGCACGGCGTACATATCCACCATGCCGGGCGGCCGAGCCGGGACGCAGATGGGCGCAAAATGGCGAAAGAAAAACGCAAAACTGCATTGCCCCGGCCGGCCGGTATTTGAGACAATAAGAGAGCCGGGGCAGGTGAACGACCGGCGCCGAGAGGCCTGCACGAACACGCAAGTGGTTGGTGCGTAGAGAGTTTGGGAGCTGTTGGTCACGTGAGGGATTTTTGACACGCCGCGGGCTACGGAGTCTTGTAGGACGAGCGCGCGAAGGAGAAGCAAAATGCAGATGCACGTTGTCAGAGACAATCACCATGGGCGGCGCGGAAGGAATGGCGCCTTCACGCTGATCGAGCTGCTCGTCGTGATCGCGATCATCGCGTTGCTGATGGGCATCCTGATGCCCGCGCTGCAACGCGCCCGGGAGCAGTCCCGCAAGGTTAACTGCGCCAACAACCTCAAGCAACTGGCGTTGAGCCTGCACATGTACGCCAACGAGAACGACGCGAAGCTGCCGCTGAACGCCGGCGGCT
>CAZNSM010000369.1:0-3301 GCA_964575615.1 uncultured Pirellulales bacterium | reverse complement strand
GAACGGGAGCGTAGGTGGGACGGCACGGCATCTGAGCTACGACACGGTAACAAAAAGCAAAGCGTTCCAGTTCTTCAACAAGCACCCAATCAGGAATTCACCCAGATGGCAAGATAAGGACATCTATGATTATCTGTATGATCATGTGACGTTTGACACATGATTCTTTAGGGGGCACGTCGCGCAATTCGGCGAAACGGCGCTCACTCCAGTGCCCAGATACTTGATGCGTCCTGTGGCCACATAGGATGAGGAGTAATTGCGATGGCTCAGAACTCTCTGGCTGCAGGGGAACTGCATGCAGTGAGAATCCGCGACGCGGTGATTGGAAAGTGGGGCGCGGACACAATATCAATGTTCGAGGAGAGCGTGAAGACGGACAGGCCGATTGACCGGCTGTGCATAACGACCTTGTCTGTCTGCTCGACCTACTGCAAAGCTATCATGGCTTTGTTGGAGAATGGTTGGCGGATGCCTGCGAAGGCCTTGCTTCGAGTCTTGTTCGAGGTTAACGCCAAGGTCATATGGTGTCTTGCCGAGCGACAGGCTGATGAGTCCATGTCGGCAGCGGAGGAAAGGGTTGACAGATGGGCGAAAGCTTCGCTTGAACAGGACATCAAGCTTCGGCGTGATTTCCTGAATATCATCACTGAGGAAGAAAGGCGGGGGCTTCAGGAGAGCCTCACGAAGTCCGAAGCCATGTTGGCCCAGTGGGACTGTGACCCGATGCCGAAGCGATTTACCGCTATCCTCGAGGATATCGGCAATTCCTGGAAGGGGCAGTTCTATCCTCAGCTCTACCAACAGTTCAATAATGCGGTCCATCTTGATTTTGGGAGCCTTTGCAGTAGAGCAAGAGACGACGGAATGCGTGTGTCGGTCACAAACGACAGCGATGAGCCAATCGAGGCACTCGCACAGTATTGTGTGGTGAACATGCATGTCATCTTCTTTGCCATTCGCAGCAACTACGGCTGGAACAGCGACGCGATGAACAAAGAATTTGAAGAGTTGAAAGAGTCTGGCACTGTTTAAGTCGCGCGTGTGGATAGGTCAGCGGGGTTCGAGGCCGCACCAATAGCGGGAGGTGTTGGCCTCGGCGGCGAGCCATGCGGCGTGGCCGTCGAAGAAGAGATTGTTGCCGCCTTTGCCTCGATGGCGATCCTTGGCAACGCGGCGGGTCAGATTGCTGCCGGCGGTCTCGGCATCGGAGGCGGGCAGGTGCGTCGTCGACCAGACGTCGAGCAGATTGAACCGCGAAGCGACGTTCAGTTCGTCGCGGCTGGTGACAACGGGCCGCCAGGGGCCCGCCTCGTTGTCGGCCAGGTAGATGCGCTCGCCGGCGGGCCGGATGGCGCCGAGTTTGGTAGGCTCGTCCTTCTGTTTGCCTTTGTCGCCCGTCGTCAGGCCGGGTTCGTCCATATCCCACGCATTGACCACGTAGTCGACGGTCTGGTCGGCGTTGGAGCGGCCGTTGAGCCCGACGCCCGCACGAGGGAAGGATGGGCATTGGTACACATCCACCTCGCGATAGTCCGTCGCAGTCTCGTATTCGGTTCCGAGATACGGCATGAACGCCAGAATCCACTTGACCTCGTTGTCGAGCGCCCGCGGGATGAAATCGTCGTTCGCCTGGGCGTACGCCAGCGTCGCGAGCCCGAGCTGGCGGAGGCTGTTGAGGCAGTAGACCGCCCGCGCCTGCTCGCGCACCCGCCCGAGGGCGGGCAGCAGGATGCCCATGAGCAGAGCAATGATGGCGATGACGACCAGCAGTTCGATCAGGGTGAAGGCTCTCTCGACGCGTCCCATCGCAGCATCTCCATCGAAGTTGGATCCCCATGCCATCGGACCTGCATCGTCTATTATACCGCAATGTGCGGTCGGATTCATGCGGCAAATCCGCACTGATTTCCGGCGGCCGAGGTAGGGGCGAATGATGATTCGCCCCTGCAATAGCCGTTGGAGGGCGCCTTGGCTCCCGGTATACTGGGTGCATTGCAGCGCCGCGCACCCTGGTGCCCCGCGACGGTGAGAACCGGCCCAAGCCATTGAAAGGAGCGGAAGGATGCATGCCAATCGATCACGCCTTTGTTTGATGGTCTCTGTCGTCGTCCTTGTTTCTGGCCTTACTGCGGTCGGCGCGAATCCATTTCGCAACGTCAGGGACTTCGGCGCGGTGGCGGACGGCAGGACCAAGGACACCGGCGCCATCGCCAGGGCGATCGAGGACGCGGCCCAGGCGGGCGGTGGAACGGTCTATTTCCCCGCCGGGCAGTATCTGACCGGGCCGATCCACCTCAAGAGCAATATCACGCTACATCTGGACGCCGGGGCGGTGCTGAGGTTCAGCGAGGATTTCGACGACTACCTGCCCATGGTCAAGTCGCGTTGGGAAGGGCTCGAATGCGCCAACTTCTCGCCGCAGATATACGCCTATCAGGCCGAGAACATCGCGATCGTCGGTCGCGGCACGATCGACGGGCAGGGCAAGGTCTGGTGGGACAGCTATCAGCGCAACCGCGCGGCGGCCGAGGACGCCGAGCGGATCGCGCGGGTGGCCAAGTACGTAGAGATGTTCATAGAGAAGAACAAAGACACCCTGGGTTACGCCTATTTCGGCCAGAAGGGCTGGTTCCTTCGTCCGCCGATGATCCAGCCCGTCGAATGCCGCCGCGTGCGGATCGAGGGCGTGCATCTGAAGAACCCGCCGTTCTGGACGTGCAACCTGGTGTACTGCGACGACGTGACGGTGACGGGGATCTCGATCCAGAACCCGGCGGGGTCGCCCAATACCGACGGGATCAACCCGGATTCCTGCCGCAACGTGCACATTTCCGACTGCCACATCAGCGTGGGCGACGACTGCATCACGATCAAGTCGGGCCGGGATGAGGACGGGCGGCGTGTCGGCCGGCCCTGCGAGAACATCACGGTGACCAACTGCACCATGCTCGACGGGCACGGCGGGGTGGTCATCGGCAGCGAGATGTCCGGCGGCGTCAGGAAGGTCACGATCAGCAACTGCGTCTTCGACGGCACCGACAAGGGCATTCGCATCAAGGCCACGCGCGGTCGCGGCGGGGCGGTCGAGGACATCCGCGTCAGCAACATCCTGATGACCAACATCCCCGTCGGGCCGATCTACCTGAACATGTTCTACACGCGGGCGCCCGAGGAGCCGCTCTCCGACCGCACGCCCGCCTTCCGCAATCTGCACTTCAGCAACATCACGGTCAAGGGCGCGCCGGTGGCCGGCTACATCCTGGGCCTGCCGGAGCGACCGGTGGAGAACGTGACGTTT
>CAZNSM010000368.1:0-3315 GCA_964575615.1 uncultured Pirellulales bacterium | reverse complement strand
TCCTCTACGACGCCACGCCGCAGAGCCCTGCCCAGCCGGCGATCGCCGCCCCGACGACGGTCGCCGAGCGGCTCAATCGCCAGTTTCCCTTCGACGAGCGAACGAGCCAGTTCTTCACCATGGTCTATGGCGTGCTCGACACCGAAACGGGCGTGTTCGACTACGTCTCGGCCGGACATCCGCCCCTGATCGCGATGGCCGCCGACGGTGCGACCCGGGAACTCGTCCGCAGGCAACTGCCGATCGGCATCCTGCCCGAGCCGGGATTCGTCGCCGATCGCGTCCGCCTGCAACCGGGCGATCGCCTGTTCCTCTACACCGACGGCGTCACCGAAGCCATCGATGCCGCCAGCCGTCCGTACGAAACCGAGCGACTGTGCGCCCGCATCGCCGACCTCCGCCACCAGCCTCTCGACGCCACCCTCGACGCCATCGTCGCCTCCGTCGAAGCCTTCTGCACCCCCGCCGACATCCGCGACGACATCTCTCTCCTGGCGATCGAAGCCGTTCCCATTTAGGCCACCCCACTGGCACACTGTTGAAATCTGCCCCGAACACACAATTCCTATGTCCAAACGAGGACGCGGATCGTGATAATGGTGAACGACGATCGTTGTGGAGCTGTGAGCGGTGCGGATTGATGCTCGAAGATGAATGGTTGAAGCTGCGGTTCAAGGCAGGCAGTGACGACGCGTTGCGGCGAATCTATGAGAAGCACCGTGACCGGCTGCTGACACTGGCAATGGGCCTGCTCAACGACAGCTACATGGCGGAGGACGTGCTGCACGATGTGTTCGTGACCTTGGCACAGTCAGCCGAAGGCTTTCGTCTGCGAGGCAGTCTCAAGAGCTATCTGGCCACGTGCGTCGCCAACCGGGCGAGGGATCGTCTGCGAAGCCGGAAGCGCCAGCCTGCCAGTCTGGACGCCGGCCTCGACGTGACATCGGATTTCGATGGACCGGATACGAGGACGATCACAACGGAACAGTCGCGTCTGGTCAGCGCGGCCATGGAGCAACTGTCTTACGAGCAACGAGAGGCCGTCGCCCTGCACCTGAACGGCAACCTGACGTTCAAGCAGATCGCCAGACATCAAGGCGTTTCCATCAGCACCACCAAAGGCCGGTGCCGGTACGGCCTGCAGAAGCTGCGGTCGACCCTCAATGGGAAATTGTGATATGAAACCGATGAAAGAGACAAGACGCATGGTGAAGGAGATGTCGTTTACCCCCGGTCCGGAGATGGATGAGCGCCTGTGGAGAGTGATGGCCGAGCAACGACATCCGCCGGAAAACATGACACCGAGACGCGGCGAGACCCGCGCATGGAGGATTCTCATGAACAGCAAGATCGCAAAACTGGCCGTCGCGGCCGTAATCGTCGTGGCGGCCCTGGCGGTGGGCGTCGAGCAGTTCACTCGCGCGAAACAGGACAAGACACACGCGTTCAGCGCTGAAATCCAGGCGAACATGGCGCTGGACCTGGACCCCAAGGGGGCGATTCCCCTGCGACAGACCCGGCCGGGAGACTTCGATGTGACCTGGGACGGAGAAGACGGCGGCACGCTGAGGATCATGCCCGGCTCGTCCCTGCGGCTCTGTACGCCTTCGAAGCGTCAGCCCAAGGCCGACCAGGCCCTCTTATGGGCCTATTCCATACTGGCGGAGATGCCCGAAAGCACGACCACGAGCGTCTCAGCCCGCCAGAGCCGCCTCGCCGCCATCCTGACAAGTGACGGAAATCTGGCGGTCGTCCAGATCGGCGATTATGACGAGAACAAAGCCCGACTCCAGTGGCAGGTGGAAGACCCCACACCGCCCGGCTATGGCCCCGTCCAGGTCGTGACACTGACCTGTCTCGATCCGGAGAAGCCCTCGGCACAGCCGTGCGCCATCGACTTCGATACCGGACAGACCAGCGTCATTCCGGCACAAGCGCTGAGTCTACCCCCGGAAGACCTTCTGGACTGGCTCCAGCAGAATGGGATCGATGCCATCGCTCGGGTGGCGGACGATAGCGGCAGTCTGGTCGGCGCAGGGTTGGTCGTGCAGGACCTGGATCCCGGCTACTGGGTGATGGGCCGCGCTCTGAACATTCGTCACTCCATGGCCGGCATCGCGTACGAGTCCCGCGATCCGATTCCCTATCGAGAGGGCCAGTTCCAACGCGTTCACCCCTTCAAGACGCGCGAAGGCGGCATGGGAATCCTCCAGATGCGCGGCATGGATCGCGCCGAACGGACGGTACAGTTTCGCTACAAGATGGTGCAGGGGGATTCGGCGATCGCCCTCGATAACACAGGCCAGAAGGACGCGGAATTGACCCCGATCCACGCATCGGCGACATGGCTCGCCGATCTCGGGAAATATGTGCTGCTCTACGCCGGCGAGCACGAGGACCGACTGCCCCGGTCGCTGGAGGAACTGCGGGACTATGCCGAGAGCGACGAGAATTATCGGTGGATGGTCCATGACGTCGAGTACCTCGGCGCCGGACTGACGTGCGACGGTCCGTTTTCCACGGTTGTGGCCTACGACCGGACCCTGCTGGCCAGCGGCAAGGGCACCAACGTGCTGTTCCTCGACTCGCGCATCGAGTTCGTCGAGGCCGAAAGACTGGGGACGCTCGGTCTGCCCGCCGTGACCGAGAAATAGGCCAGGAACCAACCCCACCAAGCCAACCGAAGAGGCCGGGCCGTTGGCTCGGCCTTTTCTTTTCCGCAGAGAAAATTCGCGGGCAGGATACGAAACGCGGGCTTCGAGCGTGGTACATTGTGAGAATGATCGTTCTTGCTGGCAACGTGAACCGATGGCGATAGCCGAAGATGAGCTGTTGAAATGGAAGTTCCGCCGGGGCAGCCCGGAGGCGCTGGCGCGGATCTACGAGAAGTATCTCGATTCGATGCTGACCCTGGCGATGGGGTTGCTGAACGACCGGGCGGCCGCCGAGGACGTAGTGCACGACGTGTTCGTTTCGTTCGCCCGACTGGGTCCGGGATTCCGGCTGCGGGGCCGGCTCAGCGGCTACTTAGCGACGAGCGTTGTCAACCGCGTTCGAGACTATCGCCGGCGTTCGCGGCGGCAGGTGCAGGCATCGGGCCACGAGCCCAGGCCCGCCCGCGAGCCGGCCGGACCGGGCGACGCAGTGAGCTTCACAGAGCAGGCGGCCCGGCTCAACGAGGCGGTCGCCCAACTGCCCGACGAGCAGCGCGAGGTCGTGCTGCTGCGGCTGAAGGCGGACATGAAGTTCCGCGACATCGCGAAGCTGCAAGAAGTATCCATCAATACGGTCCAAGGCCGGTACCGGTACGGCCTG
>CAZNSM010000367.1:0-3344 GCA_964575615.1 uncultured Pirellulales bacterium | reverse complement strand
GGCTGGCGGCCTCGTTAACCTCGTCGACTCGCCAGTAATAGACGTGGCCGAAGACCAAGTCGTCCGGCGCAAAGCTCGCGGCCTGTGTCGTCGCCGCTGGCGCGAGAGCCTCGGGATCGGTGCCGAGATAAACGTTGTGCGAGACCGCCTCACGTCCCGCCCGCCAGCTCAGCGCCGGCTCGACGGCAACTTCCGCCGCTCCGTCCGCCGGCTCCGGCTGCCGAGCAAACGCCGGAATGTACATGAACCGGACCTCGCTGAGCCCGTACTGCGAGAGCACGCCGAATCCACTGTTAACGGTCAGCCTGACGTATTTGGCCGCTACGCCGGCGAAGTCCACGCTGGTGTTGTGTGTGTAGCTGGAGTTGGCGGTGGCCTGGGCCAGTTCCGTGTCACCCAGACTCATCCAGTCCACTCCATCCGCAGAGTACTCGATCGTCACCTCCTTGACGCCGAAACCCAGAACCAGTTCGAACTCGACATTGTAGTTCCAGACCCGCAGCTCGTTGAGCTTGTAGACGCGATCGAACTCGAACTGAATCCAGATGGGATCGGCGCCGGCGGGGCTGCCGAGCCACATATCGGTGCTCTTGGTCGAATGCTGGTCCGCCTCGTCGAGCCCGGAGCCATTGACGATGTTCTCGATGCTTTGCGTTGCCTCGGAGATGGCATTGGTCGTGACGATGATATTCGCGCTGGGATAGGCGAAGGGTTCCGTCGTGAAGTTCCAGACATCTCCCTTGAATACGGTGAAGTCCGGCGCGCTATTCACTTCATCCACGCGCCAGTAGTAGGTCTGGCCGAAATCAAGGCGACCGGGATCGAAGGAATTGACATCCAGATCCTGGGCCATGGGCACGGTCGCATCGTTGACGTCGGCCCAATCCGTTCCGAAGTACACGTTGTGCCTGGCCGCCGACGCGCCCGGTTTCCAGCCCAGGATCACATCCCGCGGGATATCGTCGCTACCCGTTGGAGGGATGGGATTCGTGGCCTTGACGACCGTCAACGGCATCACAACCGACTCGAGCCAGTCGATCTGCCATCCATTCGACGCGCCTTCCTGAAACGCGGACAGCGCGATGATGTCGTCCGGAGTCAATCCCAAATCCGCCAGGGGGATAATCGCGTGAATCGTATCACCGTCGATCGCGTATTCGTAATCCTCAACCAGGGCCTCTTCGGTCAAGGCAATATAGGCGTACACACCGTTGGTGTTGCCGTCGCGCCAGCCGAATTGAACGACCACGTCAACGCCAATGGGGGTCTTCACACCCGTCGCATTGCCTTCGTACTCGGAGTTGTGATAACCGGTGGCCGGATCGTTGTCCGTGTCGAGAATCCAATGGTAGTAGTATCGGTTGGTCATACCGGCCGGAGTCTGCGCTACGGAAGGCGCGAAAACGCCATACACCGTCATCGTCAGATTCAGTTTGCCGTCTTCGACCCATGCCTCAATCCGCTTGATGTCGCCGCTCGAATCGGCCATATCGGGCGGATCGTCCACGCCGACGACCTGCCCGATGGCAGTGCCGCCGAATCCGGTCATCATCCACCCGACCGCAAACGCCACAAGCCATAAGATGCGGGGTGCTGGGATGACTGAACGGGGCCTCTCCGGGTGTCTTGCTGCCGATCGGAAATCTGCGGCACGAGATGCTCGCACGAACGATTTCTTGCACATGGTTATCCTCCTTCTTCAAGACAACGCTGAAATGGAATTGTCTATGGCCCGCAAGCGGGTACGGCACGTGTCATATGCGATCTATGAGGTGGATGCTCCTGTCAGAGGATGAGGATTGCGTGAGACGGCCGGCGCCGATCCGAAACGTTGCACGAACATCGGCTGACGCTCCGGGCTTCGCTGTGCGTCGAATCCAGGGCATTGCTCCATACCTCCGGCTGATCTGACGCTGCGGACCGATTTTGCTCCTCTCCGTCAGACGAAGACGCCACGCTGGAGCAAGGGCGGTCCGCGCACAAGAAAACACCTCCGAGCTCTCCTATTTGTATCAAAAGGAGCAGCATACAACAAGGAAAAATGGCTTTCCGGCGGACCCGAAAGGGGTTTATCATAAAATCGTTTTTACTTGGATCCCATCCGTGGTTGTGCTGTACCACCAGAGAAAAGGAGGCTCGATAGTGAATCGACGTCAGTTTCTACAGGATATTGCGGCCGCCTTTGCGGTTGCTCTGGGCCGGAGATCTCTGGGGGCCGCCGGCGTCATGGGTGATGTGGCGGCTCTGCCGAAGCCAAGCGCGCAGCAGGCCCGCTGGCAGGATATGGAACTCGGGATGTTCTTCCATTTCGACCTGCCGATCTACAAGCCGGGATGGGATTGGCGCAGTTGGCGGGACAAACCGACGCCCGAGGTGTACAACCCGTCCAGATTGGACACGGACCAGTGGATGGAGGCGGCCAGGGCCATGGGGGCTAAGTACGCCGTTTTCGTGGCCAAGCATTGCAGCGGTTTCCTCCAGTGGCAGAGCGACCTTTACCCTTACGGCGTCAAGCAGTCTCCGTGGCGGGACGGCAAGGGCGACGTCGTTCGCGATTTCGTGGAATCGTGCCGGAAATACGGCATCCAGCCGGGCCTGTACGCCTCGGTGACCGCCAATGGGTATCTGGAGGTGGACAATCCCGGCCTGGTCAATCGAGGCAAGGGCGGGAACCCGGCTGCCCAGGCCCGGTATGTGAAGATTTGTGAGCAGATGCTGACGGAGCTGTGGAGCCGCTATGGCGACCTGTTCGAGATATGGTTCGACGGCGGGGCCTTGCCGGTAGAGAAAGGCGGGCCGGACCTGGTTCCGATCTACCAGAAGCATCAGCCGGATGCCATCGTCTTTCAGGGTCCGGCCGCCTCGATCCGATGGATCGGCAACGAGCAGGGCGTTGCCGCCTATCCTTGCTGGGCCACGGTCCCTCATCGCCAGGACTATCACGGCCCGGGTGATCCGGACGGCCGCTATTGGCTGCCGGGCGAGTGCGATGTCCCGGTTCGCAACCACGAGTGGTTCTGGACACCAGACGCCGAGCACAAACTCTACTCGGTCGAGCAGTTGATGGATATGTACTACCGCTCCGTGGGCCGTAACTGCAATCTGCTGCTCAACGCCAATCCCAACCCGCAAGGACTGGTTCCGGAAGCCGACTTCCAGCGATACGTCGAGTTCGGCAGGGAAATCCGCAGACGATTCGATACCCCCTTGGCGCGTACGGAGGGCAGCGGCTCTACGGTCGAATTGAGGCTGCCCAGGCCGTCTACCATCGACCATGTCATCATTATGGAGGACATCCGGCAGGGCGAACGCATCCGCAGGTACCGGATTGAAGGGCTGACCGG
>CAZNSM010000366.1:0-3357 GCA_964575615.1 uncultured Pirellulales bacterium | reverse complement strand
CTATATTGTGGCGGCCTGCTTTGTTCCGGCGGACCAACGCGTCATCATCATGGACTTGGACTTCACCGCCCTGCGAATTCTCATCGTCGTCGGAGTGCTGCGAATCGTGTGCAGCGGGGACGGCAAGCCCCTGCAGATCAACTCCTTTGACAAGCTGGTTATTGCCTGGGCCGTCTGCGGTGCGGTGATCTATGTTCTGCTGTGGGGGACCTTGGGGGCCATCATCTTCAAGTGCGGTGTTGTCTTTGACATCCTCGGGACGTACTGGTTGTTCCGAAAGAGCGTGACGAAGCTGGACGACATCAAGCAGATCGGTCGGGCTCTGGCGGTCTGTTGTCTGGTGATGGTGGTCTTCGTGGCCATCGAGTGGACGACGGGGCAGAACCCCTTTGCCGTCCTGGGGCGGGTTCACACGGTGTTGCGAGAAGGGGAGTTTCGCTGTCAGGCGTCCTTTCCTCATTCGATCATGCTGGGGCTGTTCTGGGCGACGGCCGTCCCGCTTTTCGTCGGGCTTTGGAAGAGTGAGACGCACAAGTGGCTCTATGGGGCGGCGACGGCCGCCGCCGTGTTCATCATCATCGCGACGCGCTCGAGCACGCCGCTTCTGACCCTGATGATTGTGGGCGCCATGATGCCTTTGTTTCGATACCGTCGGCACGGCCGTCTGGCCGCCTATGGCGCCGTGGCGATGCTTGTCGCCCTGCACATCGTCATGAAAGCGCCCGTGTGGCATCTGATCGCCCGGGTGAACATCATCGGAGGGTCGACCGGATGGCATCGGTATCATCTGATTGATGAGGCGATCAACCACTTCTCCGAGTGGGCTGTGCTGGGAACGCGCGGGACCGGCCACTGGGGCTGGGGGCTCTTCGATGTAACCAATCAATTCGTTCTGGAAGGAGTCCGGGGCGGACTGATCACCCTTGTCCTGTTCACCATCCTTGTGATCTGGGCGGTCGCCCGCGTGGGCAAGGCCTCACTCCGCAAGATCTCGACGGGGCACCAGTGGCTTCTGTGGGGGGGTTGCATCTCGATGTTCGGACACTGCGTCTCCTTCTTCGGCGTTTCCTATTTCGGGCAGATCATTCTGTTACTGTACCTGACTTTCGCCATCACCGGATGGGTGTTCTCCGATCCCCGGCAGTTGCGTCTGGAAGAGAAGCTGATTGCCTACCGACTTGCGCATGAAAAAGACCGTAGACGTATCGATCGTCATCGTCAGTTGGAACACGCGGGCCATCCTTCGGGATTGTCTTGAGTCCATCGACAGGAACGCCGGTGCGGTCTGCTGCGAAGTGCTCGTAGTAGACAACGCTTCCGCCGATGATTCTGTCGCCATGGTCCGAGAGGAGTTTCCGCATGTTCGACTGATCGAGAATGCGGAGAACCGTGGGTTCGCGGCGGCCAACAATCAGGGAATCGCCCTGGCCACAGGGCGTTATGTCCTGCTGCTCAACAGCGACACGGTTGTGCTGGACCAGGCGATTGCCAAGACGGTGGCCTTTGCCGACGCCCATCCCGACGCGGCGGTCGTGGGCTGCCGTGTTCTGAATGCCGACCGCACGCTCCAGCGGACCTGTTCGATGTATCCGTCGCTGCCCAACCTGGTCTTGTCGAGCACCTATCTGTACAAGGCATTCCCGCGGAGCCGGCTCCTCGGCCGGGAGCACATGACGTGGTGGGACCACGACGGCACTCGAGAGGTGGAGGTGGTCTCCGGGTGTTTCATGCTGATCCGTCGCGAGGCGATCGAGCAGGTCGGAACCATGGACGAGGGTTTCTTCATGTACGCCGAGGAGACGGACTGGTGCTATCGCTTCCGACAGGCCGGCTGGAAGGTTCTCTACGCGCCGGTTGGGCAGATCATTCATCTGGGCGGCAAGAGCAGCGAGCAGGTGAAGTCGGAGATGACGCTGCAACTGCGCAGCGGGATTCTCCGGTTCTTCCGAAAGCACCGATCGTTTCCATACTATGCCATGGCGTGTCTCTTCACATCGCTCTGGTACGGGCTTCGGGTCCCCTATTGGTTTCTCCGGGCGCTCGTTCTTCCGCAGGAGCGAAACCAGGGTTTTGCCGTCGCGGCGATCTACGCGCGAGGCTGTGCCCGAAGCCTGGGGGGCTGGGCCCGTCTTTCCTGCAAGCGCGGCGTATCCGCCGGGTTGTGACCGTGGGAGTGTTCCGTGACCACAGAAAGACCGACATATGTCATCGTGACGCCGGCCTTCAATGAAGCGGCATATATCGAACGCACGATTCAGAGCGTCGTGCGTCAGACGATCCGGCCGGTCCGCTGGGTCATTGTCGACGACGGGTCGACGGATCCGACGCCGCAGATCGTCCAGCGCTATGCCCGGCAGTACGACTGGATGCGCTACCTGCGTCGAGAGCGAGTTCCAGGGCAAACGTATTATGCGAGCAACGTCTACGCGATCCAGGAGGGGCTTCAATCCCTTACCGAGGTCGACTACGCGTATCTGGCCATCCTGGATGCGGATATCGAACTGTGCCCGGACTACTACGAAGCCGTACTGGGACGATTCAAACGCTATCCCGAGCTGGGCATTGCCACCGGGACATACCTGGAAAGAGAGGGCGATGCCCTCGTGGAGGCGCGGATCGACCGTCGCTCCACGCCGAAAGCCATTCAGGTCTTCCGAAGGGAATGCTACGAGCAGATTGGCGGATACATTCCATTCAAGAACGGAGGAGAAGATTCCGGTGTCGAAGTGGTTTCTCGCATGCACGGATGGCAAACGTGGTCGTTTCGAGACATCCAGGTGGTTCACCATCGGCCGGTGGGGACGGGGGATGGACACTCTCTGCTGCGCGCCCGCTTCCAGCTTGGCTTTCGAGATTACTGCCTGGGAACCCACCCGGCGTTTATGACCTTCAAGTGTGCCAAACGGTGTGTGTGGGAACGGCCTTATTTCGTGTCGGGGCTGTTGCGTCTGGCCGGATTCTGGCACGGGTACCTGCGTCGGGAAGCGCGACAGTTGCCGGCGGAGGCCGTGAAGTTTCTGCGGAAAGAGCAACTGGGCCGGCTGCTGGCCTCCCTGCGACTGCGGGAACCGGGATGGTCACCGAACTGAGGTGAGACAGGCATGTGCGGCATCTGTGGAATCGCGAACTTCGATCACAAATCGGTAGATCCCGAGGTCGTCGGCCGCATGCGCGACATGATGCGCCATCGGGGGCCGGACGGGGAGGGTCTGATTTCCACCGAGCACGCCGCTTTGGGGCACGTTCGTCTGAGCATCATCGACGTGGAAGGAAGCAAGCAGCCCCTGGCGAACGAAGACGAGAGCGTATGGGTGACGTTCAACGGCGAGATCTACAACTACCGCGAGCTGCGCGAGC
>CAZNSM010000365.1:0-3370 GCA_964575615.1 uncultured Pirellulales bacterium | reverse complement strand
AACGTCGTCACGCCCGCCGAAGCGTTGAACTACATCTGGAGCCAGCCCGTCTCGATCATCGTCTCGGGCATGGAGTCCGAAGCGCTGATCGAGGCCAACGTCGCCTCGGCGCGGTCGTTCCAGCCGATGAATGCCCAAGCCCAGGCCGAGTTGCTGGAGCGGACGAAACAGGCGGCCTTGACGGGCCAGTTCGAGCCGTTCAAGACGGCTCCGAACTTCGATGGCGCCATCGGTCGCCGACTCCACGGTCTCTCGTAGCCTCGCGTTCTGCGGACAGGGTCTTGGCGAGTCCCTCTGTCTCATGGTATGATCGTGCAGGCCGGCACCGGGACACACGTGCATTGGTCCCATAGGTCCTATCGGTCCTATGTCCTTCGCACCGATACTTGGCCCCGAAAATGGACGACAACACAGGCTTCTGGCGAGGTGCAGACGTGAGCCGCAAGACAGCATTTCTCGGATCGTGGATCGTTCTGGGCATTGTATTCGCAACCTCCGTGACATGGCCTTCTGCGTGCCAAGCGGCCTCGAAGCCCATCACGCTGGAGACGCTTCTGGAGGAGATGGTCGATCGCGACACGATCGCACGGCTGCCCGATCCGGCCTTTACCTGCCAGCAGGCCAGCAGCTACGACCGCCACTCGACCGAGCCCGGCTCGCCGACGTGGTGGGCCAACATGGATCGCAGCTACTTCGTCCGGGTCGAGGAGAACGATGGTCGCACCGAGCACGTGCTGATGGACGTCGAAGGTCCTGGCGCTGTGGTGCGGTTCTGGGCGACGTGGCACGGTCCCGGCGGGGGCGAGTTCAGCAACGGCACGATGCGCATCTATCTCGACGGTCAACCCGAGCCGGCGGTCGCCGGACCGTTGGCCGACCTGATCAGCGGCGGCCTCCTGGTCGCCGAGCCGCTCTCGCAAGGGGTCTCGCCGCAGACGGCCTACCGCCATCGAGGTCACAACCTCTACCTGCCGATTCCTTATGCAAAGGGCTGCAAGATCACGTACCAGACCGATGTGCTCATCGACGACGGCGCGCATAAGGGCGAAGCGCTCTACTATCAGATCAACTACCGCACGTACGAGCCGAAGACCGAAGTGGAGTCCTTCTCGTCCGAGGTCCTGCGTCGCGCCCACGGGACCGTCGCCCGGGTGCAGGCGATGCTGAGCCAGAGCCGGCCCTTCGGCCTCGACGATCTGGACGAGGACACGCTCGAAGGACGCCTCGCGCCGGGCAAGGATCGCTCCCTTACGATCAAGGGCGAAAAGGCCATTCGCGGCCTCCAGTTCCAGTTGAAGGCCGACGATCTGGCCCAGGCGCTGCGCTCGACGATCATCGAGATCGCCTTCGATGGAACGCGGACCATCTGGTGTCCGATCGGCGACTTCTTCGGGACCGGCTACCACGTCCGTCCGCACACGACCTGGTACACCGACGTGTCGATCAATCGAATCCTCTCGTGCCGGTGGGTGATGCCGTTCCGCAAGCAGGCGAAGATCACGATCCGCAACCACGGCGCCCAGCGCGTCGAAGTGACGTATGGGCGTGTCCAGTCCGCGCCGTGGGACTGGGACGACCGCTCGTGCCATTTCCACGCCTCGTGGAAGCAATGGGCCGGCGTCGAGACGCAGTCCAACGAGAAGGCCAGGGACCACGGCGCCCTCGATCTGAACTGGGTCACCGTCCGGGGGCAGGGCAGCTACGTCGGCGACACGCTAACCCTGTTCAACACCGCCAACACCTGGTGGGGCGAAGGCGATGAGAAGATCTACGTCGACGGCGAATCCTTCCCCTCCCACATCGGCACGGGCACGGAGGATTACTACGGCTACGCCTGGTGCAAGCCGGAATTCTTCGAATCGGCGTTCCACGCCCAGCCCAGCGGCGACGGCAATCTCGTCGCCGGCTTCTCTGTCAACTGCCGCTATCGCGCCCTGGACGCCATTCCGTTCCACAAATCCATCCAGTTCGACATGGAGCTGTGGCACTGGGCCCGGACGAAGATGAACTACGCCCCGACCACCTTCTGGTATGCCCGGCCCGGCGCCTCGTGCGACGTCGAGCCGAATGTCGAAGAGGCCCGGCGCGCCGTCGCGCGAAAGGTCGAGGACATCGTCAAGCCCCGGCGCGTGGAGAACGCGATGGAAGGCGAGACGTTGGAGGTCGCCGAATGCTCCGGCGGCGCCACGGAGATTCAGAACCTGCCGCAGCACAACTGGAGCGACAACCGCCAGCTCTGGTGGCGGCACGCCAAAGAGCAGGATCGCCTCGTGGTGGAATTCCCCATCGCCGAGGAGGGCGATTATGACGTGACGCTCGGCATTACCAAGGCGCGCGATTACGGCATCGTCCGCATCGCCATCAACGGCCAGACGAAGATCGACTCGCTCGACGGCTACAACGGCTCGGTGATCGCGGCGGATGTCAAGCTGCCGACGTGCCGGCTCCAACAGGGTGCCAACCGGCTCGAAGTGACGATCCTCGACTCCAACCCCGAGGCGATCAAGAGCCATATGTTCGGACTGGATTACATCCTCGCGACGAAACGCTCACGATAAGGCAAACCGGCGCGGCCCTGGCGGCGTAAGGAGCCCCGGATAACGGCTGACTCCAACGCCCGGAGAGAACGGGGATTCGGCGTCGATGATGTGAAAGGAACAAACGATGAGGCAGCACCCGCTGGATTCGAAGGACATGCATCACGATTACAGTCGCCGGCGTTTCCTTGGCGCAGCGCTGGCCGGGGCAGGGGCGTTGGCGGTCCGCCCGGAATGGCTTTCGCCGGGCGTTTCGGCAGCAGCCACGGGCCGGCGGACCGCAACCGATATCGTGACGCTGGGCAAGACGGGCATCAAGGTCTCGCGCCTCGCCCAAGGCACCGGCTACAACGGCACCGGCCGCTCCTCGGCGCACACGCGGCTGGGAGAAAAGGAGTTCGACAAGCTGATTCACCACGGCCTCGACCGGGGTATCACGTTCCTGGACATGGCCGACCTGTACGGTTCACACCCCTATGTGCGCCATGCGCTGGACGGCCGCTCGCGCGACAAGATCGCCTTTCTGAGCAAGATCTGGCCTGAGACGCAGTACTGGAATGCCTTCTCCGGCGGCGCCAAGCCTGAGATCGATCGCTTCCGGCGGGAGCTGAACACCGACGTGATTGACGTCTGTCTGATGCACTGCATGCGAAACGGCCGGTGGCCCGAGGAGCACAAACGAGTCTGTGACGAATTGGACGAACTGAAGGCCAAAGGCGCGGTCCGGGCGGTGGGAGTGTCGTGTCACGACCTCGGCGCCCTGAAGGTCGCCGCCACTCATCCCTGGACGGACGTGATCCTGGCGCGGATCAACAACACGGGCCGCGACGCGG
>CAZNSM010000364.1:0-3374 GCA_964575615.1 uncultured Pirellulales bacterium | reverse complement strand
CTGGCCGAATAACTGTGAAGGAAACCGATTTGCAGGGGCGAGGCACGCCTCGCCCCTCCTTTCAAGGCTGATGTCGGTCCCAGCGTCCTTTCGCTCCTTGGGGTCCCTCAGGTCCTTTGGGCCCCAGAAGGACCTGAGAGTCCACACGAACCGCCAGTCCGGATGTACATCGGGATCATCGAGGGCGCAAAGCCCTTTGACAGGCCCAAACCGGGTCTGTATACTCCGAATTCGCTTCGCGTCGCGCGTCTTGCGGGCTGCGCAGCGCACGACGCTTGGAAGGAGATTTGCCTATGAACGCGCATAAGGAACCGTTTGGACGAACCGCAGATGGCCGGGAGGCGTCGGTCTACACGCTCGCCAACTCCAAAGGATTGCGGGCGCGGATCACGGACTACGGGGCGACGCTCGTTTCCTTATACGTGCCGGACCGCAATGGCAACCTCGGCGACGTCGTGCTCGGATTTGACGACCTGCAGGGCTATATCAGCCACACTGCGTACATAGGCGCCACCGTGGGCCGCTACGCCAATCGCATCGGCGGCGCCAAGTTCAAGCTCGATGGTGTCGAATACAAGCTGGCGGCCAACAACGGTCCGAACCATCTGCACGGCGGCATCAAGGGCTTCGACAAGGTCGTATGGCATACGAAAGAGGTGGTGGCGGCCGAGGACGAGGCCTGGGTCAAGATGAGCTATCTCAGCGCCGACGGCGAGGAAGGGTACCCGGGCAACCTCCAGTGCACCGTGACCTATATGCTGACGAACGCCGACGAGCTTTGCATCAGCTACGAGGCCCGCACGGACAAGAAGACCGTGGTCAATCTGACGAATCACAGCTACTGGAACCTCGCCGGGCAGGGCCACGGCGATATTCTGGGCCACGAGCTTCAACTGGCCGCCGAGAAGTTCACGCTCATCGACAAGGGGTTGATTCCGACGGGGGTCATTGCCAGTGTTTTGGACATGCCGTTGGACTTCACGCGGACCCGGACGATCGGCTCGCGGATTCGCCAGACGGGAAACGGGTACGATCACAACTATGTGCTCAGAGGCAAGCCCGGCGATCTGAAACGCTGCGCCCAGGTGCGCGAGCCCGGCACGGGCCGCGTCATGGAGATCCACACCACCGAGCCGGGGGTCCAGCTTTACACGGGCAACTTCCTCGATGGATTGGCGGGCAAGGGCGGCAGCCGGTACGACAAACACGCCGGGTTCTGCCTGGAGACGCAGCACTATCCCGACTCGCCAAACAAACCCAATTTCCCGTCCACCGTCCTGGAACCGGGACAGACCTTCACCAGCCGGACCGTACACAAGTTCTTCACGAAGTAGCCGCGTAGGGGCGAATGATTATTCGCCCCTGCCTTGGGCCGCACGCTACCCGAGATAGACCCGGTCCCCCGGCCGGATGGCCGGGATCTGGTCCAGCCTGGCCTTGAGGTCTTCGGGGTCCAGCGCGAAGGACGGGGCGATCTCCAGCAGACAGTCCGGGGAGCCGTCCGGCTTTCGCGGCACGGCCACGCCCGCCGATTCGAGCCACCTGGCGGCCCGCTCCACCATCATCACCCGCGTCGATTCGGCGCTGTCGACGCCCGTGGCGTTCTTGGTCGGGGCGAACTGCTCGCTCCGGTCGATATCGAGGATGATCGACCGATCGGCGATGGGCAGCGCGTCGAAGATGAACGATTCGAGCTTGATGCCGTTGGGTTCGGCCGGCTCGACGGGATTGCCCTGCGAATCGATGTGGGGGATCTTCTTCACCGCCCGGTGCAGCGGCAGCGAGAAGCCCTCGGTGTTCAGCTTCTCGATAAAATCAGCGCTGATGATGTGAATCGCGATGCTGCCGAGGCGAAACACCAGCGAGCCATCCGGGTTTCGTCTCTCGGCCAGACTGTCGTCCAGATCGCTGTACTCGATCACGGTGACCTTGCCGTCGACGAGACAGAAGTTGCCGACCTTCTCCTTGGGATCGTTCTTAATCACTGCTTTGGAAGACATTTGCGCGCCGTCGATGGCGTGCAGGCCGACAAAAAGCGGATCGAAGAGCTTCACCAGCGGGTTGTCGACCTGCCAGTAGCTGAGGTACTCCACGCCGCGAGTTTTCATGTCCGCCAGCGCGCCGCTGCGGGCCAGCGCCCTGATGCTGCCGCCGTGGCCGTCGGGCGAGCGGGCGATGGAAGCCTTGTCGGCCATCTGAATCTTGCCGTCGAACCCAAAATTGGGCAGCGTGCCCTGCTGGAAGATCAAAACACTGTCCCGGTCCAGGCCGTAGAAATCATTGGATTCGAAGATTTGCACCGTCGCCTCGTGGTTCATCGGGCTGGTCATGATGTACCAGGGGCAGGTGGTGCTGTAGCGGCGGGAAACCGCCTCGATGGTTTCGGCGAATACTTGGAAAAGCGTCTTGCTTCTGACCGGGCTGATCGGGTAGTTGCCCTTGGGACCGTCGAATCCAAGGCGGGTTCCCTGGCCTCCGGCGACCACGAACGCCGCCACCTTTCCTGCCGCGATTAGTTCTTTGCCAAGTCTCACGGCGTCGGCGTACTTGCGGCGTTCGGCATCGGTCCTCGGCACGATTCCGTAGGAAGGGGCCGGCTGGAATTCCTCGTTCCGGACTGGGGTTTGCGGGGCGTGCCGGACCAGGGTTTCGACCCAGGTCGGGATCTTGTCCAGGTCCAGCTCGCGCACCTGTTCGATCAGCCCGGCCTGCTCGGCGGGGCCCAGTTGATCCCAGAAGTCCAGGAGATGACCTTGGCCGCACGCGGAAAGCTGTCGCCTGATAACATCGATTTTCGCGCTCTGATTGCCCTGCATGGTTGGCTCCAAAACCAGGAAAACGGGTGAATCTTAAGGGATGTCCAAAAAAATTCAAGGCAGGGGCCGAAAATTACGAAAAGACATTGACAGATCTCTTTGCGTCTGTTAGATTCAAGTTGTAGACAGGTAGGCTTGTCTAAGGCCGTATATCATATTGCAGACTGTCATCATATTTTTGTCAGCATCTTCATATCAAAGCCTGCCTGCTGCGGAACGTTAGGAAACGAACGAGTTTTCCTACTGTGAGGAGTGCTGGGCCCTTGTGCCCACGGGTTCATGTTCCGATAAAACAGGTGTTTGAAACCGGCCGGCCGTCTCTTTCTGTCTAAGACGTATGTGCTCAGGAGATTCGCGGCGCGCGTATTTGCCGGTCGGGTGGCAAGAGGATTCATCGTTACTATCGCTAAGGTAGCCAGTGGAAGAGCGGTCGGTCTGCGAATCTCGTAAGCAACGAAAGGAGAACACCATGAGAAGAAAAGGTTTTACCCTGGTTGAGTTGCTGGTCGTTATCGCGATCATCGCTCTGCTGATGGGCATTCTGATGCCGGCGCTGGC
>CAZNSM010000363.1:0-3386 GCA_964575615.1 uncultured Pirellulales bacterium | reverse complement strand
GCTCCGACGAGACCAGCAAGATCATCAAGGTCATCGACGAGATCGCCTTCCAGACCAACCTGCTGGCCCTGAACGCCGCCGTCGAGGCCGCGCGAGCCGGCGAGGCGGGCAAGGGCTTCGCCGTGGTGGCCGAAGAGGTGCGCAATCTCGCCATGCGATCGGCCGAGGCCGCCAAGAACACGGCGAACATGATCGAGGAATCCGTCAAGAACGCCAAGAACGGCGTCGACATCGCCACCGAGGTCGGCAAGGTCCTCGAACAGATCGTCCAGAGCGTCGGCAAGACCACCGATCTGGTCAGCGAGATCGCCGCCGCCAGCCAGGAGCAGGCCCAGGGAATCGATCAGGTCAACACGGCCGTGTCCCAAATGGACAAGGTGACCCAGCAGAACGCCGCCAATGCCGAGGAAAGCGCCAGCGCTTCCGAGGAACTCACCGGCCAGGCCGAGTCGATGAATGACATCGTCGGTGAGCTGGTCACACTGGTCGGAGGGAGCTCGGCACGGACCGCCAAACGGAGCAGTTCCCCACGACAGAGCAAGCTCTCCCAGTCGGACCACCTGTATCACCACATTGCCTCCGGCCCGACCGCCAAAACCAAGGCCAAGCAAGGTCCGGCCACCAAGACGACCGCCCGAAAAGCAATCCCTCTGAGCCAGGATGAGCAGTTGGAGCACTTCAATAGCTGACCCTGGCACCGCGAACCGATCCTCCAGGCGGACCGCCCCCCATCCGCCTGGAGGCCGGGCGCAAGCCGACAAGGCGCTCTTCGAGTTGCGTGACAGGCATCGGCTATCGTTTTGCGGACGGACGGCGCGGCGTGACAGAGGACGCCGACCCTTTCGGTTATGGGACATTGACGGCGCATGCGCAACGTATTCTGCGATCCGACGCGCCGGATCAGAGGTCCGCCGTCAATCCTGCGCTTGCGCTGCCGCCATAGGTCTGCTCGCCGTCACCGACGAGACAATTCCGGAGTCACAGAATCGTGTTATTTGCCGGGACGGAGGTCATCAGGGAAAAGACAGTCAACCGTTTCACCAGGTGACCTCAAGTCTCAGATCATCCCTCCCGGCGGCCTGCAATCCAAACGCTGAGCCCGCTATCTGGTCCCGCCAGGAAGGCAATCGGCAACCCTTCTGATTGCAGAAAAAACGTGGATTCCGCGTCATCGCGGATCGATGCCGCCCGCATCGAACCTCCCTCGGAAGCTCACCTGTGAAACGAGTCCCGCTCGGTCGTCGGAAGCAAGGAAGAGTATAAGGCATACCCAACATTCATCGTCCGGACGGCGTGACCTTTACACCGCATCTGTCGGGCCGGCTGCCGCGAAGCATGGCTTCGACGAGGAATCCGATTGAAAGCCGCAAGCCCGAGAACAACACCGTCGCAAAACGGCCCGCCCATCTTTCGACCGGAAGAACCCAGGAAAATCCCAACCGTCTTTTCGTGACTTGTGCTGAAGGCGCAAACAGTGTTCGCCGAAAGCGCCGCCATTGACATGGCAAACGCAGTGTCAAATGGACTTGATGCCGTGCGTCCGATCGGAGAGATGTTGTACAGATCGGAGGCATTCGTAGCGGATTTCAAAGGATCGCATCTTGTGCGCATGCGCTTGGAGTGCGCCGCCAGCGGCATGGGGACTGCAGACCCATACCACTCGAGATCAGTTTGCAGCACGTTGCTTTGGGAGATTCAAACATGACGAAATACGAATCGAAGACAAACGAGACGCCGGGAGCACTCCCCGCGAGGGAAGGCAAGTATCTTACGTTTGCCCTGGCCCAGGAGGAGTTTGGGCTGGAGATCCTCAAAGTGCGCGAGATCATCGGGTACATCGATGTCACCGCCGTCCCCCAGACGCCCCCGCATGTCAAGGGAGTGGTCAACCTGCGCGGCCAGGTCATCCCCGTGATCGACCTGCGCGCCAAGTTCGGCATGGAGACCACCGAAATCACTCCGCAGACCTGCATCATCGTCGTGGAGATCGCCCAGGGCGGACGAACGTTCAGCACCGGCATCACCGTCGATCGCGTGCAGGAGGTCCTCGACATCAGCGGCGACCACATTGAAAACGCGCCGCAGTTCGGCTCTTCCGTAGACACCAGTTTCATTCTCGGGATGGCCAAGATCGGTGACAGCGTCAAGATCCTGCTGGATATCGACAAGGTCCTGGCCGGGACGGACCTGACGGCAACGATGGAGTAATCACGTGAAATGGGCAGCGGTACCGTACCATCGAGAACAACCCTCATGAGAGTGAAAGGAAGAATCAGATGTTCAAAAACATGAAGCTGGCAACCAAGATCGTGGCAGGATTCGGATTGGTCCTCGTGTTTCTGGCCGTGGTCGGGCTCACGGGGTTTATGAGTCTCAACGGGACGATTCGCCAAATGGAAGCGATCTCCGATCAATTGGAAATCGCCAAGCGGGTCAACAACGCTCTGGCCATGTCCCAGGAGAGCCAGGCCGGTTCATTGCGTTTCATCCTCTACCGGGACGACAACTACCTGGAGGCCTCTCAGCAGGCCAGTCGCAACGCGATCCAGGCGATCGAAGAGGCCCAGGGCCTGATGAAATCCGAGGAAAACCGGCGCAATGCCGAGACGGTGGCCGACAGCGCCAAGGCGTACATCGCCGCCAACACGGAGTACGCCACACTGGCGCAGAACAAGGAGACCGCCGGAAATGCTCGCGCCGAAGCATCCGCCAGGACGCTCGAAAGCATCAAGAAACTTATCGCCCGCCGGGAGAAGTTCATGGTGGAGCGATCGCAGGATTCGGACAAAGGCAAATTGACCGAGTACGACGCCGTCGAAAAGACCATGCTGGCACAGGAGGCACAGAACGCGTTCAACCGCGCCCGAGTCTCCGCCTGGAAATACCTGTCGGCAATCACGCCTGAGCAGCAGGACAGCTTGGCGAAGGAATGGGTCAACAACATCGAGGCCACTCAGAAAGCGCTGGAAGCATGCCGGACGGGCATGCGCGATGCCGATTCCAAGCAGTTGGCCGGTGATGCGCTCCAGGCTCTGAACGGGTACCTTGCCCAGGTGGACGTCTTCCGCCAGATCAATCGGGACCAGCGTGAGGTGCAGTTGACCAAGCAGAAGCCGGCCGCGGAGAGACTCATGGGCGCCGCCACAAGCGTGCGCGACGGGGTCTATACGTTCATCGACAAGACCAACGAGCAAGCGGACGCCCAGGCTTCGACGGCCAGCCTGATGATCAACACGATTGGAATCGCGGCCATCATCACAGGCATTGTGGCCGCCTTCTTGATCACGCGGAGCATCACCAAGCCGATCCACCGAATCATCGCAGGGTTGACGGAAGGCTCCGAGCAGGTGGCGGCGGCAGCCGGACAGGTCTCTTCGGCCTCCCAA
>CAZNSM010000362.1:0-3394 GCA_964575615.1 uncultured Pirellulales bacterium | reverse complement strand
TCACGCCATCGGCGCTCTCATCGAAGGTCCAGCGGTGAATCAGACCCGTCTGGACGTCGAGGAAGGCCATCGCCGAGGTGGTCGAGCCGCTCTCGTTGGTCACGACGCAATAGTAATATCCCTGGTCGTCAATCGTGGCGCCGGCGACATTGAGCGTCGCCTCGACACCCTCGGGCAGCGGAACATCATGCAGCTCGAAGCCCATCATGATGACCGTCTCTCGGTACCACTGGTAGCTCAGCTCCGACGGAACGGCGCTGGTGGCCTCGCAGACCAACTGGGCATCGCCGTCGGGAGCGACGGCGTCGCCTTTGATCGAGGTGATGATCGGGCGACCATGCTGCGTGGTGAAGCTCCAGACGGCGCCTGCTTCTCCGTTGGTGTCGACACGCCAGTAGTAGGTGGTCTCGAACTCGAGGTTCGTGGCCAGACTGCCGGCATCGGTGGATGTGTCGGTGATGCCTTCGGCAATCGGCGCCAACGCAGCCGGATCGGTGCCGAAGTACACGGTGTAAGCCGGCGACTCGATCGTCGCCGGAGCGCCCCATGCCAGCATCGCGTTGACGACACCGGCGGCTCCGTCGGCCGGGCTGGGCTTGTTGGCCTTGCTCGGATGCGTGGCGTAGGTCACCGAATCCGGCAGCACGGTGATCGCGTCGATCCCCGGGCCTGTGACGCCAATGGCCAGATTGTCGCCGCCGGTGCCTTCCTGCATGACCGCCCAGAACGCGATGAGCTGGCCTTCGGTCAGCGACATCGGCGCGGACTTCTGGCTGGCCATCGAGGTCCAGGCCTGCGAGCCGGTCCAGCCGTCGACAAAAGCGACCTGTACGGCATCGGCCATGTCGTCGTTCTGGCTGACGTACAGCCGGCTGTAGTCGTCGCTGGCGACGTAGAAGGTGTAGTCGCCGGTGGCCGGCACCAGGGCATAGCCGCTTAGCCTTGCCACGTAGTTGTCGGCGATATCCGCCCACGTCGGCTCGGCCAGAACGTCCACCTGATCGGCGGGCGTGCCGCTCTGGACCAGGTTGATCGCGGCATCGATGCTGAGGTTCTGCCACCAGATCTCCCGCAAGACGTCAGCGGAACTCACCGTCGACAGCATCAGACTTGCCACAACTGCGATTAACGTTGCTTTTCTCATTTTGGGTCCTCCCTGTACATCTCACGTTTTTACGTCACGATACAATGCGATCTGATTCACCGTTCGCAGCACCCGGCTGTGAACTCACCTTATTCGCATCTCTGGCCAATTTCATTCGGGTTTTCTCGGACCTGGCCTGGTTCTGACGCTCCCGTCCGAAACATAGGGGCGGCCGTGATTTTCTTCGGTCTTCCAGGGGGGGGACTTTATGGAAATCCGGGCCCGACGGACACCGAGCCAACGGACGAACCGGGCCTATGAAGAAGGGCCCATGCCAGATGGCATGGGCCCCAGGATGCTGCCAAGTGCACTTACGGTGTTGGTAACGCGGTTACCACGTGGACACACCAATCAGCTCGATCTCGGCGATCTGCATGCTGTTCGCACCACCAGGATTGCGAACCGCCGGGAACAGAATCTGATAGTTGGTGTACGCCACCTCGTTCTCAAACGTGATCGGTGTGACGTTCTTGGTGAAGCGCGGCCACGCCGTCTCACCCGCGAAGTCCACGACGTCGCCGCTGGCGATCAGCGTGTACGGCCCGTCGATCCCTTCGTTCGAGCCATAGAGCTCGAAGCTGATCGGGTCGCGTTCCACGGCGTCATTGGCCGTGGTCAGGGCCAGTCCCGTCACCACCGTCGCGCCGACGGCCGGTGTAATCTGGACGCCGGTCGGCTGGGTTTCCCCTTTGAAGTGCAGGTACTTGGTCGCGGTGTTGTTGTCGAACGCCAGATTCGGCGTCTCGGCTCCGGGCCAATCGCCGTCGTTCGGAACACCCACGATCACGTCAGCCGGGCTGGTGACGTCGGCAAGCACATTGTGGCTCAGCGGCGTACCGAAGCTGATCGTGACGTTGACCGTGCCACTGCCGGCTGCCGGAGCATCCGGAGCGCCGGCGCCGACGACGATCTTGGCGACGTTCGCCAGATCGACGCCTTCCAGGCCGGCCAGCGGAATGTTCCAGTTCTGCGTGCTGACAGCCTGCGTTGCAGCCGGATCAGCGTTTACAACCGTGGCAACCCCACCGGCAGCGTCTTCGATCGCCACATACAGACCTGCGGCGTCGTTCGAAGGCATGGCCATGCCGATTGCCTCGGCAGTCCACTCGCCCGTGACATCGCCCGTGGTGCTGATCTCAGAGAGCTGAGCGACGACCGTATTGGCGGCGTCGTGGCTGGTCACAGCCAGACCAATCAGGACCGGATCTTCCATCACGACTTCACGAGCATCGCCCAGTTGCAGCCACTCGGCGCCGTCGGCTGAAATGAAACCGGACAGGTTGTTGCCGACGCGCTCGATCTTCACGTAGTACGGCGGCGCGACAGCACTGGGGGCGTCGGCGTTGACCGAATCGATGTTGGCCGAGACACGACCCTGGAACGAGGCACCGTTGCCGGCGCCAGCGGCCCAGAAGTTGCCCGTAATCACGGTCAGCGAATGAGCCGAACCGGCATCTGTGCTCTGACGGATCATGACGCCCGCCTTGGTCCAGTTGTTGGTGATGTTGCTGATGCTGTCGACGCGGGCGATGATCGAACCATCGCCGTTGAGCGTCTTGTAGGCATAGCGGAACTGATCCGACGTGCCCCAGATGTCGGCGCCGGAGGCGCCCATCGTCACGACGCCATCTTCCTCTTTGAAGCCGACCGGATTGCCCTTGTAGGCCACGCGCAGCGTGTCAGGAGCGTAAGCCGTCAGGTCTGCCCCGTCCATGGCGATTTCCAGCGTGTTGCCGGCTTCGTCATACACGAGCGTACCGCCGCCGACGGACACGAACTCGGCCGTCGTGAAGCTCCACTCGTCGCCTCCCCAGACTGCGGCGCCATCGTTCTCATCGACACTCCAGGTGTATGGCATGCCGTAGACCAAGTCGGCGGCAAAGCTGCTGCCTTCCACTGTGGCCACCACGCCGTTGACGGTCACGTCACTGGACACCGCATCACGGCCGGCATACCAGTCGAGCACCGTGGCAGGGCTCACGCCCGTGGCGCCATTGGCCGGTGCGACCAGACGGGCCTGCGCCGGAACATAGGTGAATGCCACTTCGGCCAGACCGGAATCCGGGAACAGGCCGCCCCACGTGCTATTGATCGTCAGACGGACAAACTTGGCGCCGACGCCGGCCAGATCGATGGTCGACTCGGCGGCCTGAGCCAGCTCGACATCCCCGAAGGCCGCCCATTCGGCGCCGTCGGCGGAGGTTTCGATGGTGACGCTCTTGGCGCCGTAGCCCAGCAGGGCCTCAAACT
>CAZNSM010000361.1:0-3444 GCA_964575615.1 uncultured Pirellulales bacterium | reverse complement strand
CTGGACGACGACGGCTCCGGGCCGTGCCGGTGCGAGCCGGCTGAATCGAAGGAACGCGGCGTCTTCCGCGCGATCCGCAAGGTCTTCGCCAGCTTCTACAATAAGAACGCGTACCTGGAGCGTCTGCGTCACGGCCTGTCCGAAGACCAGGTGGGAATGGCGGTCCTGGTCCACCACTCGTATCCCGACGAGATCGAACTGGCCAACGGCGTGGCGATCCTTGAGTACGGGACGTATGGATCGAGCATCGCGTTCGTCACCCAGGCCGGCGCGGTGTCAGTGGCCAATCCCGAGCCCGGCCTGATCCCGGAGGAGGTCAGCGCTTCGACGTCCAGCGATTCCGATTTCGTCTACGTCCGCCTGGGACGCTACTCCAATCTCGTCCCGCTCGGACAGACGGTGCTCGCCTGGGAGGACGACTACAAGGCCCTCGCCCGGCTGCTGGACCGCGCCGCGGCGCAGTTCGTGCAGGACACGGGCCGCACCCCGCACAAACTGGACTTCGAGTACAAGAAGATCGCGCCGACCGGCGAGCTGGTCGTCAAGCAGATTCGCGAGGTTCCCCAGTCGTCGAGCGGTGCCGCCGAGCGTCGCTTCCTGGCGGGCGGCTCGATCCGCCTTTCGGTCTTGCAGGGCGAGCACGCGCCGATCTTCGGCGCCCACCGGCTCAAGTCGGATTGGCAGCTCCGGGCCGGAAGCCGCTGGCTGACCACCGAGAACCTGGGTGTCTGCCTGTTCGAGGACGCGACGCACCGGTACCATGATCGGGGCAGCTTCTCGACGATATCGGGCTCGCCCGCGTCCTGGCCCGAGGCGCAGCACGCGTTTGTCGTGCAGGACCCGCCTGACGCAGATCCGGATGAGCCGATCAAGACGGAGGCCTCGCGCAGCTATGTTGCGGCGGGGTTTGAGACGACCGACTCCTGGCGGCTCGACCATCTGGACAACGCGCGACGCTGCACGCTGACCACGTCGTTCAGCATCTACGGTCTGGTGCCGGAAGATTGTCCCGTCCTGTTCCTCTCGGACCTCTCGTACAATCTCGATGTGGAGTACGACGAACCCGTGCTCGACTGGGACGGGACCGGCGCGGTGACCGGCACGAAGAGCGACCGGGTCGAGCTTAGCGTCCCCTTGTCGGCCGACCCCGATGACATCCTCCAGACGCGGCGGGTCGAGGGCGGGCCTGTGACAGTCGAGACCACGTTCTACTGGCCGCCCCATCCGACCGGACCGACGGCGGGGTACACGGCGCCGCTGGTCCGCTGGGTCGAGACCACGATCTCCGGCTTGACGAGCGAGCCTTTGACCCTCACGGGCGAGTACTCGCAGACATATGTGCCGGGACACCACAACTTCTTCGAGTGGTTCCTGTTCGATCCGAGTCTGGAGCCGGGCCTGTCGCAGGAGACGCTCGATGAATTGCGCGCCGCCGGCGTCGATTGGATCCTGGCGACCACGGGCTTCAACGGTTCGACCGTCGTGACGTACAACCTGAGCGACCCGCTGCCTCCCCTGCCGGACGACGAATCGCCGAGGTAGGGGCGAATCATCATTCGCCCGTACAAGTCTGACCCCATGCGGGTCCTTATTCCATGTTGCCCGGCGTGTGGCGATGGGCCAGCGCGCGGGCCATGTAGTCGTCGAGCAGCTCGATCTCGAACTCTCGGACCATCTCGTCGGCGGTGACGGTCTCGTGCTCGCTGGTTATCAGAACCGAGCCGAGAAAACCGGGGTCCTTGATCGTTACCTTCGGGCCGTACTTGGCCTTCATCGCCCGCAGCCGCGACCAGTTGTAGTCCAGGTGCGCCAGGCAGCAGTCGAGGTTCACGTCGGCGACGACGAAGTCGAAGTAGTTCGTGCTCGACGCGATCACGTCGCCCTGGGGATCGCGGATCTCGCAGGGAAGGCCCGCGATCGCGCCGACGAAGTGGGCCCGGCACGAGTAAGCCCAGTACGCCTGCATCAGGCCGCCGTGGTACATGGAGCTGAATACGATCAGGTCGGGCCTGGCCTTGGCGTATTTCAGACGCAGCTCATCGAAATTGAGGTCGAAGCAGATCGCGAAGGCCACCCGCCCGAAGTCGCAGTCGAAGACCGGCGCCTCCCGCCCGCAGAGGATGCCGTTTTCGGTGGTCTCCTCGATCACGACATGGTTCTTATTGTAGGCGCCAACGATCTGACCATCCCGCCCGATCAGGATGCTGGAGTTGCGCCAGGTGCCGTCGTCCATCTCTCTGGCGGCCGAATAGACGACATAGCAGTGATTCTCCTTGGCGACCTGGGCGAAGTAGTCGCGGACCTGGTTCTTGCGGACGCGGTAGTAGGCCAGACGTTTCTCTCCCGAAAGGCCGCTCGCGCGGTCGCACGCCTCGGGCACGACGATCAGGTCGGGCTGATCCGGCAGCACCTGCGCGAACCGCCCCTTCCAATGGGCGATCACCCGTTCGACGATCTTCTGCGGCTCGGCGTTCGCATCGACCGACGGCGCCTGGGGTCCGAGCGTGGCGATCCGCACGTGCCCGCGTTTCCTGGGCGAAACCTTCTCCTCGGTTTCCTGCGACAAGGCCGTCGACGTCAGAAGGAAGGCTGTGGCTGCGACGACGAGATAGAAACGGGGCTGTCTCATGATGTCACTCCGTATCGGTAGGATGGGTCAGTTCGGCTTGGAGACCCGGCGGTCGTCTACGGGCGTCTGCGTCTCGATCTTGTTGCCGTCCAGGACAACGGGGCCGACGGTCTCTTCGATCAGGACTCCAACGTTGGTGTCCTGGGTGCGGCTGTCGCGAATCACGTTGTTGTGGAACACGAGATCGTTCACGTGTCCGCGAATGCGAATCTCGGCGCCGCCGTTGTTCTCGATGGCGTTCTCTTCGAGCCGGTTTCGGTGCGGCGCCATGCCCAGCGACTCGTTGCGGAAGAAGACGCCGTGCTCCTTGTTGGCGCGGACGACGTTCCGACGCAGGAGGTTGTCGGAGTCCTTGTGCCCGATGGAGATGCCGAATTGCCCGTTGTCTTCGAGGACGTTTTCCTCGAAGAGCCCATGCCGGACCCGCCAGCACAGGAACAGGCCGTCCGTCCCGTTCCGCCTGGCGATGCAGCGTCGCACGGTGGGCCGCTGCGAGCCGCTGCCCGGATGCAGCCCCAACGCGGCGTTGTCCTCGCTGACGCAGTCGGTCACCGTGACGTCGTTGGACTGTTGGAAGCTGATGCCGTCGCCGTGGTATCCGCGAATCGTGCACCCTTGAATGGTCGCGCCGTGCGATCCGTAGAGAAAGATCCCCGCGCCCCGGCAGCCGTTCAACGCGATGTTGTTCGCCTTGTTGCCGTCGATCGTCACGTCCTCGACGCGCGCGCCCAGGGCATGATAGCCGCTGACCACGGGGAAGACCGTCGCGGCCCTGGCGTGGTTGCCCACCATGCAGTCGGCCATCAGCGGCTTGT
>CAZNSM010000360.1:0-3445 GCA_964575615.1 uncultured Pirellulales bacterium | reverse complement strand
CTGCACATGTACGCCAACGAGAACGACGCGAAGCTGCCGCTGAACGCCGGCGGCTGGTGGCTGTGGGACGTCTCGTACTTCACGACCGATTTCATCCTCAAGAGCGGCGCCACGCGGGACATCTTCTATTGTCCCGCCGACCTCTCGAAGAATGCCGACATGTCCATCGTCTGGCAATTCGGCCAGGACCCGCCGTACGGGACTCCGGTTCAGCACGTCGATGAGGCCGCGGTGACCAACCGCACGGGCACCTACCGTGTGACCAGCTACTTCTTCATGATGGACACAGAGGCAGGTCGTCCCGGAGGCCATCCGCTCTACGAGCCGGGCACCGAGCCGAAGAAGTGGGTCAAGACGCTCAACGAAAAGGGCGCCGCCAAGGCTGAGCTGATCTGCGACGCGACGCTGAGCACCACCGCCGATCGCGAAACCGGCAACTTCGTCGAGGTCATCGGCGGCTTGTTCACCCGCCACCAGCTCTACGACCGCACGAATCACCTGCGTCGCGGCAGCCGGCCGGAAGGCAGCAATATCGTCTTCCTCGACGCCCACCAGGAGTGGCGCAACTTCTCCGAGATGCAGCATCGTTACTCGCCCGGCGGCGGTACTACCGGCGCACCGTATCACTGGTGGTAATCTGGAATTCCACGGCCCGCCCCGCGCGGGCCGTCGAACGACAATCCTTCAGACGGTCAGACCGCAGCGGCAGCCCGGAGTGGTTGCCGCTGCACCGTTTCAACCGCCGTCGCTCGTGCCTCGTCGCTCGCCGTTCGTAGTGTGCCCGTAAGGGCATACAAACGCTGACAGCGAGGCGGTGGGGCTGCTACCGCCGGACTTGGTTTCATTTGGCCGCCGGCGCGTGGTTCGATGCCGAGACACGGATGCCTGCGGCGGCTCGCTGCCTTCTCTTGTGTGTCTTGCCGACGGCCATACTGCCCAGCAGGAGCGGCAGCTTGAGCAGGGGCACCACCACGTCGCGGGTGGTAACCAATCCAATCCGCCGGGCCTTTGCGGCGATCCGGAGCAACTGCCGAGGGGTGTAGAACTCGCGGCTGATTCGGCTGCGGATCCGTTTGAGCTCTTCGCGACCGTAGCGGTCGGAATAGACGTGGCCGCCGACGCGCCTGTAATAATAGCCCGGCGTGCTCTCGACGACTTCCTTCAAGGGCGAGAATTTCTCGATGCGGAGCTTCTGATAGCTGATGGTGTCCAGCCCGATCTCCCTGGCGAACTTGGCGATATAGAGCATCTCTTCTTCGGTCTCGCCGATGTTGCCGTAGATGAAGTAGCCGTGCAGGAGGAAGTCGTACTGTGTCAGGACCGCCATCGAATCCCGGATCACCTGCTGCGTGATGCCCTTTTGCAGTTGGCTCAGGATGCGGTCGTGCGGCGACTCGATCCCCATCAGGAAGATCTTGAAGCCCGCTCGCTGCGCCTTGTCGAGGATCCTGGGATGCTTGGCGATGTCGACGCGGGCCTGGACGACGAACATCTTCTTGATGCCGCTTTCGATGATCAGATCGCAAAGCTGCTCGCTGCGTTGAAGGTTCGTGAACATGTTGTCGTCGCTGAAGAGCACGATGTCGGCGGTGATGCCCTTGAGTTCCTCGATCACCGATTCGATCGGCCGCTCCGTGTACTCCCGCTTTTGCCCGAGCGGGTTGAGACTGAAGGTGCAGAACTTGCATTTGAACGGGCAACCCCGCGTCGTGAGCACCGTGTCGAACGTCTGCCGGCTGAGCCGACAGCCCCCTTGCAGCCAGTAGTACTCGTGGCGGCGCAGAGACCGGTCCGGATAGGCGATATGCGCCAGATCGGGCAGGACCTGGTTCTCGTTGTGGACGATCTGGCCGTTGCGCCGGAAAGAAAGCCCGCGAATCTCCTCGTACGGCACGCCGGTCATGATTTGCTTGATGATCTCCTCGCCCTCGCCGCGCACGACCATATCGACGTTCGGGCAGCATTGAAACAACTGCTCGACTTCCAGGGTTGCCTCGTAGCCCCCGACGACGATCGGGACCTCATCGGGCAGTTGGGCGACGAAGTCGCAGATTCTCTCGAACTGTGTGTGCCAGCGGATGCTGACGCACACGAGATCGACGTCCCGGCGGATGAATGCGCTGAGCGCCGCCGGGTCTTGGTAGGCCTTCTCATAGCGAAGGTCGAGCTGGGTCACTTTGCCGACCAGGTCTTTCATACTGGCGACGATGTACTCCAGGCCGGTGGGCGGGAACAGATGCATGATCGCCGTGGTATGGGCGAAGTACGGGTTCAACGCGAGAACGTGCTTATACTTGATCATGATCGGGATTTCCCATATGGTCTCATGAAGCCGACATACCCCCTATAGCCGTGCCCGACGGTATCGCATGGCCTTTCGAACCGCAGGATAGTCCACCCCGCGTGGGATTACAAGCAATTTCGCGGTATGCCTTGCACACGACTCCTCTTCAAAGCCGTTTCTCGTATCTCGTCGCTCGTAGCTGCGCCGTAAATGGGTAGAAGCGTGAAAGCGTGGCAGCCTCAAGCGGACGCTTGGGGATGGTGGATTGGGAGGTGGTTTCGGGTACAGAGAACTGCCGGAGATTGCAGCTCAACCTGCGGCTCCCCCGTTCGTAGTGCGCCCGTAAGGGCGCAGGGCCCCACAACGGGAGCAAGGCAACAGGGAAGTAGCGTCTTACGACGCCACTACAAACGGCGGAATCGTGCACGCCCCACAATCTCCCGGGAACGACGGGCGACGCGATACGAGATTCGGTCGGCGGGATTTGGTATAATGGAGGGGTCGGCCCGGGGCGGGCGGCGGACGGGCGTGTTGGAGGAACTCTCATGGCACGGTTTGGGGTGCGATTGGGGCTGGTTTGCGTTCTGGCGCTGGCGGCGGGTCGGGCAGGTGCGATGACGATTCAGCTTGGGTCGGAGGCGACAGCGCTGGTTGAGGCCGGCCGGCTGTGGCGCTATTTGGCCGGCACGGCGACGCCGAGCGAGCCGGCGGAGGCGTGGACTCAACTCGACTTTGACGATTCGGCCTGGCCGGCTGGTCCGGCGGGCTTTGGCTATGGCGACAACGACGACGCCACGGTCCTGGCCGATATGCAGGGTCGCTACGTGACTCTGTACATCCGCACGATGTTCTCCATATCGGCGCCTGTCGGCGACGGCACGCTGGAATTGGAGATCGACTACGACGACGGCTTCATCGCCTACCTGAACGGGCGGGAGGTGACGCGGCGCAACATGCCCGAGGGACCGGCGACGTTCGCGACGACCGCGTCGTCGCACGAGGCCGGAACGCCCGAGATGATCGCGTTGGGTCCGGCGGCCGACCTGCTCGTCGAGGGCGTCAACGTTCTGGCCATCGAGGGGCACAACGCCTCGGCCGACAGCAGCGACTTTTCCCTGATTCCGGCCCTTCGAACCGCTGGCGACACCGTCCGAAACGGCG
>CAZNSM010000359.1:0-3457 GCA_964575615.1 uncultured Pirellulales bacterium | reverse complement strand
TCGCACAAGGTGTATCTGGGGACCGCCGCAGACGCCGCGACCCTGGCCGGGACGGTGAGCGCTGCCGCGTTCGTTCCAAGTAACTTGGAGTTCGGCACCACGTACTACTGGATGGTCGAGGAGGTCAATGAGGCCGACGACGTTCCGGCGTGGGCCAGCGTCCTGTGGAGCTTTACCACCGCCGAATTTGCGGTGGTGGATGATTTCGAGAGCTACAACGACGACGTCGATGCCAAGACGACGATCTTCGACACCTGGCTGGACGGCTGGGTCAACAACACCGGCTCGACGGTCGGTTACCTCAACGCCCCGTTCGCCGAGCGGACCATCGTCCACGGCGGGCGGCAGTCGATGCCTCTGAAGTACGACAACTCGGCTTCGCCGTTCTACTCGGAAGCCGAGCGGATCTTTGATTCGGCCCAGGATTGGACCGTTGGCGGAGGCGACAGTCTGAGGTTGTACTTCCGTGGCGAGGCGACGAACTCGGCGCAGACGCTCTACATCACGCTGGAAGACCGCGCCGGGCACACCGCGACCGTCAGCAATGGCGACCCGGACGCCGTCCTGGCGGCCGAGTGGCAACTGTGGCAGCTCTCGCTGAGTGAGTTTGGCGGCGTCAATCCGGCGTCGATCGAGAAGATGACCATCGGCGTCGGCAACCGGACCAGCCCGGTCGCCGGCGGCACGGGCACCGTCTACATCGACGACGTCGGCTTTGGCAGACCGGCCGCAGCGCAGTAGTCGGACGTTGCCACCTCCAGCCATACCGACAGTTTCAGGCTGGAAACAGAGGATTTCGTGGGGCTGTGAGCACACCGCTCACAGCCCCTTTTCTATGGCCGTGTGGTGAGGGCTTGGGATCCGGCCTGTTTCTATGGTATTATAGATGCACGAGATGCCATTTGTAGCGACGAACGAGAAGTCATGGTTCAGGCCGTGGGGGCCGTTCGGAGGACCCAACCATGATCAAGTTCTCCTGTCCGAAGTGCGGCCAGTCGATCCGTGTGGACGACAAGTACGCGGGCAAGAGCGGCAAATGCCCCCGATGCGGGACCGCCGTGGAGGTGCCTTCCCAATCGAGCATCATCACGTTTCGCTGTGGCAGTTGCGGCATGAAGATCAAGGTTTCCAGCCGCCACGCCGGAAGGAAGGGCAGGTGCCCGAAGTGCCAGGAAGCGGTGGTGATCCCCGGTGGTGAGCCGGTGCGGACGGAGGAAAGGCCGGCTCGGACGATCGCTTGCCCGATGTGCGGTCGGGCGATCGACGTGCCCGCAGACTCCGCAGGCATCTTCGTGGAATGCCCTGCGTGCGGGAGCTTCCTCGACGCTTCGACGGGCCGTGTCGCCTCCGAACCTGTGGCTTCGGTCTCTTCCGAGGCGGTCGAGAAACCCCACAAGGAACCTGCGACAGCCTCCGCAACGCCAGCCAAGTCGAACCGCCGCCGGCTCATCCTCGTTGTCGGCGTGCTTGCCGTCGCGACGGCGGCTCACATCGGCCTTGTTCTGTTCCTCCGCTCCCGGGACTCCTCGCCGGTCAGGGAATTCCCCATTCGGCACCGCCAGCAAGAGGTCGCTGAAACGGGGTCTTCGGCCGAATCGGCGGCTGGCGAGGTCGCGCCTTCCGAACGGATCGCCTCGCCTGAGGCAGTTCTGTCGCCTGCTGCCGACACGATCCGCCTGCGATTCGACCCACGTCCCGGAGCCGGACCGACCCTGCGCGTGACCACGCGGCTGGACATCTCCTCCCAGGAGGCTGGGCAACAGGTGGAGTTCGTGAACACCCAATCGTTCACGGTTGCTCTCGAAGCCAAGAGGGCGCGACCCGATGGGGCTGTCCCCGTCGTGGTCACGCTTCGTGCGATACAGGTCAGGACCCAGATGGGGGGAACCGTGCTGGGCGAGTACGATTCGGACAAACCTCTGAGCGAGGCCGACTCGATGGCGGGAATCTACGTGCCCTTTGTCGGGAAGCGCTTCACGATTCACGTTTCGGATCAGGGCGAACTGCTCGATCCGGGATTCGATGAGCTGTTCCTGGCTGTTGCCGCCGGCCGCGTCGAGGTCGAAGACGAAATGATGAGAGAACAACTCAAGGAAAGGGCTGAGCAGGCCATCGCAAAGGCCGACCAGCGCTATGGCTCACGCCGGAGCAGGGCCTTGGCACTGAAACAGCAGTTCGAAGAGTCCTTCATCTTCGGAACAGATGCGATTCGTGGCCTGCTCGACCATCTGATCGTCCGCCTGCCCGAAGAGCCGGTGCAGAAGGGCAGCCAGTGGGATGGGCCCATCCCGCTCCGACTGGAGGCACGCTTCGAGATACCCGGCAACTACACGATCACGGTCCTTGAGGAGGACTCCTGCAAGATCGTTGCCGAGGGACGGCGGGGCATGGAGGACGAACCCATCATCTATCAGGTCGGCGCGACGACGGTCAGCAGCCAATTGGGAGGTTCCTCACAGATCGATCGAACCGTGGACCGCGCGACGGGCTGGCTGCGCTCCGCGGAGCAGAGAACTTCGCTCCGCGGGCGCGTCCTGAGGACCACCTCCTCCACGCCGGGGCAGGCGGCGTTCTCCGACGTCGTCATGGCGATCATCACCACCGTGACGGCGATCGAGTGACCACACCCCGATGCAGCCGCTTCGTCCTGCATCCGGGAAACCCAGGCCATCCGACCGCACGCATGGTCGGTCGCAAGAAGGCTTGCCTGATTTCCGATCGGCGTTCATAATAGGGACACACGACGCCGCAGCGAAGGCGGCGCGATCCAGGACATTGGGGATGTGATTATGCCGGCTTCATCCGAAATCATGGGGACCTCTTTTGGCGAAATCACGATCGGCAAGACGACGTATGAGACCGACGTGTATGTCCTGGCCAGTGGCGAGGTCAAAAGGCGCAAGAAGAGACTTGCCAAGGAGGCTTACGGCACGTCGCACAAGATCGGCCCGGCGGAGCTGAAGAGGGTGTGCAAGGGTGGCCCGAAGAAGGTGTTCATCGGAACAGGGCAGTCCGGCGTCGCCGAACTGACGCCGGAGGGCTGCGACTTCCTCCGCGAGCATCGCATCGAGTTCTGTGCCCTGCCCACACCCGAGCTGATCGATGCCTACAACAAATTCGCCAAGCCCAAGGCGGCCTTGATCCACGTGACTTGTTGACGCAGGGCAGTTTGTCAGCCGCATCTATGCGACGATCCGGCGGGGCGCCGAGAGCACCGGCCAGCCCGCCGATGCATCGCGAATATGGCCGTTGAGAAAGTACTCGGTCTCCCGCCGGGCCCGCGCGCTCCACGCGAAAAGGTTCTCATGATCGGCGGCCTCGCTCTCGCAGGCCGAAAGGTCAATTCGAACAGAACGGTCTTCGCGTCCGTCGGACATCAGAGAGCAGTTCCGTTTCATCGCAATGCTCCATGCAAAAAAGCCATGACTCTCATACCGGCGATCTGTCGATCTCCTTA
>CAZNSM010000358.1:0-3490 GCA_964575615.1 uncultured Pirellulales bacterium | reverse complement strand
CCCTGCCCTTCTGCGATGGTCATCGCCGAGGGCTTCTCGGAGTAGACGTCCTTGCCCGCCCGCATGGCGTAGATCGAGGCCAAGGCGTGCCAGCGGTCTCCCGTGGTGATCAACATGGCGTCGATATCCGTTCGGGTCGCCAGGAATTCGCGAATCTCCGGGTACATGGCGCAGTCGCTGTTGCCGTAGCGGTCATCGACAATCTTCTTGACGGTCTCGCGGCTGGCTTTCTGGGCGTCGCAGATCGCGACGAACTGGACGTCGGGCTCCGGCAGCATCCAGCGCAGGTCGTGCTGGCCGCGGCTGCGAATGCCGATCCCGCCAACGATAATGCGCTCGCTGGGTGGGACAGCGCCGTTGCGTCCGAATACCGAGGCCGGAACGATGTACGGCACCGCCGCCAGAGTCGCCGTGCGTCTTAGAAACGCGCGACGAGACAGGCTCGATTTCTTCTGCGACATGATGGTCTCCTCATAGATACGGCAGGACCGGTCTGTGCCCACGCGTGGGCGGGCAGCCATCCCGCATGCTATTTCACAGTCAGATCGGGGTTGTCAGGGCCGAAATGCTTGAGCATCACGATCGGATCGGCCTTCGACGGGTTGGTGATCTTGACGCCGTCCCTGGCCGCACTTTCCGTGACGAAGTACTCATCGTAGGTCAACTGCCCATAACGAATCATGGTGGGCGTCTCGATGTCCCAGGCGCCCATCTTGCCGTGGCCCTGCATCATAATCATTCCGTAGGCCCCGCTGTCCTTGATCGTCACGGTCCGGCCCGGCAGCACGGTCAGCTCCTTGGCGCTGAAGGCGGTGGACTTGTAGCAGATCCAGTTCTCGACGTAGCCGGCGGCCTGCATCTCCTTGACCGGCCGCACCGGCACCGGCTGCATGAACCGGTTCTTGGCGAAGTCCGGGTCGACGTTGAGGTCCCAGTCGATCACTGAAAGCAGCCAGTCAACATCGCCGGTCTTGTCCTTGGGTGTGTCCTTCCACAGCAACTCTTTGGGCACGACCTGGTCGTGGGTGACATTTTCGTACATCGCGAAGACGTCCGAGGCCTTCTGCGGCTCGTACGTGCAAAGGCTGCCCGGGGCGTGAAGGACACCGGGGGGGACATCCCAACCGGTCCCGGGGGTGAGTCGATAGGCGGGCGCCAGAGCCGTGATGGCGTTGTCCCGGCCCTCGGCTGCATCCGCCAGGGCTTTGCGGACCTGGTCTCGGGTCACGCCGGGATACAGCCCGAAGAAGGTATAGGGGAAGTCGCCGCCGTGATTGTTCACCTGCGGCGGGAAGTAATAGGCCTCCGGTTTGCCGAGCTGGCCCGTCAGTTTGGCATGCTCGTCCCGATGGTGAATGTGATGGGGCAGCGCCGCCTTGTTGTCGAAGAACTTCGAGTACATCGGCCATCGCTTGTACTGCTTCCATAGACGGTCCCCGATGATCTCGCCCTTCAGCGCGTCGATCGCGTCGCGAAGCAAAATCTGCTTGGTCTTGTCGCCGTCCTCGAAGACGATGAAGCTCAACCCCTCGTTGGGCGAGGTGAGCGGACCGTTGTCGGCCGGCGTGGTGGAGCTGAACCATCGCTCGTCCAGGCCACCTCGCTCGCCCCCCAGCGCGTAGTAATCATCGGGGTGCAGCTTGATCCGCCGACCCGGAACGCAGAACGAACGCGGCACCCACGTGGGCGTCAGACGCAGAATACCTTTTCCCTGTTCGAGGGCCTTCTCGGCCACTGCCTTCGTCGCCATAATTCACTATCCCTTCTTCGTTATGCCCTCGGCCCGTCGGGCCTGGTTCTGTTCAGTACGTGATGTCTTTCCACTTGCCGACCTTGGCGGAAGCCAGCACGGCTTCGCAGACCTTCTGCGTCGCCAGAGCGTCGCGGAACGTCGGCGCCGTCGGCTTGCCTTTGGCCATGTTCGTCAGGAAATCAGCAGTCTGGTGCACGAACGAGTGCTCGTAGCCAATCTGCAACCCCGGCACCCACCACTTGCCCATGTAGGGCATGTCGCCGTCGGTGACATGGATCGACCGCCAGCCGCGCACGATGGAATCGTCGCGATGATCGAAGTAGCTCAGGCGATGCAGATCGTGGAGGTCCCAGGCGATCGAGGCATGTTCCCCGTTGATCTCGAACGTGTAGAGGGCCTTGTGCCCCCGTGCGTACCGCGTGGATTCGAAATTGCCGAGCGAGCCGTTGTCAAAGCGGCAGAAGAACGTGCATGCGTCGTCGATGCCAACCGGCTCGACCTTGCCGGTCTCGGCGTGCACGCGCTCCTTCACGAAGGTCTCGGTCATCGCGCAGACGGAGCTGATGGGCCCGTTGTGCCACATGGCGGTGTCAATGCAGTGGGCCAGCAGATCGCCCGTCACGCCGGAGCCGGCCGCCTTGACATCCAGACGCCAGGTGGCCATTCCGCCCTGCGGGACCTTCGCCGAGATCGTCCAGTCCTGGAGGAAGTTGGCTCGGTAATGGAAGATTTTGCCCAGACGCCCTTCGTCGATAAGCTGCTTGGCCAGCGTCACCGCCGGCACGCGACGATAGTTGAACGACGCCAGGTTGGGCACCCCCGCTTTCTCCACGGCATCGACCATCTTCTTGGCCTGCGCGACGTTCAGCGCCAGGGGCTTCTCGCAGCAGATGGCCTTACCCGCCTTGGCGGCGGCGATGGCGATCTCCGCGTGGTAGTTGTTCGGCACGCAGATGTCAACGACATCGATGCTCTTGTCGTCGATCACCTCGTGCCAGTCGGTCGCGTACGTTTCAAAGCCCCACCGGTCGGCGAAGGCTTTTGCCTCTTTCTCCTCCAGTCCGCAGATGGTCTTGAGGACGGGCTTGTACGGCACATCGAAAAAATTGGCGACCTTCCGGTACGCATTGGAGTGGGTCCGGCCCATGAAGCCGTAGCCGATGATGCCGACGTTCAGTGTTTTGGCCATTGCAGTGATTCCTTATTCAATTCAAGGTCGCAGACGTTCGCAAATGGTGTGCGGCGCGCTCCCTGCCGCTACGCCGTCCATCCGTGGGCGGCACGCACTTTGAGCATCACGTCGAGGATCTCATTCCAGGTGCTCTGCGTCTCGAGCATCGCATTGGGGAACATGCAGCCGTCCCAGCAGATGTGCTGGAGGCCGCGCTTCGAAGCGTCCTTGAGCCAGTAGCCGGCGCAGCGAACGACGTCGAGCTTGCCTTTGGGATCGCCGGCCGGGCAGTGCTTGCCCGTCTTGTCGTGCGAACCGGCGCCGCGCACCTCGCCGTCGTTCTGGGCGACGTGGAAGTCGATCGTCCAGGGACGCAGCTTGTCGACCATCTTTTCGTAGGCGGCGTAAAACTCGTCTTCGGAATAGCCGGGTTTCAGCAGCGCCGCTTCCGGCGCGTTGTAGCCCATCAGGTACAGGTACGTGTGGGCCATGTCCGCCTGGAAACCCAGCGTCTCGGGCATGTCCACCGCTTCGAGCAGATCGAGCATGGCCTTCCAACTGTGCAT
>CAZNSM010000357.1:0-3530 GCA_964575615.1 uncultured Pirellulales bacterium | reverse complement strand
TGCTGTTGGCGATGGCCCTGCTGAACGACCGCAGCGCCTGCGAGGACGTGGTGCATGATGTGTTCGTATCGTTCGTGCGGGGCCTGGACGACTTCCGGCTGACCGGCAGTCTCAAGGGCTTCCTGCTGACCTGTGTGGCCAACCACGCTCGCAACAGGAACAAGGCCGAGCGGCGACGCGGCCGGTTAGGGGCTGGTATCGATGACACGACGCCCGCCGATGCCGATGGACCCGTCGAGGCGGTCGAGTGCAACGAACAGCTCGAGCGGCTCAGCCTCGCGATGGCCGAGTTGCCGTTCGAGCAGCGCGAAGCAGTCCTGATGCACCTGCACGGCTCGATGACCTTCGGCGCCATCGCCACGGCCCGTCAGATCTCGCCCAACACGGCCAAGAGCCGCTACCGTTATGGAATCGACAAACTGCGGTTACTTCTCAACGGTGAGGCAACCCGATGAAACCGGCAGATGAGATAAAACGACTGATCCACGAATCACAGATTGCAGCCGGCCCGGGGGCGGACGAGCGAATGTTGCGCGGCGCCCTCGATGAGCTGGAAGAGCGTCGCCGGCGTGCCACAACGCATCCTGAGCCGGCGTTATGGAGAATCATCATGACCAGCAAAGGAACGAAGATTGCCGCAGCGGCCGCGATCGTAATCGCCGCTGTGATCGGGTTCCGCTTTTTTGGCAACCCCGTCGGCTCGACGCTCACCTTCGCCCAGGTCATCCAACCCATTCTCAACGCCAGCACCGCCCAGTTCGACATCGTCATCGGCGACGAAGACAGCGGCGCCCCCATCGTCCGCGATCTGGTCATGGGCTCGCGCATCCGAAGGATCCTGCCCGGCATGGGCGACTACGTCACGATCATCGACCTGGAGGCCGGCCGAATCCTGACGTTCTCCGAGACGAAGAGGGAGGCCCAATACATTGGCTTGGAAGGCTTGCCACCCATGCCGAACTACATGGAGAATCTGAAGAACGTCATTGTGATGTTGCAGCAGACTCCTGACTTTGTCGTCGAGAACCTTGGCCTTCAACAGATGGACGGTGTCGAGGTCGTCGGTTTCCGGGCCAGCCACCCGCGCGCCGAGATCACGATCTGGGCCGACGCCGAAACCGGGCTGCCTGTTCGCATCGAGCAGAACGAGGGGCAGATGCGAGTGGTCTGTAAGAACATGCAGTTCGACGTGCCCGTGGAGGACGTGTGGTTCAGCATGGATGTGCCCGAGGGCTACAAGGTTCAGCAGGACAGCACGCTCGATCTCCACGCCGGAACGGAAGAAGCCTTCATCGAGGGTCTGCGGCTCCTCGCCGAGAGGTTCAACAATGGCCGCTTCCCTGACGGGGTGGCCGTCGAGGACTATCTCAAGCAGCTCCCGGACGTCGCCACGCAGTTCCAAGAGATGGACCTCAGCAGCGAAGAACAGATCGCACTGGGTCAGACGATTCAGAACTACCTGCTGTTCACGCGGTTCTTCCGGGGCGAAGGCGAGTGGACCTATCAGGGCCAAGGCGTCATGCTGGGCGAGGCCGAGACGCCTATCTTCTGGTATCGCCCCAAAGACTCCGAAACCTATCGCGTCATCTACGGCGATCTTCACGTCGAGGAGGCGGCGGTGGAGAACCTCCCCGAGCCGCTTGATGCGGATGATGTCCCCGCGCCCAAGCCCGCCTACCAGCAGTGGGACAGGCCCGAATTCGTCGGCAGGCAGATCGACTACTGGATGATTCTGCCCGAGGGCAAGGCGCGGGTTAAAGCCTACCTGACGCTCCTGAAGGGCCCGCAGGACACCGCGCTTCTGTCGGTTCGCCTGCCCTACGCCGAGGCTCCGCTCGAAGGGGTGCTGCTCGGCCGCAAGGCGGACGCCCCGGTGACGGACACGGTGAGTCTGCCTTTCCACAAGACCGGCGACGGTACGTACGACATCGAGCTGCCCATCGACAAGCTGACCGCCGGCCGAAACACGATCATCCTCCAATGGCACGTCTCGCTCGACGATCTGAAATTCGAGCAGGGCTATTACATGACGAAGCTACAGAGCCTGGTTCCGGTCGTTTCCTATGAGTTGAAGGCCGGCACCGATCCGAACAGTGGCTTCGAGCCGATGGGTGAGACGCAGGGCCTATGGGCCCCCGCGTTCAGCCAGGGCCGTGTCGACAGCCCCAAGACCGAGTTCGGCGCCTGTGGCCTGCCCATCCAGAAACGCCGGTGAACCCGCATGCGGGTCCGTCTCTGGCGGAATGATTGGCCCCTACCCGCCCGGTTTTGGATTTACGATTCATGGTCTACGAATTATGATTTGGCCTCGTGCGTCTCCAACGCGACTCAATCGTGAATCATGAATCGTAAACTCGAATGTCCAGGTGGAGACATGGGAATCTCGAAGCAAACGATCGGTCTGGTCTGGGTAGCTCTGGTGATATTGCCGGCCACGAGCCTATTGGCCGTGCCTCCAAAGGTGGTTGAGACGGTGCCGCGCAACGGGGATCTGAACGTCGATCCCGATTTGCGGGAGCTGCGGTTTGTCTTCGATCAGGACATGAGCACGGGCGGGTATTCGATCTGTGGCGGGGGGCCGCTGTTTCCTGAGACGGTCGGTCGGGCGCGATGGGCCGACAGCCGCACGCTGGTGATGCGCGTGCAGCTCGCGGCCGACCACGAGTACCGTTTCAGCGTCAACTGTCCGGCCGCCCAGAAGTGTCGCAACGTCGCCGGCGAATCGGCCCTGCCTTATCCGGTGCAGTTCCGAACCGCCGCAGAGAACGCGTCGCAGCCGGCGGCGCAGAGCAATGTCCAGGCGGCCGCCAAGTTGCGCGCGGCGATCGACACGCAGTATTCGTACAAGGATCTGCGCGGTGTGGACTGGGCCGGCTTGTTTGCCGAACACACGCCCGCTCTGGAAGGCGCCAAGAACCCCGCGGCCTTCGCAGAGGCGGTCGCTAAGCTGCTGGCCCACGCGCGGGACATGCACATCTGGATCGAGGTCGCCGGCACGACCGTCCAGCCCTTCAAGCGTGACATCGTGCGAAACTACAACCTCGACACAATCGCCAGGGTCGTTCCCGCGTTCCAGAAACGCAGCGCCGTCGTCTACACCGGGCGGTTCGAAAATGGTGTCGGCTACATTCGAATCGACAGTTGGGACGGCAAGCACACCAAGGCCCTCGAACAGGTGTATGTGGCCCTCGGGGAGTTGGCCAGCGCGCGGGGCCTGGTCATCGACGTCCGTCCCAACAGCGGGGGGGCCGAGCCTCTCGCCCAGGAATTCGCCGGTTGCTTCATCGACAAGCCCGTTGTCTATGCCAAACACGTCTATCGCGACGCAAGCGCGCCGAGCGGGTTCGGACCGCTCCAGGAGCGCCTCCTCGAACCCGGCAAGCTGCGGCCGAGGTATCGCGGCAAGGTGGCGGTTCTGATGGGGCCGGCCAACATGAGCAGTTGCGAAGCGTTCCTGCTCATGATGAAGCAGGTGCCCGGCTGCAAGCTGGTCGGTGCGGCCTCGTACGGAAGCTCGGGCAATCCCAAGC